>CACIYC010000001.1 GCA_902590775.1 uncultured Prochlorococcus sp.
CGCTATTCGTAAGGCAGATAAGGCTGTAGTTGTTGAAGGTTATTTTGATGTAATAGCTCTTCATGCCTCAGGCATTAATAATTCAGTTGCATCTTTAGGTACTGCTCTTAGCAATCAACAGATTAAACAACTATGTCGGTGTAGTGATAGTAAAAAGATAATACTTAATTTTGATGCTGATAATGCAGGTATTCGTGCTGCTAATAGAGCGATTGGGGAAGTAGAGCACCTCGCTATGCAAGGTCAATTGGAGTTAAGAGTTTTAGAGTTGCCTTCTGGTAAGGATCCAGATGAATACCTTAGTCTTCACTCTGCCTTAGACTATAAGAATCTTGTAGAAAAATCTTCGCTTTGGATTGATTGGCAAATAGATCAAGTGCTTAAAGATACTGATTTAAGCAAGGCAGATCAGTTCCAGAAAGCTGTTAGTAGTTTAGTCCAATTATTGGGAAAAATTCCGCAGTCGGCATTACGCTCTCATTATCTACAAAAAGTTTCTGAGTTGCTAAGTGGTGGACAAGCTCGCTTAGCTTTGCAGTTAGAAGATGACCTTCGCAAGCAAATTAAAGGCCATAGATGGCATGGTCGTTCTAGTCGCTTTGTACTTCCTAGTGAGACTAGCTTGAGAGAGCGTCTAGAAGCTCAGATCCTTCGTTTATATCTTCACTGTCCTAAATGTCGAGCTTCTATTCGTAGTGAGTTAAGACAGAGGGAACTTGAGGATTTTGCATTGCATCATCATAGATTACTTTGGATTGCGATTAGTGATTTGGAAGAGAAAACAATTGGTGCTCAACTTTTAGAATCTATAAATAGAGGTCTTGCTGCTTCTAATGAGTTTGAGATAATTGATCTTTCTAAATTATTGCTAGATAAATTCTTGAGTGAAAACAATGCGGCACTTAGTTCTCTCCTTACAAAACTTTTAGAGCCTGACGAGTTTCAACTGGCTTTAATTGAACAGCCCCTTCTTCAGTTGAGAGGAACTCTTGCTGTTTTAGAACGTCAGAAATCACTTAAGCGTTGTAGGCATTTAATTGAGGCCTGGAGTGGTCAGAGATTAGAAACGCTCGAAACTTGTATCTCTTCGCTTATTGAGCAAGAACAAAAATATCCAAATGAAAAATATGATATGGAAAAGAAAATAGAAGAAATGTTTGATAATCTTAATACTGAAGCATTGAATTTTCAGGAATTATATTATGCAGAACGTAAACATATTTCTTTTTTGGATCAACAACGTTGTGCTTTGAAAAACCAAGATAAGGAAACAGTGAGCGCTTGATACCAAGTGTAAGGATTTTCAATATAATTTTAATTGGTTACTTTGATATATTAACTAATTAGTTAAAAGCAAAATTCTTTAAGCAATGATATAATTTTTCTTGGCCTATCTTCCAGGGTATAAGCTTCATATTCACCTTCATAATCTCCAGTTAGACTAGTAGAACCCTTTAGAGCCTTTAACTTGTGAGGACTTATTTTTATATTTTCTTTTTTCACTATATTCATTGCTTCCCCATTATTACATTCTTGTGCTATATGAACAGCTTCGTGTCTTAAGGCTCTTCTTATCATAAGACCTGTTTGAAAAGCGCTCCCTGATTTAGGACTGTTTGCAAAATTATATCCACCATATTTCTTTGCATTTTCTGTACATATAACTACTCTTTTCTGTGGTTTTTTTAGAAAACCAAAGAATTCATCTCCTATTAGACATAGGGGTGTGTTTTCTTCTACTTCATAATTTGCCTGTTTGATCAATTCTAAGATCTTTTTTTCATGTACATTGAGAAATACGAGGAATTCCAGCATGATTATTTTGAAATCCTAGATTTCATTTTTATTTAGTGATTTATTATAAGTTTTTCCGGGTTTGTTTTTTTGTTATAGACACTCAAGCGATAACAATAGGAATATCTTTGAGGCATGTGGTTGCTGAAGAATTTGAATATTTTTGGAGGTTTTGATGGGCATAATTGAGGCCACATAAACCCCATTGCACTGTATTGCGACCATAGTGTTTGTTTAACTGATCGATAGTCTCCATTAAACGCTCTTGTTTCGTTATTTCTTTAGGTTGTCTCTTTGAAAATAAATGAAGTTGTAAGTATTCTTCGCTAAGAAGATTCTGCATGATTACACCTGCTTTCATTAGTAAATAATTGGGATGGAATATTTGATCGGTTAATCTTAAAGTCTCTGATAACAGGATCTTACTATTATTGGTGGGAATATTTAGATAATGTGTTGCTGATTGACTATAAAAAGTTGATGTGTAGAGACTCGTCCGAGTAAATATAGTGATTTTGGCAGCATATTGCTTTTGACTTCGGAGTTTTTCACTTGCACAAATGACATGAATTGCTATCGCATGACGTAATTCTTCTATACGAGTGATAGGACGACTAAAGCTTCTGCTAACACATGTTTCTTTCTTAGGCTTGGACGTAATCGACAGAATGAAGCATTCTTTGCCTTGTAATTCTCTTTGTAAACGTATTCCTTCAATACCGGCTTTTTTTTTAAGTATATTGCTGGGCGTGTCTCGTAATTGCCGGGCATTTCGGATTCCTTGTAGCCGACACCAATAGGCTAACTTTTTGCCAATGCCCCATACCTTCTCTATAGCAACTTTTTCAAGCCACTTATCTTGTTCCGATATATTGCATATATTAAATATCCCTGCGTGACATGCGGTCGTTTTTGCTAAGTGATTTGCTAATTTGGATTGGCTTTTAGTTGTTCCAATTCCGATGGCAATAGGTAGACCTAAGCTTTGGTAAATGGTTTCGCGTAGTTGACGTGCCCAATGATTGAGATTGCAAGAATTAGAACTTACTTTTACAAAGGCTTCATCAATTGAATAGATTTCTATTGCTTCGCAGTTTTCTTTAATAAGACTCATTAAACGTTGACTCATATCAGCATAGAGCGCATAATTTGAACTTCGTACTTCTATGTCAAGCTTGTTTAGTTTGTTGCGGGCGATGAAATATGGTAGTCCCATTGAAATGCCAAGAGCTTTAGCTTCTGCATTGCGAGCTATAATGCATCCATCGTTATTAGAAAGTATGACTAAAGGACGATTAATTATTGAAGGATCTATACTTTGCTCGCATGCGGCATAAAAGTTGTTGCTGTCAATGAGTGCTATAGGCATTTATTTCTATTGCTTCTTAGCGATTGAGACTGTGAATGGAATATATAGCTACACCCCAGATTTGAACATTTTCGTATTGACGTAGATCAATTGGTGGGTATTTTGGATGTTCTGCTTCTAAATAAGGGATGTTTTTGGAAAAAGTTAATTTCTTTAAAGTGAAGGCTCCATCAAGTACAGCTATTACGATGTGACCTGGCTGTGGATCTAAACTGCGATCGACAATTAACAGGTCTCCATCTAGCACTCCTGCATTACTCATTGACTCCCCTTTTACTCGTAAAAAAAAAGTGCTTGCTGGATGGCGTATTAATTCTTCGTTTAGGTCAATACTTGTATCGATATAATTCTCCGCGGGTGAAGGAAACCCTGCGGGAACATGCCCACTAACTAACGGTAGCAACACTCGCGGTTTTACCATGTGTAACCCAGGCTCCCTGCTATAGTACAAATATACTATAACAGGGAATCCCCGGGCTGCACTATGGGGCTTTTATAGCTTTACCGTCGATGATAAGGGCTTCCTTTCGCGATAGTAGTTGCTCTGTATAATTGTTCAAGAAGTAAAAGCCTAGCTAATTCATGCGGGAAGGTGAGAGGTGAAAGACTAAGGCGAAAACGAGCAATATTTTTTATTTCAGAGGATAGTCCATTTGGCCCTCCAATGATAAAAACAAGTCGTTCGGATTCGATTTTTTGCAAGCGATGGTAAAAGCTCATAGAAGTTAGGCTTTCACCTTTTTCGCATAAAGCTATTAGTACTTCGCCAGTTTTGATGGATGATTTAATTGTGTTAGTTTCTTTTTGGATATTGCTATCACGTATTTCTGTAATAGAAAGATCTGGAAGTCGCTTTTTGTATACTCTTAGGCCCGTTTGTATCCATGCCTTACGGACTTTTCCTATAGCAATTATACGGCATTTGGATGGGTTAAACACTTGATGATACTTTCTTATGAGGTCGACTCTTCCTCTTCTTCTAGAAGCAATTGCTTGAATGAGATATAAAGATTTTCTTTTTGTTTCTTAGGTTTCATATTATTTTCATAGGGAGAAATGGCCTTTGAGTGGGATTTAATATTATTATTTTTATGAACGTTTTCTTCTACTTCAAGGAGCTCAATTTCTTTTAATCGGTCAATTAAGTGAGAAGGTATATTCCCATCTGGGCTTGCATTCATCAATTCTTTAAAAAGTTTTTGAGGGTTTTGTTCAGTTTCAATTGGATGAAGGTGGGATTCCTTGGATTTAGTTTGCTGGGGCTTGCTCTTAGAATTATCTTTAGGTAGTGATTGAGGTAGTTTACGACCTAATTCGCGTAGGCGTTCAAGACTGTGTGAATCTAAGCTCATTTTTTTATAAAGATATCCTTGAGGTTGGATTAAATATAAATTAGGTATATTCTATAGAGATTTTTATTGTATGAGTTGCACTTTTGCGATTTGATAGATGTGTTGAGTTCTTAGAGATTTAGAAAAGGAGAATATGTAATTGTCGTTTTCAGGGCATATTCCACGCAAGCGTTTTGGTCAGCATTGGCTTAGAGATGACTCTGTATTGGAAAAGATTTTATCTGCAGCCGACCTTGAAAGTAGTGATCGTATCCTGGAAATTGGTCCTGGACGAGGTGTCCTTACTGCAAAGCTGCTTCAGTCAAGAGCGGCACTAGTTCATGGAATTGAATTAGATTTTGATTTAATACCTGGATTGCGAAAACGATTTTCTGATCAAACTAGATTTTCTTTAGAAGAAGGTGACGCACTTTCACTTTCATTAATGCTTCCTGATGGATTTCCAGCAAATAAGGTTGTAGCAAATATCCCTTACAATATAACTGGACCACTTCTTGAGAAATTGATTGGGCGACTGGGAGTGCCTGCAGAGAATGAATACAAGCGTTTAGTACTTCTTTTGCAAAAAGAAGTTGCAAGAAGAATTTTGTCTGAACCTGGTCAGAGTAGTTTTAGTGCATTGAGTGTAAGACTGCAATTGCTGGCGAAATGTCGTAGCGTGTGTGAAGTGCTACCTGGGTCATTTAGTCCTCCTCCAAAGGTGAATTCTGAGGTAATAGTTTTAGATCCAATCTCTTCTAAGGAACGTTTGGACTTTAAAATTGAAAGGAGAGTTGAAGCTTTAGTTCGAAAAGCATTTTTATCTAGGAGAAAGAAGTTACGTAATACGTTGGTAGGGTTTTGCCCTTTAGATAAATTAGAAGCTTTATTTAATCAGCAAGGTATTAGTCTTGATCAAAGACCTCAAGAGGTGTCTCCAATGATTTGGGTAGAATTAGCAAAGGGGATTGAAAAATTGGAATATTTAAAAATCAATGAGTAATAAAATGACTTTTACTAAAACAGGTGAATCTTTAAGAGTTAGCGCACCTGCAAAAATTAATTTGCATTTAGAAGTCCTTGGTCTTCGTAAAGATGGCTTTCATGAACTAGCAATGCTTATGCAAAGCATTGATTTATTTGATGAAATAGATCTAACAAAAACCAATAATGGAAAAATCCAGCTTATTACTGATAATAAGGAATTAAGTACCGATGATGAGAACTTAATCGTTAGAGCAGCAAAACTTTTGCTTGAGACTTCAATGGTTGAAAACTCAGGATTATTAATTCATTTGAAAAAGAATATCCCTATAGGAGCAGGCTTGGCTGGTGGATCTAGTGATGCAGCCGCCACATTGTTTGGACTTAATGCTTTATGGGGAATAGGTTACTCAAACAAGCAATTGGAAGAGCTTGGTTCAGAACTTGGCTCGGACGTCCCATTCTGCTTTGCTGGTGGGACACAATTTTGCTTTGGCCGAGGAGAGTCTTTAGAGCCATACAAGTGCAAAAGTGATATGGCTGTTGTACTTGTAAAAGATCCATTAGCAGAAGTTTCAACCCCAGTGGCATATTCGATTTATAAAGAGAAAAATAAGGACCGTTATTTGAAGGCTGAGGAGGATTTCGAAAAAAGACGTCGATTAGTTAAGAATGCAAGTTGGCTTAATCCATTAAGTACATCAAATCCACCTCCTTTAAGAAATGATTTGCAGGAAGTAATAGAGCCGATTACACCTGCTGTAAGAAATGCATTGGAGTTTCTTTCTACTCTTGAAGGTGTTCTTTCCTTCTCTATGAGTGGTTCTGGACCAAGTTGCTTTGGCCTTTTCGCTGATATTGGAACAGCCAAACAATCAATAGCAGAAAATCAGGCAAAGCTTGAATTGTTAGGGTTGGAGTGTTGGTGTTGTGGTTTTAGATCTAGAGGTGTCTCCTTTTTCTAAATAATGGAAGCTAAAAAAAAGATTTCTCAATCAAAAAAAGAAGAGAATTCAAACAAAACTGATCAAAATACTGATGCCCCAGTGAAGAAAGGCCCACTTAGTTTTTTGTCAGGAGCCCTGTCAAGCCTTTTTTTTTCGTGGCTCTGTTTTCTTTTGAGCAGAAAAGTAGTTTTATATTTCACAATGCATTCTTCGAATTACACTTCTCCAATTGCTCAAAGCATTGCTTCGGCAATGAAAACATTAGCCATTGGAATCTGTTTTTTAGCTACCTTTACATTTGCCTTTATAGGTCTAGGATTGACAATTGTATTTATTCGAAGTTTGTTTAATGTCAATACCTTTGAAGAGGATTAGTCTTTTATTACCTATTTGGTCTTTTTCTTAGTTAAGGGGTGATTCCATGACTCTTCATGACCTTGGTTTGCTGGTTATTTTGCTATGTCCGGGAATGTTGCTTTCAGTTTTGATTCTTTCTACTTTTGCAGCAGGCGGATAAATACGGCACACTTTGTTATAGCTTGGCTAAGTTAAGCCGGCTTAGCCGAAACCCCAGAAAAACTGTGGCAGGGACTCTTCTTTTTAACGCTCTTCGCGAAGCCATAGATGAAGAAATGGCAAATGATCCTCATGTTTGTGTGATGGGTGAGGATGTTGGGCAATATGGAGGCTCTTATAAGGTCACTAAGGATTTGTATGAGAAATATGGGGAATTACGTGTTTTAGATACTCCTATTGCTGAGAATAGTTTTACTGGCATGGCTGTTGGAGCAGCTATGACCGGCCTTAGGCCAATAGTTGAAGGAATGAATATGGGTTTTTTACTTTTGGCTTTTAATCAGATCTCTAACAATATGGGAATGTTGCGCTATACCAGTGGCGGTAATTTTATTATTCCTACAGTTGTTCGTGGCCCAGGTGGAGTGGGAAGGCAGTTAGGAGCTGAACATAGCCAAAGATTAGAAGCTTACTTTCATGCTGTGCCTGGTATTAAAATAGTTGCTTGTAGTACTCCTACTAATGCAAAGGGTTTAATGAAAGCTGCGATAAGAGATAATAATCCAGTTTTATTTTTTGAGCATGTACTACTTTATAACCTGACTGAAGAATTACCTGAGGGCGATTATATTTGTGCTCTTGACCAAGCTGATTTAGTTAGAGAGGGCAAAGATATAACAATACTTACTTATTCACGCATGCGTCATCATTGTATGAAGGCTATTGAGCAATTGGAGAAAAAGAATATTGATGTTGAATTGATTGACCTTATTAGTCTTAAACCATTTGATATGGAAACAATTTCTCGTTCAATACAAAAAACCCATCGAGTGATTATAGTGGAAGAATGTATGAAAACAGGCGGTATAGGCGCTGAGTTGATTGCATTGATTAGTGAAACTTGTTTTGATTATCTTGATTGCCGTCCTATAAGGCTTTCTAGTCAGGATATACCTACTCCATATAATGGAAAACTGGAGAACCTAACAATTATTCAACCGCATCAGATTATTGAAACAGCAGAAAAGATGATTAATTCAGAGGTTTAATTAATGGCACGTCAACAAGGGTGGATTGCCCTTTTACTTGCATTAGTAATTACTTCTTTTTTACTTTGTATTAATTTACCTTTTCAATTAGGCTTGGATCTTAGAGGCGGTAGCCAATTAACTCTTGAAGTTCAACCAGTCACATCTACCGATAATGTCAAGTCAGAGCAACTTGAGGCAGTGCTATCAGTTTTAGATAGGAGAGTGAATGGGTTAGGTGTAGCAGAATCTTCTCTGAGAACTATTGGGACTAATCAACTTATTTTGGAGTTGCCTGGAGAACAAGAACCATCTAAGGCGGCAAGAGTCCTAGGAAAAACAGCATTGCTTGAGTTTCGAGCACAAAAGGCTGGAACAAAAGTAGAAATGCAAAAATATCAACGACTTAGAAACCAGTTTAAAAATATTATTTTGATTGATGAAGTATCTGGAAAAAGAAATGAAGGTTTTAGTGAGGTTGAATCTAGAGAGAAAAATATTCAGGATTTAAAGACTGCTTTAAATATAAAGGAGACTTCATTAAATAAAGAAGAGGAATTGGAACAAATTAGACAGAAAATTAATAATGAGATTTTGAGACTTTTTGACACTTCTTATTTGACTGGTAGTGACCTAATTAGTGCAGGGAGGCGTCAAGAACAAAATTTATCTTCTTGGGAAGTTACTCTTACTTTTAATAAAGAGGGAGGAGATAAGTTTTCAAAATTAACAAAATCTATAGCTGGTTCAGATAGATTACTTGGAATTATTTTAGATGGAGAGCCTATTAGTGAAGCAAGTGTTGGGGAACAGTTCAAATTAGCAGGAATAACAGGCGGAGCCGCAACAATTAGTGGCAACTTTACTGCTGATTCGGCAAGGGAATTAGAGGTTCAGCTAAGAGGGGGATCGTTACCTTTGCCTGTAGAGATTATTCAAATTAGAACAATAGGACCAACATTAGGTGCAGAGAATATAAAAAGAAGCTTGATAGCGGCTCTTTCAGGATTGGCACTAGTTGCAGTTTTTATGATTACTTTTTATAGAATCGCTGGTTTTGTTGCCATTCTTGCGCTCTCTTTTTATTCGATGTTTAACTTTGCTATTTATGCACTTGTTCCTGTTACTCTTACACTTCCAGGAATTGCTGGCTTTATATTAAGTATTGGTATGGCAGTTGATGCAAATGTTCTTATATTTGAAAGAGTTAAGGATGAACTTAGAAGAGGAAATACTTTAATTAGATCTATAGAAAAGGGTTTTTCTCAGGCTTTCTCTTCAATTATTGATGGACATATAACCACTTTGATTAGTTGCATCTCACTATTTTATTTGGGTACAGGTTTTGTAAAGGGTTTTGCCGCAACACTTGGACTTGGTGTTGTAATTAGTTTATTTACAGCTTTAAGTTGTACTAGAGTCCTGTTGAGATTCCTTATGAGCTATAAATCTTTAAGACGACCTTCGAACTTTCTATCTTTAAATCAACTTCCCAAACAATCAACATAAAACAAGCTCGTGACATTTGCTTCTAAGATCTCTAATGGGAAAACAACTATAAGTTTGTCCCGTCACCGTAATCAGGTTTGGTTAGTTTCAAGTCTGGGAATTCTTCTTAGTCTTATTGGTTTTATTTTTTCTTGGTTAAACCCATCAATAGGCTTTCCATTACGTCCTGGGCTTGATTTTACTGGTGGAACTCAAATAAAACTTGAACGAAATTGTGATAATCAATGTACAAATATAAGCTCTATAAAAGTTGATGAAGCTCTAAATAAAATTAATTTTTCCGAAAAAGAGGCTAAACAAAAAAATATTTCTGCAAGAGTTCAATTTTTAGATGGATATAAATCACTTCTTATTAGGATGCCATCATTATCAGCGTCTGAGAGTAAAAAGGTTGTTGATTCGATGGTGAATATTGCAGGTCCGTTTGAGGAAGGAGGCCAATCTATAGAAACAATAGGACCAACATTAGGAGCTAAATTACTAAAAACAACATTGATATCGCTTTTAGTAGCTTTTTCATGTGTTGCTATATATATATCAATAAGGTTTGATAGAAGGTTTTCATTCTTTGCCCTTTTAGCTCTTTTTCATGATGTCTTTATAGTCGCTGGAGTATTTTCCTGGCTTGGCATTTTTTGGGATATTGAAGTTAACAGCCTATTTGCAGTTGCATTGTTAACTATTGCAGGATATTCAGTCAATGACACTGTTGTAGTCTATGACAGAATTCGAGAGATTGATAATCAAGATAGTTCATTACCTTACAAGCAAAAGATCGATCTTGCAGTTTCTGCAACTCTTACAAGAACTCTTTATACAAGTGGTACAACATTGTTGCCATTACTTGCATTGATTTTCTTTGGTGGAACATCTCTTTATTGGTTCTCTATAGCTTTGGCAATAGGTGTTGTTGTAGGGAGTTGGTCAAGTATTGCATTAGTTCCTTCTTTCCTTTCTGTTAGGGGAGACATTAGATCTTGAAGTTAAGAAGAAATGTTCTTTTTAAAGAAAAATAATATTAAAGAAATATTTATATTTTTAAATAGATTCTGGATTCAAATATTTCTTATTATTTTGGCTTTATGGGATCTTCGTTATGAGATGAGATTACTATTTGAGCATTTTACATTTATATCACTCTTCTTTACAGTTTATAAGCACCCACTTGCAATTGCTGTTTTACTATTAGCACCTGGTTTCAGAATAAGAATATTTAAGTAATATTTTTTATTTGTTTATCTAGGAAATCATGCACAACAGCTTCTTTTACTATGACTTGTATTACTACAGCTAAAGGAAGTGAGACTAGTAATCCAATTGGACCAAAAATTATTGTAAAAATAAATTGTGCAGTTAGAGTAATTCCTGGCAATAATTTAACTTGGTGGTGCATTACTGAAGGTGTTATTATATAGCTTTCTATATTTTGGATTGTTATATAAGATAGGAGAATTACAATCGTTTTCCAAGGGGCATCTAATAAAGCAACTGATATAGGGAAGATGATACTTAATGTGGGCCCAATATTTGGAATAATATTCAATACGCCAGCAATTAAAGCATTTGCTATTACAAGCTTTATTCCTATAAAATAAAGTGTTAGGCCAGCTAATAATGCTACAAAAGTAGAGCTAATTATTACACCAGTCATCCAATTACTTAGTGCCTCGCCGCACTCTAAAAGTATTAGCCTTGATCTTCTTCTGTAAAATGAGGGTATTAATTTAATAAATGCTTCTCTATAAGCTTCAGGCTGAACTGATACCATTAGACTAATTGAAAGCACAAAAATTATTTGTATTATTCCTATTCCCAGATTTCCTGCAATATTAAGAAGTCTCTTTATACTATCTGAAATTCCATTTGCTAAAATAACTCCGTCAGGCAGAGGGTTGAATTCTTTAAAGACAAGGCCATTATTTATTAAGTTAGAATCTTCTCCAAAAAATAAACTAATAATCTTTTCTATCCCTACTGATATTATTTCCCAAAGTGCATTGGCTGATGAAGGAAGCTGAATTATTAACTGTTGAAGTTCCTTAGTGAATTGCGGAATTACTATTATCATAAAAATAGATAATAATAAGAAAACACTTGCAAGAGCTATTGTTAAACAAAATTGTCTAGGTATGTGTAGAAAATTATTTATTTTCCCTGTAAGAGTGCATAAGGCCATTGCAAGTATTAAACCTGCAAAAATTAATATGATTATTTCTTTCAGACTCCAAATTAAAAGAATAGCAATTACTAGAAATGCCAATGCAAAAGAATTAGAAAGTTTCAACGTATTTATTTTTCTGAATAGCCCATTCCATGGCTGGATGCATAGCGCTTTGCAAAGCGCATAAAGCGTTCGAAATCAGTTTGACTTTTCCAAACATAAGTAGCTTCTATAGCACTTGGCGTTCCATTTAAGAAACGAGCCTTGACTTCTCTTGTTGAAAGAACACCTTCTTCGTCAATCATTTTCATGCCTTTTATCGAACCATCTTTGACAGCAGATAATGCTTGAGGATCTTCGAAAGTAAAAAAAGCTTGGCCTGTTCTCCCATCTCGACTTCTTGTTAAACGTATCTCTGGAATAGAAGGTTCCTCTATCCCATCTAAAAAACTAATCGCCGCAATTTTCTTTGTTTCAGCCATGGTCTTTAGCGACTCACAATAGATAGTACTGAAAAGACTAATGAAAACGCTAGAAAAAACTTTTTAATAAACATGTCCTTTTTCTATTAAAAGCTCTGCAGAGTTCTTAGGATTTAGTCCTGATAGGTTAACTGTCTGTTTTTTGGAAATTTTTTCAAGTTCAAATTGATAGCACTTATCATAATATTCAAGTATTTCTAAACAAGCTTCTTCCCATAAACCATGTTGGATCGACTGCAATGCTTTTTTTGTTCTTTGTGGTCCTAAACGTTTGCTGATTCTTAGTGTTGCTTCTTTAAGATCTATCTTTTTATTTTGACTGTATTCATTGACTAGAATTTTCACTCTTTCATCTTTACTTCTTTTGATTTCTAGTAAAGGTGCGTCTTTCATTTGAGCAAATAATTTATTTGGAATTCTACATTTTCCAAGATTTGCACTTTCCGCTTCTAGCCAAATTCCTTTTGGATTGATTTTTTCAGTCTTATGAAGATCTTCTGCCAATATATTTTCAAATTGTTCGCAGGTAGGTTGAGGTGGCAATCCAAGACCTCCAAAGCTGCTCCCTTTATGCTTAGCAATACCTTCTAAATCAATAATTGATTTCCCCATTTTAGAAAGTTCTTTGAGTAGAGAAGTTTTTCCAGTTCCTGTCTTGCCACCTATTAGTCGCAATGACCATTCTTTCTCAAATTGTGTTAATGCCCATTTTCGATAGGATTTATAACCCCCATTTAATACAACAGGTTTCAGTCCTATTACTTTCGCTAACCATCCTAAGCTTGTGGAACGCATTCCACCTCTCCAACAGTAGATTTTTAGATAAGGTTTTACTGATTTTGAGTTTTCTAGTTCTAATTCTTTTATTAAGCTCTTTAGTTTAGGAGAAGTAATTTTTAGACCTAACAAAATTGCTTTTTCTCTACCTTCGTTTTTATAGGTGATACCAATTAATTCTCTTTCTTCATTATTAAATAAAGGAATGTTCTTGGCACCAGGCCAATGCCCTTGCATGTATTCTTTTGGACTGCGAACATCTATTAACGGTCCTTCTAGATTTCTGAAAGTATTTAGAGAATATGAAGATGGTATGCCGATTTCTGACATAGTGTAATTAAGTTGAAAATGAAGTTGGTTGTTAGTTATGCCATCTGACACATCTGAATCAACCATCGTTCCTATTGAAGAGCTGCTTGAAAAGTTTTCAAGTGGGTCTACAAGACAGCGACGTCGTCTCGTTAATGAGATTGAGTCAAGATCTAAGGAATTGACTAGGCTTGGCCATGAATTATTTGATGATTTTGATAGAGAATCAGATAATTGGTCTAATGGTTGGATTCTTCAAGTCCTCAATAGACACGAAAAAGACTTCCTTGGTGAATTTTTAAAAAACGAAAAAGTACCTTTTTTTCTTACTCGATCTTCTTTAGGAATAGATTATGCCCCTTTACAGCAAAGTCTCTTAGAAGAGCGTTTTGAAGAAGCAGACCGAATTACAAGTTCAACTTTAAGAGAGTTGGTTGGCCCAAGTGCTTTGGATCGTGGATATGTATATTTCAGTGAGGTTGAAGCAATTAATAGTCTTGATCTGATAAGCATAGATCGCTTGTGGACAGCATATTCTTTAGGTAGATTTGGTTTTTCTGCTCAAGCTCGTATCTTGAATTCTTTAGGTGGTTCTTATGAAAAGCTTTGGCCAAGGATTGGATGGAAAAATGAAGGTGTCTGGACAAGATATCCAAAAGCATTTACATGGACAATTAAGGCACCTGAAGGGCATATGCCTTTAGTTAATCAATTGAGAGGTGTTCGATTAATGGATGCTTATTTGAAGCATCCTTTCTTGCAATCACGTTTGAAATCAAACTTAGATTAAATCTGATATTTATTTAAAAGTTTTTTTGCTTGAAAAATTTCTTCCCTAAAAACCGTTAGCTTTTTTATTCTGTTGCATTTATCTCACTGGAGTCAATTTACTGTTCCTTCAACTCTTCAATTAAAATTTTATGTGATGCTCTTGCTAGAACCAGTTGAGAATATGGAAAAGAGAGAACTCATTCAGCTGGGATTGCATGAAGCACTAGTAAATGCAGTAGTTCATGGGAATTTAAGTAACCCTTCTAAGCATGTAAGAGTAAGGAGAATTATCACACCTAATTGGTTCGTTTGGCAGATTCAAGATAAAGGTAATGGACTAAAGGAAGCTCAAAGAAGATTCTGTTTGCCTGCTGAAGTTGAAGCTGAAAGAGGAAGAGGTCTATTCTTAATTCACAAGTGTTTTGATGATGTTCGTTGGAGTAAGAAAGGTAATCGTGTTCAAGTTGCTTCCAGACGCGAGAAAATATAAGTTTAATGAGAAGGACAACCTGGGTCTTTTATTTCACCTTTTATCCAAAGCAATGATTGTTCTATAAGAGCTTCAATATCATCTTTTGAACCATTCTTGATGATTTGAGATAGAGCACTAATTAAAAGTTCCGCAGCTCTTCTTGAGTTATTTGTTTTAAGTTCATGCCAATTATTATTATTTAATGCTAATTCTGAATGAAGAGAAGAAACAAGCTTTTCTGTACTATCAGTCCAGATGGATTTCTTTCTATTCATCTCTTTACTCTGAAGCGAATGAATATATTGTATCTATTAAGAGTTTAAAATTATTATTTCTATCATCATAATTTGACATTTCGTCTAATAATACTTCTCTTATATTTGGAGTAGCAGGAGTTAGATGGTTCCCCTTTAGTTCAATTACCTTTGTTTCGTCTTTACTTCTTGATTGTAGATGCTCTAGTAGTAAGTGAGTTTGATCAATTTTATCATTCGAAAATTTTATCAAGAGATTTTTGGGCTGTATATATTGATTGCCAATAATTCTCATTGTTTCTATTGGGCTAGGGCTAAATTCAGTTTCAATATTAAATTTCTTTTTTAGTTTACCAAGGATAGGTATTGACTTATCTGCGTTATAGTTATTAAAACTTAATCCAATAAATGATTTGCATTTTCTACCACAATCTGGAGCAATTAAGTGTAATTTACAACCTAAGCTATGTCCTAATCTTATTGGGTTAAAGTCACTACTTCCCATCCTTTCCTGAAGTTTTAGTCTGCACTTTCTTAAGCCTTTCCATGCCTCATTTGCTTGAGCTTGATGGTCAAGACTAGGTATATAACTCCATGCATGTATTGCAATATTTTTTTTCCTAAGAGCATTTAGAAGTCTTTTATAGCTAATGTTAGGTGATGCAGCTAAATAGCTTCCACCGATCATTTCAATTAAAGCTGTAGGTTTAGATGGCCAGCTACACCAAGTTTGATCTAATCTCAACCATTTTGCCATTTCGACGCCTTCTTGATAAAGAAAATAATTGATATTTTTCTATAATTTGTTAATAAAATCAATATGATGATATAAATGAGTATTATTTTTTTTGGTTATTAATTTTGAAATTTAGCTATAATTTAGTGTTGATTTAGATAAAGATGCAGAAGGAACTAGAGTTTTTTGGTGGTCAAGGATTTGACGATAAGTCCTTCTTCCCTGAGATGCTTTTGATTCTTGATACTGAAACAACTGGACTTGAACCATCGGATTCTCAATGTATTGAACTTGGATCAATTTTGTTTCATGTCAAAAGTCGATCTATACTCGCGCAGAATTCTTTTTTAATTCCAGCAGAAAGTAATGCTGCAGAATTAATTAATAAGATTCCATCTGAAATTTCAAGAATTTCTCAACCTTGGGAAGAAGGCTTAAAATATTTTGAGGCATTACTTGAAAAGTCAGATGCAATTTTGGCTCATAATGCAGCTTTTGATAGTAAATGGTTTGGGATTCCTCCCCTCCCAGATATTTCCAAGCCATGGATTTGTTCCATGGAAGACATTTCTTGGCCATGTGAGCTAAATCTTAAAGGCAGGCCTTCAGTAAGGGATCTTGCCTTAGCTTATGAAGTACCTGTTTGGTCAGCCCATCGAGCTTTGACTGATTGCATTTATCTTGTTGAGGTCCTTCGTCGTTGTTCGAACTTAGAGACTCTTTTAAAACAAGGATTAGAACCTAGAAGGATAATGAGGGCACTTGTTTCATATGACCAAAGACATTTAGCAAAAAATGCTGGATTTCGTTGGAATGATCCAATCCCTGGAGCTTGGACCCGTAGATTAAGTGATAGAGAAATTAGAGAGCTTCCTTTTGAAGTTTCTGGGGTTGAACTATAATTAGGAAATAAGAAACTTCCTTGTTTAAAACAATTCCTTTAGATCTTTGAAGTGACTATGGTGATTTTTTGAAAACCATAATTTTTGTGCCAACCTAAAATTAAATTATGTTCTATTTGAGTAGAAAAATCATATGCAAGTTAATAGACAAAAAATAAGAAGAAGTTTGCAAAATTGGCAGCAAGTAAGAAGTTGGGCGAGATTAATTAGAGAGGCTGAGATACTTTGGAAGGTTGATCAAAAGGAATTAAAGAGGCTTGGTGCGTTGGAATTATCTCAGTTAATGAAAGAAATACCGCCAGCTTATAGAAGGCGGATAAATCTTTGGCTTGTTAAATTTTCATTGAGGACAAGATTTTATTGAACACAATCAGAAGATTCGTCATCATTTTTTTTTAAATTTATTTCTCATGACTATATTCTTTGTTTTATGGCCTTTTTCGATTCGGACTATTTATGGCATTTTCTCTAAGCAATTGTTTTTTTCTAAAACTCGTGGTAAAGGATAAACAATTATAATTTTAGTTATTTGTTTTAACTATGATCATGGAGTCTTTATATTGACTGATTTTCAAACACTGCGAGGAATGGTTGATATTTTGCCATCTGAAACGGAGCGATGGCAAAGAATTGAGACTTTGGCAAGAAATCATTTTTCTCTCGCAGGAATTGATGAGATTAGGACTCCGCTTTTAGAAGGAACCGAACTTTTCAAAAGAGGGATTGGGGAAGGTACTGATGTTGTGGGAAAGGAAATGTATTGTTTTGTTGATCGAGGAGATAGGTCTTGTACCCTGAGACCAGAAGGCACTGCTTCAGTTGTTAGATCAGTAATTCAAAATGGACTTTTAAGTCAGGGACCACAGCGTCTTTGGTATGGAGGACCAATGTTTAGATATGAAAGACCGCAAGCTGGAAGGCAAAGACAGTTCCATCAGTTAGGTGTTGAATTTTTTGGATTATCTTCTGCAAGAAGTGATGCAGAACTTATAAGTGTTGCATGGGATTTTTTAAAAGATATTGGACTTAATGGTTTAACACTTCAATTGAATAGTTTGGGGACATTAGAAGATAGAATTCACTATCGTATTAAGTTAGTCTCTTTTCTTGAGGAATTTACAGAATTATTAGATGAAAATTCCAAGAAACAATTAATAAAGAATCCTCTAAGAATTTTAGATAGCAAAAATAATGATGTCCAAAAGCTACTTGATAAGGCACCTACGATAGGAGATTCCTTAAGCAAAGAAAGCAAAGAAAGGTTTTGCCAATTACAACAAATTCTGAAGAGATTGGAAATTCCTTTTGTTATTAATCAGAAACTTGTAAGAGGTTTAGATTATTATTGTCAAACGGCATTTGAAATTACTAGTGATCAATTAGGCGCTCAAGCGACTGTATGTGGCGGTGGTAGATATGATGACCTTGTTGAACAACTTGGGGGACCTCCTACTCCTTCAATAGGCTTTGCTATTGGTATGGAAAGGTTGATAATTCTTTTATCTGAAAAAACTTTTGATTCAAATATACCTAATGTTTATCTAGTAAACAAAGGCAAGGAAGCTGAGTTGGAAGCACTTTTTCTTGCAAGGAATTTAAGAGCTGCAAATATAAAAGTTGAATTAGATAACTCAGGGTCTTCATTTGGGAAACAATTCAAAAGAGCAAACAAATCAAAGGCTTCTTGGGCAATTGTAATAGGAGATGAGGAGATAATTAATGGTGAGATTAAAATAAAATCTCTTGACAAGTTATCAAATAAGAAAGATGAACTTGTCTTTAATATGTCAGATATGCAGAATATTATTCAGTTTGTTAAACCATTTGATCATTAAGCCTTAAATACTTGATTTATTATGAAACCTTCTCTTCTAATTGTTTTTGTTATAATTATTATGCTATCTATTCTTTATATTTTTAATGTAAAGAAAAAAAGAAAATCTAAATTATCAATATATAGTTGGATGAAAATGACTAAAAGCAGTCGAAAAATTTATGATCAGGAAGAGATATTAGCAACCTTAGAAAGGAAAAAACGACTAATTAATCTAACAAGAAAAGAATATATAAATTATAAGAAATCTAAGAATAATTAGTTATAGATTAAATGCTAAATTGGCCACCTATTAAAGCCTGGACTAGTGTCAATCTTATCAAGGATTCTAGATATTTTGTGGCAATTAATTATGGTAAATATAAGGAAAGATTTTGGGTCAATATGGTTTCTGTATTGGATGGTAATATCTCTTTCTCTATTGATTTTGAAGAACTAAATAATAGTAAAAACTGGATCCCAGGATGGATTGAATTTGAAAACGAAAACATAAAAAATGTCCGCAATATAGAATCCTTAAAGGCTGTAGATGGATTCCTTGGAAATGCTTGTCTGCATCCTTCCGATGACTCTGGTTTTTCTTTGGACTCAAAAGTAGATATAAACAGGCCTTGGTTCCCTTGCTGAAATAGACTCTTGATTTGACATACATGTATTTCTACCTATTTTTACAGGTTGCCCCTTACTTGATTCTGAAAATTGCGCTAAGAAAGATTTGTTGAACATGCTTTTTTTTTAATGTCTTCTAATCAGTGGTTATTAGAGGAAGAGGCTTCTAGAAAACTTGGAGTTAGTTCAAAAACCTTGCAGCATTGGAGAGAAATAGGTTATTTGAAACCAGGGACTCACTGGAGAAGCGCACCTGGCCAGACTTCTATGCCATGGAAGCCAGATGTTATATATCATTTAAGTTGGTGCAAAGAAATAATAGAATATTGGCGAAATAGAGATGCACCTTTGTCTGAAATGGCTGCATGATATATGAGCCATTTGTATAGCTTGTAAATCATTATAATCTTTAAGATATAGTACCTTCCATATAAAATTTTCTTATAAAAACCTTTTAGAATGAATAAGAGTTAAAAAATCTTTTACTTATTTTATTTATTCGAGAAAAACTTTTTCCTGAAAATGTTTTAAAATATATTTGCTAATAGCAATTAAAAATACAAGTCTTTAATTAATAAATTATGGATAATTTATTATCCAGGAAAGCTCTCTGGTAGATCTGGTATAAATTTTTTAAAGAAGCCTATTAAAATCCATAGGATTACCAGATTTCCAAGCATAGCAAGAGCAAACCTAAGCCTCATATCTTTAACTAAAGGGAGAATGACTTCCCATAATTTAAGAAACATTCTTCTTTACTCGTGCATGACTTGATAAATACATTAAAGCATTTGGATCTTTTAAGCCTCGTTTTTTATAGAAGCTTTACCAATTCCTTTGCTAATGGGGTTGTTTTTTTTATATAGTTAAATGCCCGAAACGCAGCCAATTTCCTTGTGGTTAGAGGATTTTATAACTATTTTGATAGCTTGAAAGACTTACACTATGTAAAAGGTATTGGTTTTACCCCCATTCTATTCTCGTTTTTAGATAGGGTTTCAGCGCTTTCCCACCTTCGTGCAATCTAATGCAGACCTATGGAAATACAGACGTCACCTACGGGTGGTGGGCTGGTAATTCAGGGGTCACCAATCGTTCAGGAAAATTTATAGCAGCTCACGCCGCTCATACCGGTTTGATTGCTTTCTGGGCTGGTGCCTTCACACTTTTTGAATTAGCTCGTTTTGATCCTTCTGTCCCTATGGGACATCAGCCGCTAATTGCTCTACCTCATTTGGCTACTCTTGGTATTGGCTTTGATGAAACTGGAGCATTTGTCGGAGGAACAGCAGTTACATCAATAGCAATTGTTCACTTGATCCTTTCCATGGTTTATGGAGCGGGTGGTCTTTTACACTCACTCTTTTTCCCTGGAGATATGCAGGACTCAGAGTTACCTCAAGCAAGAAAATTCAAGCTCGAATGGGACAACCCTGATAACCAAACTTTTATTTTGGGTCATCACCTTATATTCCTAGGTGTTGCCAATATTCAGTTTGTTGAATGGGCAAGAATACATGGTATATGGGATGCAGCAGCAGGCTCCATCCGTCAGGTTGAGTACAACCTAAACCTTTCTTCTATTTGGAATCACCAATTTGATTTTCTTTCAATTAATAGCTTGGAAGATGTAATGGGAGGCCATGCATTCTTGGCTTTCTTTATGATTACAGGTGGCGCATTCCATATTGCTACTAAGCAAGTTGGCGAATACACCAAATTCAAAGGATCTGGATTGTTATCTGCAGAAGCTGTACTTTCCTGGTCTCTTGCTGGAATTGGTTGGATGGCAATTGTTGCAGCTTTCTGGTGTGCGACAAATACAACCGTTTATCCAGTTGACTTTTTTGGAGAGACTTTGGACCTTAAATTTGGAATTGCTCCTTATTGGGTAGATACAGCTGACTTAGATCTTGGAGTACATACTTCAAGGGCTTGGTTAACTAATGTCCATTATTACCTTGGCTTCTTTTATATCCAAGGTCATCTTTGGCATGCATTGCGTGCAATGGGCTTTGACTTCAAGAGAGTAGGTAACGCTATTACTAACATTGATAGTGCAACAGTCTCCTTGAATGATTGATAGTTGTTCTATTTTCTCTAAACTAACTTTTGTATAGAGAAATAGATTAAATATAAAAAAGGCTCACCTTTTTAGGTGAGCCTTTTTTATATTTAGTATTATTAGAAAAAATTTAGAAAATCTTCCTTATTTCTAAGTTGAAAATTTGTGAATTAGCAATATGAAAACCCTACAGAATACTTTTGAAAATATAATCTTTTTTGATTCACCTTCTAAGTTATTTATTGCTTTTGGATTTCTTGGAGTTTTAGCGATACTCTTAGTAGTTGGGAGAAGATTTGATTCTGCATTACGGCTTGAGAGATTAGGTATTCCTATCTCTATCCTTTTTGGGACATTTGCTCTTTTGATAGGACCTCATGGATCAATTCATATTTTGCCAGAAACAATTACTGATATTTGGCTAGGATTTCCTACTCCTTTGCTGACTATAGTTTTTGCAACTTTGATGATTGGGAGGCCAATTCCAAGAGGTAATGGTTTATGGGGTTTAGTTGCTTCTCAAAGCTTATTGGGACTTCTCTTGGGTTTTGGTCAGTATTTAGTAGGAGGCTTAGCTGTATTACTTGTTCTTATCCCTTTCTTTAATGTTGATCCTTTGATGGGGTGCCTTATAGAAGTTGGCTTTGAAGGTGGCCATGGAGCAGCCTCTGTAATGGGAAAGAGTTTTGACCATATAGGTTTCTCTGAGGGATTAGACCTTGGCTTGGCTATGGCAACAGTAGGACTTTTGGCTTCGACTTTGTTAGGTAGTCTTTTAGTTATTATTGGTAGGATTTTTGGATGGATAACTCCTGATGAAAGTAAGACTGAGCAAGAAGTCTTTATAGATAATCAGATTTCGATAATTGAACAATTCAAGCTATTGATGATAAATCTTGGCTTTGTTGGTTTAGCAGTTCTTTTTGGTGTCACAACGCTTTATTTCTTAAGAGTCTTAGTAAGTTTTATAGGAGGTATTCCTTCTGAAGTACTATCTGTTTTCCCTGTTTTTCCACTAGCGTTACTAGGATCACTTCTTATTAGACTCTTATTAGAAAGACTTGATAAAACAGAATTCGTTTCTGAGATTTTGCAGCGTGAAATTGGAATCTTATCCACTGATCTTCTTATTGTAACTGCAATGGCTGGTCTTGATTTACCTATTTTGCTTAAAGATTGGGCAGCTCTTTCAATTCTTGCTTTAGGTGGATTGTTTTGGAACCTTTTTGGCATGTTCCTATTTGCAAAAATTTTATTTAGAAAACATTGGTTTGAGAGATCAATTATTGAATTTGGAAATGCAACTGGAGTTGCGGCAAGTGGAATATTGCTTTTAAGACTTGCTGATCCAAGAGATCAAACAAATACATTGCCAATTTTTTCTATTAAACAGTTGTTTTTGCAGCCTTTCCTTTCAGGTGGCTTGATAACAGTTATTGCTCCACTGTCTATAGTCAACTTTGGATTGGTTGGATGGACTGAAATATGTGGTGTCTTAACTGTTTTATTTATTCTTCTTGCAGTATTTATGCAATTTAAAGTTGCTGATGATGTTCTTTAAGCGGTTATGTTCTGCAGCTAATATAATAATAGCCTTTGATTGTAATTAAGGTATTGCTATTATGAGATCTTCAGATTTTAAGGATATTCCACCTCAAGAGTCCAGAGAAAAATGGTTTAAGAGTCATCTTTTATCGAGGGAAGTAGAACTTAAAGAGTTATATGAGATGCCGCAACAAGATTTAGACTTATTGATGGCTGAAACTGCTGAATTAAGAAGTGACTTGGGGAATAGAGAAAGAAATATTGGTAAATTTTGCACAGCTGGTTATTTCTTGGAATTAGCTAGAATTATTGATAAAAGAAGAATAGAGAGTTGATAAAATTATGGGAAGAATATATCTTTTGAATCGTCTGATTTCCAAAAGTTATTTTTTTTCATTAATTTAGTAAATAGATTATGATTTAAATAATAATCTAACCATTTCTTTATATAGAAAAAATCTGAATCATTATCAAATCTAATAGGATCGATAGAACGATATTGACGAACAAAAGGCCATATACTCCAATCTGCAATTGTTTCATTATTTGAAAAAAGCCAATATTTATATTTATCTTTTTCTGAGTTATCTTTTATTAATTGATTCCATCCTATTAAAATATCCCTAGATTCTTTCTTATGTTCTTCAATATTAATCCCATCATATCTATTCGGATACTTGCATCTATCTAAATGATACTTGAAATGATTGTCATTTTGAATTATTAGGTTTTTAATAAATATTTTTTGTTTTTTATTTAATAAATTTAATTTACCTGTTGAATTTTTATGATTAATAGCCCAATAGATGATATCTAAACTTTCATCAATGATTTCACCGTTTGGTTTTATTAAAATAGGCACTGTATTCTTAGAAGATGCTTGTTTAAGTTCTATAGGTTTATTCTTGAGGTCTACTTCTCTTAAAATAACTTTTAAGCCACAATTCAATATTGCCCATCTTGCTCTTATCGCATATGGACACCTTCTGAAAGAGAAAAGAACACACAGATCCATCCTAACTGTTCATTTAAATTCATATTATTTCAATTGACTTACTTGTTTGGCCAATTATAATTAATATATATTTTAAAATCTTGAAAGCCTTATCAAGGCAAACCTTTACATTTACCTATCATGACAGGGAATGTTTTTTTTGTTAAGAAGGATGGATTATACCTAATTGGAAGAGCTAGGAATATACAAAAACAAATGAGAAAGGTTAAGCCTGATGAAATAATAGCTATATTAGAAACAGATTATCCTTTAGCTTTTGAAGCAAGACTTTTGAGAAGATATAGAAATCATAGATTACCTGAATCTTGCTATTTTAAATTCACTGAAAAAGAGGCATTGTTATGCAAAAATGAATTCGGAATTAAAGGTAATCTTCCTAGAACTTTGGGAGAAGAGTTCTTTATAGCTCTTACAGCTTCTGTGATTATACTTTTTTCATCAACTGCTATTTTGTTTAAATTAAGTTTTTTACCGTCATTTGTTATCTGCCTAAGTTTATTTTTTTCTTCATTCCCAATGTTGCTATTATTTTTTCTTGGAGATTTCGGCGGTTATAATTGCAGTGACTTAAACCTCTTCTATTCATGGTTTAATAGAATAAGAGCATTGATTGTAGCAATCCTTCTTTTATCTTTATCTTTTTTTATCTGGAAAAGCTATCTTTTCTGATATTAATGTAAATTATTAATACTAACGATTAATTTTATATTGCTTGTTATTTATTTGCACAGATGATAGGAATACATTGAATTTATTATTTTTTAGCTATGAATTATACTCCTTATCTAAAGTTATTTGAACCTCTAAAAGATCAGCTTTCTGGGGTCTACTCAACAGCTACACTTATTATTTCTATAATACTTATACTCTGGGTTTTGAATTTTGTTGTTGGGTTGATATCAAGAATTTTCTCTATTGGTAAATCTGTTGGCACATTTTATAGGAGTTTTGTGCATAGGTACCTTCGTATCTTTATTTATAGTTTCCTTAATTTATTTTCTCGTAAGAATAACATTAAGACTTGATGTAACCTATAAATTAACTCTCTAGATTACAGTTAATTGGGATATCAAATGGTATGCAGCTATTAGGTAGTTCTAAAACCTTTGATACAATTTGAGCTATATCTTCTGGTTGAGTCATATCTTTTTTCTTCAAGCTATTTATTGAGCTTGCCATATCAGTGTTAACCCAGCTTGGTGAAATAGTTGTCACTCTTATACCTTCATCCCATCCTTCATTCCTAATGGTTTGACTTAATCCCATTAAAGCAAATTTTGTTGCACTGTAACCAGCAAGTTTACCTTTGGACCTTTTTCCGCTCATAGAAACAAGCATTATAATCCTTGAATTTTTACTTTTGCACAAGTATTTCCATGAAGCCCTTGTAAGCATCCAAGGTCCTAAAACATTAACTTTCCATAATTCATCAATATCTTTTTCTTCGCCTTCTTTAAAATTTAAACCTGTTCTTTTGAATATACCTGCGCAGTGGATTAATGTATTGATTTCTCCAAAATATTTATATGTATTCTCAACCCATTTTTTTGCATCAAGATGGCTTTTAGCATCATATTTATTTATTAATATATTCTCATTACTTTTTATTTTTAAATCAAATGCAGATTTTTTAAATTTCTCTTTATCTCTTAATCCAATGCTAATATTATGTCCATCTTTTAAAATCTGCTTTGCAATACATTTTCCTATACCTCTAGATGCACCACTAATTAAAACTGTTCGATCTTGGTTATACATTTGGCTTTATAAAATTCCATAGTAAGTTTATTTCTCTTCCTTTCATTTCCATTAATCCCCATTTTACTTTCAAGGGAGCTTTTTTAAACATAGTCCACATTGCATTTACTAGTTCATTTGTTGTAAGTGTATTTGTTAGAAATCTGTACCATTGTTCATTAGATAGGCTGAAGAAACTTATAAAGAATTCTCTTAATTGCACTTCTTTAAACCTCATTAATTTTTCCAGTCCAAATTGATAAAGAGCTTGCTTTCTTCTTAGTTCTTTGGGCCATAAATTTTCCCATCCTCTTTTCGCAATTTCAGATGGTGAGTTCGATTTTTCCTTTATTGCTAAGGCAATTTCTTTCGCTAACGATGGAGCTCGTCTAAGTAGACCTCCTACTAAATAACCTGATGCTGGATGAACCATACCAGCAGATCCTCCAAATCCTAGGATTGGTTGATTTAAGTCTGGTATTGGTAAGTTCATTGGTAAGTAAACCCCATTCTCTTCATTATCTATATTTAAAACTTCTATATTTTTGTTTTTAAGTCTTGAATATAGTCTTGATTTAAGTGTCTTTATATCAACAGGGGGTGCTAATCCTAACGAAGTTTCTTCTAGAAAATATTTACCATTACCCATGTCCATTGCATATAAAAAAGTTGGGGGTTCTTTCTTCTCACGTTCACTTAAATGATTACTTCTATAATCCATTAGAACAAATTGATTTTCTTCGATAGGTGGGCGACTAAACTCCGCAACTATTCCATAACAAGTTTGAACAGCTACTTCACCATTATTTGGAACATTTAAGAATACTGGATCATAACCTGATGCATCTATAATTAATTTTGAAATTATCTTTTTACCAGAAGAAGTTTCAACAATACTATTGAATTCATTTACTTCAAGCTTGGTTGCCTTACCTCTATACCATTGGACTGAAGCTTGATTACATTTATTGATCCAGTGCTCTTGAAGCTTTTTCTTATCAAAAAGTCCGTAGTCACGATTATGCAAAGTTGCATTATTTTTAGGGGATATGTTCTCTTTTGCACCTTCTCCTAAGTAGCTCACTGTCTTTGACCATCGGTGGTTAAGTAAGTTTTCAAAACCTAATTCATCAACTTCTTCTCCCCAGATACCGTATGTATAAGGCCATGGTTCGGAGGGGTCGTTTGCTGAAAGAACAGCTACATTAAGATTCTCTTGCCCAAGAGCGGAAGCAATTGCTAAACCTCCAGGACCTGTACCAATTACTAATACGTCCATAGGAGTATCAGTATTAGCCATTTCGATTTAAGCCTCTTTTAGTAAATGAGACCAAGACACCTAAGTAATTATTCCTTTCAATCTTCACGTAATGCCTCCTTGCCTTTTCTCCTATGACAATAACCTGATCAGGTGTATCAAATTAGACTTTAAAAGCTTTTATTTACTAGATGTAGCTATTACTATAATTACAATAATAATATTTATCTTGTTGATCATTGTAGTTATTGAGGAATTAATGTTTCAGTATTAACAATCTAATATTTTTTTCTATAATAAATTAAATTTTTTAATATATTAGATTATTATCCCTTGCTTTATATTTAATTAGATGAACGTTTTTGTAAAACCTAAAACTATATTAATTACTGGTGCGACTTCAGGTATTGGATACGAGGCTGTTCTTCAACTTTTAAGATTGAAGAATAGACTTTTAATTACATGCAGAAATCAATCTAGAGTAGAATCATTGATAAATTCACTTCTAAACGATAGATTTGATCTTTCAGATATCAATTCTTTAGTTTCTTTTCCTATTGTGGATCTATCTAATTTAGATAGTATTAATAAATTTGTTGAAGAACTTTTAAAAAAAGAATGTACGTTAGATACTTTAGTTTTAAATGCAGGTCTTCAATACACAGGAGCACAAACCGTCAGGAGATCAGTTCAGAAAATAGAATTAACTTTTGCTGTTAATCATCTTAGTCATCATTACTTAGCTCAGAAACTATTACCTTTATTGTTAAAATCCAAGTCTCCTAGAATTGTTATTACATCTTCTGAAGTTCACAACCCTAAATCACCGGGAGGTAAAATAGGTAAGAAGGCAAGTCTTGGTAAACTCGAAGGATTAAAAAATTCCCCAACTTTTTTGATGATTGATGGCAATACTTTTTTTAGTGCAGATAAGGCCTATAAAGATACCAAATTATGTAATATTCTTCTAGGAAAAGAATTGTCTAGAAGATTATCTTTAAAAAATATTCATATGCCTGTTATATGTTGGGCCCCTGGATTAGTTATACCTCGTTCAAAGGAAGGCTTCTTTAGATATAGTCGTAAATATAATGAAATTGGACAGATTTTATTTTCATTTTTTGCTAGAGACTTGTTTAAAATAACAGAGTCTCCTAAGAAAGCAGGATATATACTAATGTCTATTTCGACATCAGATAAATATAATGAGAAAAGATTTAGATATATTTCAAATAAGATTGAAAGACCTGGAAAGATGGTTCTAGAGGATGAAAGTATTAGTGAAGAAGCAAATGATGAATGTAAAGCGAAACAGCTTTGGGATTTATCTAACAAGACTATTGATCGATTTCTTACCAGAAAATTATTTTAGATAAATAGCAAGTAAGCCTGATATCAATTGTTAATATTTATTGTTTGAGTGGGGAAGGCAAATTCTATTCCATTCTCTTCAAATTCTCTCATGATTTCAAGATTTATTTGTTGTTGAGCATTCATTGCTAATAAATAATCATTTGTTGGTATATAGTAAACCAATTCAAAGTCAAGACTACTCTCTCCAAAACCAATAAAATGACATCTATCAAAGATTGCATTATTTGTTCTTTCAATTATTGACTTAATTAATTCAGGTATTATTTTCATTTGAGAATGCTTAGTATCATATATAACACCTATTTTATGAACTAATCTTCTGGTTTCCATCTCAGCATAGTTAGAAATAACCCCATTTGTAAGATTGCTATTACTCATTACAATAATCTCCCCGTTAATACTTCTCATCCTGGTTGATCTGACACCAACTCTTTCCACTTTTGCCCATACACCATCTATGTGAATAAATTGTCCATTTTGGAAAGGCTTGTCTAATAAAATTGTTATATATTCAAAAAATTCTTGCACAGGTTCTTTTAATGCAAGACCAGCTCCTATTCCACCAGCACTAAGAAGAGCCCATAATGCTGCCATCTGAACACCCATATTATTTAAGTAAAACACAACTCCTATTGACCAAATTGCTGCTCTAACCATTGGGCTCAATGATTTAATCATTGTGCTTACAGCAGGATCATTTATTTTCAGGGACCAACTATGAATTAGTTTAAGTAATATTCTATTAATTAATCTGACTATTAGAATGAGTAATATGAACTTAAATAATCCAAGTATTGCCTCATTAATTCTTAGGAAATTAGTTTGAATTGATAGTATCTCCCAGGCTGTATAAGCACTTATCGCTATACCAAGTGGCCTTATTGTATCTATTAATACATTGAAAATATAATCATCAGTGTTGTTTTTAGTTTTACTTGAAATCTTAAGAAATATACTTTTTAGAACCTTTGAACTTACAATTGTTATTATGTAACCTATGAAAAAAGTTGCTACTGAGATAATTATTTTAGAATACATTTAGAATTTTATTTGAGATTGATTTGTTTCAGTATGACATCAATCTATGTTTTTGCTATAACTTGCTTGTAATTCAATATATGAATTAATTTTTTACCGAAACTTACGAATCTTTAAGATCATTTAATTACTATAAAATGATCTTTTTACTATGCTGCTTATCTCTTTAAAATTTTGATTATTTGAAGTTTTACATAACTCAAATATAGCTGTTTCACAAGTTGTAATTATTGCCCCGGCTTCTCTTGCTCTGGATAAGGCAACTTGATGATCATTATTATTTCTACTTTTAGTTGCATCGGCAATTATTTGAATATTAAAGCCTTGTCTAATTAGATCTAGAGAACTTTGTAATACGCATACATGTGTTTCTATTCCACAGATCAATAAAGTTTTTATATTTCTTTTGTGAAGTTCCTTAGTTAGATTTATACATTCTATACATGAAAAGCTCATCTTACTATATTTATGGTGAGTATAGTTACCTATCAATGTCTCTTCGGTCTTGCCTAGTTTTAATGGATTCTGTTCAGTTACAAAGATACTCAAATCAAAAATTTTTGCAGCGTCGGTGATTTTTTTGATATTAAATAATAGATTCGCTTTGTCTGGAATAACATTGATCAATTTTTCTTGAATATCTATTAAAAGTAGAGCTGTTTTTCTCCTATCAATTAATTTATCTGCAGGTTTGATTGGATTGAGGTATTTAAGTATTGGATTATTTATTGAATTAATAATCTTTGCCTGGACGTCCACTTTTCTTTAATTCATATAAGTTTTTATACCTTAAACCAACTTTTGTACAATATTTAGTTAAAATTACTTATATGATGTATTTGCTCATATCTCATTAGCTATTACTATTGAGAATATCATAAGATTAAATTTGAACCTAAAATCTGGGTATACATCTTTATCTTCTCCTTTTGAATTGGGACTTCACAAAAGTGGAAGAAGATTGACTCCTCAAAGAAAGAAAGTTCTTGACCTTTTCCAGAGTATAGGGAGCGGAAACCATTTGAGTGCAGAAGAGGTTCATGGGCATTTGATTCAGGCTAATTCGCGTGTTTCTTTAGCAACTATTTATAGAACGCTTAGGTTACTAGTAAGAATGGGTTTCCTTCATGAGCTAGAACTAAGTGAAGGAGGCCATAGATTTGAATTATTAAGCAAGGATAATCCGGATCATCATCATTTGGTATGCATTAACTGTGGCAGGACAGAAGAATTTGAAAGTGAAGAGGTGGTTTTAGCTGGTAAGAAAGCAGCAGAAAATAAAGGCTTTAAATTAATTGAATCTACTTTGAATGTAAGAGCAATATGTCCTGGTTGTATATAAGCTTTATGTAGCTTATTTGGTAATAGCACCTCCACAGCTTGATCCGTTTCCAGCTGTACATCCAAAACAATGTTCATCCACACAAATTTTAAGACCTTCAAAAATCACTTTGTCCTCAGCTAAGTCTTTTAATGTTTTAGGAAACAAAATACTTTTCATACCTAATTGTTGATTAAAATCACAATCAAAAATATTACCTTGCCAATCTACACTTATGGTATTTCTGCACATTACTGATTTTAAATTAGATGAATTGTGATTTTTCTTTAAAAGTGATTTATATTCCACTAGCTCATTTTTACTCTCTAGATAATTTGAAAATCTGTTAATAGGCATATTAGCTAGAACTAAAAGGTTATTGAATTGGATATTAAATCTACTTATTAATTCATGTTTATATTCTTTTTCTAATATGCTTTGAGATGGAGGTAAGTTAGGCCCTATAGGGTTATAAACCAGATCTAGTTTTAATTGACTAGAATTTTTTCCATATCCTAGTGCATTGAGTTGTTTTAGTACACGAATGCTTTTTTTGAAAACATCCTTACCTCTTTGACTATCAACATTTTTCTCTTCATAACAAGGCAGTGAAGCAATAATATTTACCTTATGTTTCGCAAGATAATGTGCAAGATTCTCATAACCAGGTTCAGTTAATATGGTTAGATTGCATCTATCAATAATATTTACTTTTAATTTTGAGACTTTTGCTATTAAGTCTGTAAACAGAGGATGCATCTCTGGAGCACCTCCTGTTAGATCAAGAGTTTTGATACCATAACGTTTGATAATCTTTGGTATAAGTTTCAAATTAGATTTATCCATCATTTCTGTTCTGATTGGACTAGCATCTACATGGCAATGTATGCAGGCTTGATTGCACTTGTATCCTAAATTCACTTGAAGAGTCGTAAGGCTCTCTCTATAAATTTCCGGAAAATCCATATTTGAGATATTTTTTATAATTTTAGCGAGATTAATAAGATTTTCCTTATTATTTGATTTCTGACCTCATTCTGGATAGTTTCATTATCCATTGCATATATTCTTGTGGACCGTTTTCCATAATTAAGTCAAAAGAAAGTGAATCTTCTATATCAGATATTCCCTCTAGACCGTCTTTCTTAAAGGAAGGCCTATAAACTTCGCCAAAACTACTATCTACAAATATTATTAGGTTATCTTTTTTATATATTTTCCCAAGTTGTTGTATTAGTGTTAGAAATCCTCTATCACTTCCACCTCGAGACCATTTATTTGTTTGTATATTTTTACTTGAAGTAACTGTGTCACCCACTCCAATTAATAAAGGCATTTCTTCATTTGAAATATTTCTTTTGCATAAAGATATTAGTTCTTTTATTGATTTAGGAGCATTTCTTACATTGAAATCCTCCCCTAAGGGACTTTTGCCATTTTTCTTTGAAATGTACTTATTTATAAGAACTAATAATCCAGCTTCTTTTAGAGCTCCATTTATAATTAATTGAATATCAGTCGAGCCTATATCTTTTTCTGTAGAAAGTTTAAGCAACTCTAGTCCATTCTCTTTGCCAATATTTGGGGAAATATGTAAGTAAAATGAGTTTGTTAATCCATTTTTTTTAGCATCGTTCATTACCTTTTGCATTACTTCTAGCATTTTTAACTGAAGTGTTCTTCTCTTACTAATATCATTTTGAGATTTTAGAAAAAGGTTATTTAGGTTTATGGCTGGAGAAAATCTTGTATCGCAGATTGCTTTTTCTAGTTGGCTATTTAGTTCAAAATCTGTTAAATCAGGAAATATTGACTCTATCTCTTTTTTTAATAGTCTTTTCATCCTATTTGGGGCCTCTTTAAGAAAGTTAACTTCTTCTTGAGTTACACCTAAAATTTCAGTATTACCAAATTTATCTTGATATTCAACCCCACAGGCGGCTAGGCCTGGTAGGAAATAGCCTTGATCCTTTGGGATGCTTTTTGAATGAAGAGCTTTCTCTATTATTCTATTAACCCCTCTCCTTCCCTCATGTTCTCCACATGTTAAAACAGAAAATTCATCATTAAATTTCGACACGGATATTGCATACTCTTTATTAATTGTTCGTTTTAGTGGATCTTTAACTAGAGGAATGCATACACCATCAATATCTTGAACAATTAGAAAGTCTTTAGAACTATTTATTTTTTTTAAATACTTTTCTAACTTATTGTGATTTAAATTTGCCATGTTTGTTTATTTATATTTAAGCTTGCCAAAATGGCAGGCTTTTTATATTATATAACAATTAGATGATAATAAATGTATTTTGCCTTTAAAGCTAATTTGTTATTAAAAAATGGAAAATAATTTCTTTTCTCAGGTCTTTGATAAAGCTTCAATAGCCAGAAGATTGAAGGAGTTAGACAATGGGAAGGTTGGTTTCTATAGTGTTGGTTTGTATCCAGCTTCTTTAGCTTATAATTGCGCATTACATACTAAACATAATAATTTACTTTTAGCACCACGCCAAGGAAGAGATCTTTTAGGTGCATTTTCAGAAGATTTGCTGTCAGATCTAGACCCTGATTGTCTTGAAAAGATGAGAAATATGTCTTGTTTTGCCTATGAAGGAGAAAAAATTAATTATACATTGTCGGATTTGATAAAAATTTGCGAGGTAGTTGTTTTAAGTTCTAATAGCAATCATATAGAAGGAGACTTGGAGGAAGCTTTGCGCTTACGTTCTATTCTAAAAAGAGATAATGTTTTATTTGCATGTTTAGTTGGTTCATTTACTTATGATAAATGCTCTGAAGAACCATTACTTTTATGCCAGAAATTTTCAAATTTGGCTTTTTTTTCAGGTTTTCATAGACATGGAGCTTTAAGAAATCCTTTAGATAGTTTTACAGCTAATTTTTGTCATCCAGATCCTCTTAATGCATTATTGGGTTCTCGTTTGCTTGATAAACTTTCTCCAAATATTCAAGTCTCAGCAGGCGTTCATAATTTGGAAGGCCAGTATATTAAAGCTGCCAAAAATGTTTCTTCAATATTTGCAGGTTTTGCTCATACTTTTCATCGTGATAATCCTGGATTATTGCCAACACTTTTGACCTTATTATTTAATCAATGCTTGGATCAAGCAGCAATTGTATCAATGTCTAGAGCTCAGGAAAACTATAATTCTTCTAATGCTTCTCTTCCACTTACTGAAATTGGTTACGGTGTTCAGAGAATTGAAGCAGCACTTTCAAAAGATGGAGCTTTGCATAAAGTAAGAGATCATACTTTTACTCAATTAACTGCAATGGTTGCAGATGTAAAAGGAAGTATGATGTTACCAGTTAGTGGACAGCCTACGCGTAATTTTCAAGTTGGACAAATACTTGCGAAAAAAATCTCAATTTTAGGAAGGTGCCCTTGCAATTTAGGAGAATTAATTAGTTGGAGTAGTAGTGAAGGTTTATCTCAAGGTGCTTTAGAAGGTATAAACTCTTTAAAATATTGGCCAGATATTGTTAGAAAGTATTGCATTACTTATCAAGATTCATCGATGATCAATTTGCTATATATGTCTATATTTGCTAATAGTGAAATTAAAAAAGATGTTTATAAAACTCTTACAGATAGTCGTAAACTCACAAGATTTTGTCAAGAGTCTGTTAGACCGGACTCCTCCTTTCATATGAGGGAATTATTAAATAATATTGATAATAATGAGATCATTAATTATCTTTCAGAATCTATTTATAATAGTTCTTTTGATTTACAGAAACTTGAAAATACCATTTATTCTAAAAATAATACTCTTGAAGTTAATGCTAGTTCTGATTATGATGGACTAAAGAAGATATTTTACGATCATTTTGTAAGTTAATCTTTAATAAAAATTATAAGTATGTATAATGTGACTTATCTTACAAATATTGCTTCGGCATTTGTTAAAGATGCAACTTATTTTAAGATAGAACAATTGAATAAAGGTTTTATTAATAAAACCTTTATTGTTAGGCCAAGTAAAATCCAAGATCTAAATCCATTTATTTTACAGCGTATAAATCCTGTAATCTTTGCTAAACCTATAGCGTTATTTAATAATTATCAGTTAATTCATGAATCAATAAATAATAAGGTAATATCTTCTTCCTTAGATACATATCGTGATTTCTTTTTACCAAGTCTTTTGCCTAATATCTATACTAAAAAGCCTTTTATTGTAATCGAAGATTACTATTGGAGGGCTCTTCAATATGTTCCATCTTCGATTAACTATGATATTATTAAAGAGCCTGATCAGGTAAATAAGCTTCTTAAGCACTTAGCAACATTCCACCTTTTAACTTCTCAAGTAGATTTAGATAAATTTTCTGTGCCAATTAATAATTTTCATAATACTCCTTTTTATTTAAAAGAGTATTATAGTTTTATTAATTGTAATTTATTAGAAAATATTGACTTTAGTGATTATCAATCAAATCTTAATTATATTTTTAATTATATAGATAATAATAAAAGTGAAGCCCATCTATTGGATGATCCAATTCGCAAAAACTCCTTATTATTAGGAGTTATCCATGGAGATCCTAAAGCAAGTAATTTCTTATTTGATAGCACAGGAAATAATGTTTTATCGCTTATAGATTTTGATACTTGTTCTTCTGGAATAATTTTATATGACATTGCAGACTGTATTAGATCTACTTGTAATCCTTTAGGGGAAGAACCAGATGAAATAAATGATGTATATTTTAGTCTTGAATTTTATGAAGAAGCTCTTAAGGGCTATTTCTCTGTTTCAAATTGTATTTTATCGGAAATTGATGTTACTTACTTACCCTTATGTCTAAGAAGCGTTACTTTTGAATTGGCAATAAGATTTTTTACTGATTTTTTAAAAGGTAATCTTTATTTTAGCGTAAATCATGATTTACAGAATCTCTATAGGGCTAGAGTTCAATTAAGATTACTTGAAAGTATAAAATCACAATGGAATGATATTATTTCATTAACCAATAAAATAATGTAGATTTTAATTTTACAATTATTATTATTCTGGAATTTTGTTGAACCATACTTCAAATATATGCAAAATCGTTTTTTTCCATTACCTTTATTATGAATAATATTTAGATTTTCGCAGGTGGCAAAGGAATTAACGCATCGAGGAGATGAATTAAAGGACCTTGGCTGGTCTAGTCATGATGAAGTTCGATATATCGAATTATGGGATTATAGGCAGCGTTGGGGAGCAATTAATTTAGAGAGAGAGGACCGCCTTTTTTTGCGAAAAGTTGAAGCATCTCTCCCTGAGGTCAAGTCTTCTAAGACCAGTATAAAAAAACCACTTAAAGAAAAATCATATTACTGCAGAATTTTGTTTTTCTTGCAAGAAATGTTAGAAGCAGAAAAATCTTTTTCAGCTTCTCCTAATTCAAAGGGAATATGGTCTATTTTGCTAGAGGAGGAGTTGAGAACACTAGATTATTTTCAACCGGTTTTAGGTTTGCCTGATACCTTGAAATCCAAATTATTAATTCCTTTTAGAGAGAATATAATTAATTCTTTGAAAAAAAAATTTAATAATAATATAAAAATATTTGATTTTGATTTTGATAAGTCCCTTTCAACTTGCGATTCAATTCAAAGTAGAAATTGGAAACCTCTCAGAGACGGTATATCAGAAGAAGCAAAAGATTATCCAGTATTAGATTCTGAAATTGTAGAAGAGTGTCGTTCTTTAATTCGCAAAGAAATTGTTCCTTTGATTAGAAACTCTTTCCCCTCTTTATCTGATCTTGAAAAAGACAACCCTCCTGACGATTGGATTCCAGATTCCTAATCTTGAGCTAGAAATATAAGTAGACAATTCATTAACCTTTGACTTCACATCGCTTCGAAACTCTTCAGTTACATGCTGGGCAGGAGCCAGATCCTTCTACAAATGCAAGGGCTGTTCCTATTTATCAGACGAGTTCATATGTTTTTAATGATGCAGAGCATGGAGCAAATTTGTTTGGACTAAAGGAATTTGGGAATATTTATACACGATTAATGAATCCAACTACTGATGTTTTTGAAAAAAGGGTGGCAGCGCTCGAAGGAGGAGTCGCCGCACTTGCTACTGCTTCAGGACAATCGGCTCAGTTTTTGGCTATTGCTAATTGCATGCAAGCTGGGGATAACTTTGTCTCAACTTCTTTTCTTTATGGAGGAACATATAATCAATTTAAAGTCCAATTCCCTAGGTTGGGAATAAATGTCAAATTTGCAGATGGCGATAATATTGATAGTTTTGCATCGCAAATAGACTCAAATACCAAGGCAATATATATTGAATCTATGGGTAATCCTAGGTTCAATATTCCTGATTTTTCAGCTCTTTCTAATTTATCAAAAGAAAAAAAGATTCCTTTAATTGTTGATAACACACTTGGTGGAGCAGGCGCCTTGATTAGGCCATTGGATCATGGTGCTGATGTTGTAGTCCAAAGTGCTACAAAATGGATAGGAGGCCATGGAACAAGCTTGGGAGGCGTAATTGTAGATGGAGGAACCTTTGATTGGGGCAATGGCAAGTTTCCATTAATGTCTCAGCCAAGCGCGGCCTATCATGGGCTTGTACATTGGGATGCATTTGGTTTTGGTAGTGATATTTGTAAAATGCTTGGCGTACCTGATAATCGAAATATTGCCTTCGCTTTAAGAGCTCGTCTTGAGTGCTTGAGAGACTGGGGGCCTGCTCTCAGTCCATTTAATTCATTCTTATTGCTTCAAGGATTGGAGACTCTGAGTTTGCGTATAGAGAGACATTGTTCTAATGCAATGGAATTAGCATTTTGGTTAAATGATCATCCAAAGATTTCAAGTGTTAATTTCCCTGGCTTAGTATCAGATCCTTATCATCAAAGAGCAAAGCAATATCTTACTGGAAGAGGTATGGGTTGCATGTTGATGTTTTCCTTAAATGGCGGGTTTGATGATGCAGTTACTTTTATTAATTCATTAAAATTGGCTAGCCATCTTGCAAATGTAGGAGATTCTAAAACACTTGTTATTCATCCAGCTTCTACAACACATCAACAACTTTCTGAACAAGAACAAGAATCAGCAGGGGTCACTCCTACTATGGTTCGTGTATCAGTTGGCCTAGAACATATTGATGATATTAAGGCTGATTTCTCAAGAGCATTAGATCAAATTAGTTAACTAATAGGAGAAGTTTTATGGCTCTAATCCTTCCGCGTGGTTATCACAAGATCTCTGCAGTGGAGAGAAATCATATTTCTTGGATTGAGCCTGAACTTGCCAAGAGACAGGATATAAGACCTTTGAGAATTGGCATATTAAATATTATGCCTTTAGGAAAACAATATGAATTTAATCTTCTTCATCCACTTGGGCTTTCACCACTACAAATTGAACCAATTTGGATTAGATTAAGTTCACATAGCTATAAAACATGGGATTTAGATCACTTGTCTAAGCATTATGTTGGCTGGGAAGAAGCTATGTCCCCAATGCCTTTGGATGGCCTAATTATAACGGGAGCTCCTGTTGAACATTTACCTTTTGAAGAAGTTAATTATTGGAATGAATTGGTTAAATTAGTAAATGAAGCAAGAACAAGTTGTGCTAGCACTTTGGGCCTTTGTTGGGCTGGTTTTGCCCTGGCATATTTAGCAGGCGTCAAAAAAACCTTATTCAAAAAAAAGTTGTTTGGGGTATACCCAATGAAGAGTCTTGTTCCTGCTCATCCAATAATGGGTACCCAAGATGACATATTTTATTGCCCGCAGAGTAGACATGCAGGATTACCTGATGAATCAATGGAAGAAGCACAAAGACAAGGAATTATTAGGTTGTTATCATATGGGGAAAAAGTTGGATATACAATTTTTGAGACTACTGATCAGCGACAACTTATGCATTTAGGCCACCCTGAATATAATGTTGCAAGAATAGTTTCTGAAATGGAAAGAGATAAGGCTAGAGGTGATGTAATGCCTCCAGAAAATTTTAAATATCAAAACCCTGAAACAGCATGGAGATCACATCGTAATTTAATGTTTCAACAATGGCTTTGGTTTTGTTATCAAAGAGTAAGTTTGAAAAATAATTAAAAAATAAATATTAGATTAATTGGAAAATAACCCATTTATCTTAATACCTGGATGGGTAGAAAAAACAAAAGCAATTCAATTATCTAATCAATTATTATCAGAGGTAAATTGGGAGCAACCTAAGGTGAAAATATTTGGCAAGTCATACTTAGTTCCTCGATTAACAGCATTTTTAGCAAGTAAAGAAATTAATTATAGTTATAGTGGAGTCAAACATATTGGTAAAGGTTGGCCAGATTGGTTTATACCATTATTAGAGAAAGTTAAACATTTTTGTAAAACAGACTATAACGGATGCTTATTAAACTTGTATAGAAATGGGAATGATTGTATGGGATGGCATGCAGACAATGAGAAAGAATTAGATCTAGAAAAAAAGATTGCTTCATTATCATTAGGAGCTACAAGAGATTTTTATTTTAGGAATATAGTTAACTTAAAAAAAGAGTGTTTTTCTATTTCTAATGGTGATCTTTTGATTATGGAACCAGGATGTCAAGAAACCTGGGTTCACTCTCTACCTAGAAGGAAAATGGTTAATGAATTGAGGATAAATTTAACTTTCCGACGATATATATAAGTAAATTAAACTAACAAAGAGAATTCATATTCTAACTACCTTCTAATGAATCGTTAGAAGGCTTTTCTGCTGCAGCTGCATCTGCTGCTGCCTTAGCTTTAGCTGCTGCTTCTTCTTCAGCAGCTTTGGTAGCTGCAAGTGCCTGAGCTTTAGCTGCTGCTGCTGCTGCTTTCTTTTTGTCGGCTGCAGCCTTTGAATTGTGGAGCTTAAGGGTTTTGCTGTCTAAAAACTTTAATGCAGTTATTAGAATTGGAACGTGAGCAATTCCCCCGGCAAGAACTACTGCTTGACTGTATGCCATTTGGTTACATATAGCTGTATCCTATTTTTACATTTTTACGTCTCCATTTGAATAGTTGGTTATGTATTGTCTTATTCATTCTGAATGTAATTAATATAAAGCTGTTCTTTATACTTATGAATCTCCTTCCAAGTTGATCAATTTGATTAGCCATGTGATGGCTCTTGGCCTCCAAGTCTATCAAAAAGATCTAGGCTTTCCTTATTCAAACCAATCACGTCAACCTTTGAGCCTCCATTACTAAGTTTTCTTATTATTTGATCTAGAGCTGCAACTCCACTTTGATCCCATATATGGGCTTTAGACATGTCTATAGTTATTTTATTAGGATGATTATGAATATCAAACCCTTGTAGAAAATATATTTTGCTTACGAAAAATAATTGTCCAGTGACCTCATATCTTATTTCTTCATTAGTTATATTTATAGCTTGAACTTTTATAACCTTTGCTACTTTTCTGCTAAATAATATTCCTGCTAATGCAACTCCTGCAATAACCCCTAGGGCAAGATTATGCGGTGTAGTTAACATTGTGACAAAGAAAGTCATTAGCATCACTGCAGTATCACTCCTTGGAATTTTGGATATATTTTTTAATCCCTTGATATCTGCTGTGCTAATTGCTATGGAAATCATTACTGCAATTAAAGCAGCCATTGGAATTTGTTCTAACCATTTTTTACCTAATAGAACTATTATTAAAAGGCTTATTCCAGAGGAAAAAGTAGAAAGTCTTGTTTTGCCTCCATTTTCTGTATTCATAACTGATTGCCCAACTAAAGCGCATCCTGCCATCCCACCAAATAATGAAGAAACTATATTTGAAATACCTTGACCCCTTGCTTCTTTATTCTTATTTGAATTTGTATCTGTTATATCATCAAGTATATCTTGAGTAAGGAATGTTTCCATTAGGCCAACTAAAGATATTGCCAAGGCTGTTGGTAGGACAATTCCGAAAGTTTCTAAGTTGAAAGGTACTTTGCCATCAGTTATAGAACCGAAAGGAAGTGTTAAGGTAGGTAAACCTTCTGGTAAGCCGCCACTTACACTTAATTCTTTTACTGTAGGTATATCAAAATTAAGCCAAATAGATATTATTGTGATGACTAAAATTGCTACTAATTGTGATGGAATAAGACGAGTTATTCTTGGTAGCCCATAGATGATAAATAAACCCAATATTATTAATAACCAAACGATTGGATATTGAATTCCTTTTAAGATAGTTTCTTCACCATAATGAAAATTTATTCCCATTTGTGGTAGTTGTGCTTGGAAAATCAATAAAGCTAAAGCATTCACAAAACCACTTAATACTCCGGTTGGCACAAATCTCATTTGATATGCCAGACGTAAATAACCCCAAATAATTTGAAAAACTCCTGTTAATAGGCCAGCAGCAATTAGGTATGAAACTCCAAGCCCTTCCCCCTGAGAATTCCCAGTTGCGACAAGCCCAGTCATCAAAAGAGCAGTTGAGCCTGTAGCAGAGGTGATCATTCCCATTCTTCCTCCTACCAGTGCAATTGTTATGGAGAGACAGAATGCACCGTACAAGCCAACCTGAGGATCTACGCCTGCTATACCTGAGAAAGCAATAGCCTCAGGTATCATTGCAAATGCAACAACTAGACCAGATAAAATGTCATTTCTGGGATTAGCAAACCATTCCTGAAAAAAAGATGATTGAGTTTTGCTAAGCATCGATTAATAAACTTCCTTCGGAGACCGTATATCAAAGAGGAGGCAAAATTCCTTTTGGATCATAATTTGATTTCAATCTCTTGAGCTCAGGAAGCCAAGTTTTAAAAGCAGCTTTTATTTCTTTTTTATGCCAAGTTAAGTGAGGATGCATTTGTGCTAAATGAACCCCAGGGAAATAATCCTCAAGTTCTTCCCATGTTTCTCTCATCCAATTGAGATTTTCCTCTCTTCCTTTAATGTCTCCTTCATTCCAAGCCCCAGTTATCCATGGTTTCCAACTTGAATCTCTGTGAACAAATGAACTGGAATCGTTGTCTTTGTTCTTAGTTTCTCCACCAAGTTGTTGTGCAGATATATATGAATTTTCTGAGGGTCTGTTATTAATTAGTTTTTCAATCTCTTTTATGATTTTCGAAGCATTAGCATTCATATCAGGACCAAGAAGCCCCAGGACCTCAGAATGTTGTTTCTTAAATAGTTTATTATTTTTGATTGGTATAGTTACTTCTTTAAGTTGATTTATATTAGAAATTTTGTATGAGCAGAAATCATTGGACTTTGGGATTTTATCTATTATATAACTAAAATCATCATAATCTTTTTTTGTTTCTAATTCAATTAGACCATAAGATTTAATTTTATTTCCCCAGAACCAATACATGCTAGATGAATCAGGCCATTCTTCTGCCATCTCAATAGTAGTTGCAAGTTGCATTGGTGATATAGATGTTTCCCATGCATAAATTGCATTTTGTTTATGTGTCTTAAGTCTTATCTTAGTAATAATTGCTAGAAAAGGTGCTGCTCCACAAAGTGCCTTCCATTTTAAATGATCTTCTTTATTGGAACATGAATCCGGCTTATGCAAAGTAAACTTTTCACCATTTCCCCAGAAGCCACTTATCTCTTCTACATGATCTATTGCTAATCCATATTTCCTACTTAATGGACTAATACCTCCAGTTAAAATATATCCAATACCAGTAAAACCTGAAATCCCTATAGGAAAAGAACGGTTAAACTCTGAAATTGTTTTGGTAAGTGTGTGCATATTTACACCAGCTTCTATCAAGACTTCATTTTTTGTTTTGTCAAATTGTATTTCTTGAAAATTTTTTCTTAGATCAAGTGTCCAATGGTCTTTACTAGCACATCTGCTTGAAGTCCCTCCTCCACATATCAGAAGAGGTTTTGGACTTAAAGCATCATTTTTAATTAGATTAACAAGATAATTATCTATGTCTTCATAGATACCAGCTATTTTTTGATCATTGGCTTGACTATTTGGAAAAATTGATTTTATTTCATTCATACTTATTGTGGTTAAATTAGATTAATTAGCTGTTCAATTAGATTTTGAACCCTGATTCACGATATGGTTAAATAAAGTGCCATAAAGTTTTGAGTTCAAGGTTCTTAGATCAACTTCATTCCAATATAGGAATTTTAATCATTGGGCATGGAAGTAGAAATATCCATGCAACAAATGAATTTGCAAAATTAGCTTGTTCAATAAAGTCTTTAATACCTTCAATCCCAGTTGAATTTGGTTATCTTGAATTTTCAAAGCCAATTATTTCTGAAGCTTTAGATAAACTTAGGAAAAGATCAGTTAAAAAGGTCATAGCAATTCCTGCAATGTTATTTGCTGCCGGCCACGCAAAAAATGATATTCCTGCTGTACTGAATGACTATGCTGCAAAGTCGGGAATTGAAATAGTTTATGGAAGAGAGCTTGGAATTGACAATTTGATGATAAATGCAGCTGGTGAAAGGATAAAGGAATCAATTAGTTCTTTTAGTGAAGTCCCTTTAAATCAAACACTATTAGTCGTAGTTGGGAGAGGATCCTCAGATCCAGATGCTAATTCAAATGTATCAAAAATCACGAGAATGCTTGTAGAAGCTATTGGATTTGCATGGGGAGAAACAGTTTATTCTGGAGTTACTTTTCCTCTTGTTGAGCCTGGCTTAAGACATTTAATAAAATTAGGTTTTCGAAGAATAGTGATTTTTCCTTATTTCCTATTCTCAGGAGTCCTTGTAAGCAGAATTTGGAAATATGTTCATTTAGTTGCAGATGATCATCCTGAAATTGAATTTGTTAATGCAGGATACTTGGGAAATCATCAAAAAGTTAGGGAAGCTTTCTTAGAAAGGATTGATGAAGCTTTGAATGGAGATAATGCAATGAATTGTGCACTTTGCAAATATAGATCTAATTTATTGGGCTTTGAAGAAGAGGTTGGGTTCCCTCAAGTAAGTCATCATAGTCATGTAGAAGGTATAGACCAAGGATGCCTTTTGTGTGATAAGGAATGTACAGGAGAATGCGAAACAATTAGAAGTTCTTCTAATGAGCATGAGCATGAGCATGCTCATTATCCCCATTCTCAGCATCCTTTTGGTCCTGTTACGCTCCGCAATTAAAAAAGACAAAATATAAAAAAAATACTTTTAGAATGTTGACTCACCAGTCTCTTTCTCAATGGGACTCAATAGACTCTTTATTGATAAGTAGGTCTTATGGATAGTTCTTTAATGTTTTTCCCCAGCCTGTTTCCACAGATAGATAAGGCTTTTCCACTGAAATCTTATTTAAATGGATTAAATACTTCTTTTTGTGGCTCTTTTTGAAAAGAAGGAGCTATTAGTTCTTTTTTTTATAGCCAGGATTTTTCTTAAGGTTATTTTTGTATTCATTCAATATGTTCATGCAGTAATGAGTCTCAGCTTGTCTCACGAGTTGGTATAAAATCTTATACTGCTTTGACGATTTCTCAATTTTTATAGATATTGGTTCTGTTAAATAAAGCGGACTTGAACTAGTAATGGATTTAACCCAATTAAATGTAAGTGAGGAAGAAATTTCTTTACTTCCCAGCTCTAAAGATTTCTCTAACTCTTTAATCAGGGATAAAGCAGAATTGGGAATAGATAATAGCGTAAGCCTTGAGGCTGAAATTCCTGAGGATCTTTATAATGGTATTAACGAATTTATCTGTTCAAACCCAAAATGGGATCTGTATAGATTAATGAGCTCAGCTTTGGCAAGTTTCCTTTATACAAATGGAAGTGAAGATAGAGTTGTAATAGAGCAATATCTTAATGATTTATTTGCGTTGAATGGTTCTTAATTGCTTCTATGCAAGCTCGTCTTGTTATAGCCATCATTGTAAGAGTTGGACTTTGCCAAGCTGAAGTAGGCCAACAAGCGCCATCTACCACTAAAACATTCTTACATTGCCATAATCTATTCCATTTATCTAATACACTATTTTCTTGTTTTGTTCCCATTGGAGCTCCTCCTACTTCATGAATGTAATAACCTGGTGGAGGTGGAGAATTCTTAAGAGCATATGAATTTCCTGCAATCTGCTTTAAGAAAGGAACTTTGAAAAGTTCATCAAATTTATGTATTTCACCTCCAGATATTTTGATACATTTTTCAATTGTTTTATTCATATGCGTAACCATCTTAAGTTCATTTTCATTCCATTTACAGTCAATAATAGGGATAGGTATTCCCCATTGATCTAAATTCTTAGAAAGAGTGATTTTATTTTCTTCATAAGGTAATACTTCACCATGTCCAATTAGAAAGCCAGTCTTAGTGTTAGGTTTTGTTTTAAGAAAATCTGGAGGATCAAACCTGTCAATAGCACCCCATATTCCATATCCTCGAATAAAATCTATATTTGTATTTTTATCTAGATTTTTACCAAAAGGAATAAAGAAACTTCCAGCACCAGTTAATTTCTGATTATTATTTTTACTATTACTATTAGTGCTTGGAAGAGAGAAGAAACGACATGTCGAGATATGATCCATTAGACAGGAACCAAGTTTTCCAGATGGTTCAATTAATCCTTTAGACCTGATATTTTCGCTTGAATTTAAAAGAATCTTTATGCTTTGAATTGTAGATGCACAGATTATAATTAACTTTGCTCTAATTTCCTTTCGATTTTTATTTATTCGATTTATAGCTATTAATCCTTTGGCTGAATTTTGTTCGTCATTTATTATTAATCTTTCAACAATATGGTTGGACATAATCTCAACTTTGCCTGTCTTTAAAGCTTTTCCAAGAGAGCTTCCTTGACTACTAGATTTAGGCCATTCCTCATATTCTGTTTTAATATCAGGGCCAAAACCTCTTGAATGGATTACGGGAAATCCAAGCTCAGATTCAACTTTATTTTTGAAAAATATTTCTGAACTTGTGAATGGGATTGATTCTGTGTACTTACCATCAGGTAATTGATCTAATTGATCTTTGTTACCTTTAATTTTTAAAAAATTTTCAATTAAATCATAATGCTTTTCAAGGTCAGAATAATTTATTGGCCATTCTGGACCATAATTATCTATTGATGAAGTATTAAAGTCTGAATCGGAAAGTCTTAAAGTGATCCCTCCCCATGTAAGGCTCCTTCCGCCAACTTGCCTTCCTTGAGTCCATAGAAAAGGCTTATCTTCAGGAGTTATATATTTATTCTTCTTTTCATTTATATATAAGGATGGATTTGCTTTCCAAAATCCTGGGTGCTGTGATTGGATTTGATTCTCTCCAGAGACAACCCTTTTTATTCTTTTTAAGAAGTTACAAGGCTCTGATCCAATTGCTTCTGATGATGTTAACTCTGGACCAGCTTCAATTACTAGAACTCTTACTCCATGCTCAGAAAGTGTTTTAGCTGCCATCCCTCCAGTTGCACCTGAGCCAATTACAATTGCTTCAAATTGATGCTGGATCACCTGTAATTATTGATTAAAAGTCTATTCTTACATTAATTATATTATTTGAAATACAATAAAAATATAGATTTTTGATAAATAGGAATAAATATTTATTTAGGGTTTGAGTTTTTTTCTTTGAATAAGTTAATTAAATCTTTAATTAAATAGCTTTTAGAACTCCTTAGCTCCTTGCTACCCAAGAGGGTGCTCCTAAGAACCAGTTGCCTAGGTCTTCGGGATTTGAATTTACATAATCATCTGGCTCAGCGGAACCTAGATCTAGTTCGTTGATTAATTGATCTAGGGAATCTTTTAACTTATGATTTTTTTGAACTCTCTTTGCTTTTGTTAGCCAAGCCGTAACTCGTTGATCTTTGTCAGCAGCATTTTTTATAAATACTCTTTCAGCTAGGGTGACTTTCTCGCCTTTAGATAGTCGAGAAAGAATATCCTTTATTTGTTCAATGGCTAAAGAAGAAAACATTTTATGAGTATTATTATTTACTTTTTAGCTTGCTTTTCCATAAAGAACTATTTTATTTTACAAAAAAATTTTAATTTCTTTAGATTAAGTAAATTTTACTATTAATGAAATCAAAATCATTTTTGTTACTCCTTCTATAATTATGCTTTACGCTTTTAAATAGTTGAATATTTCTATGCTTAATAAATTAAGTTCCTTCTTCTTGACTTTGTTAGTCTTTTTCTTCTCACTTTTACCCGTTAATGCTTCTATTGATTATGGTAAGCAAACTCTAATAGGAGAAGACTTCTCAGAATTAGATTTAAAAGGCTCAACTTTTTATTTGACTAACTTGCAAGACGCGGATCTTTCAGGAAGTGATTTAGAAGGTGCAAGTTTGTTTGGAGCTAAGTTGTTAAATACAAATTTATCAAATGCAAATCTGACAAATGCAACTTTAGATTCTGCAGTTTTCGAGGGTACTAATTTGAGAAATGCTGTTTTAGAAGATGCTTTTGCATTCAATGCAAGATTTAAGGATGTAAATATTAAAGGTAGCGACTTTACTAATGTAATAATACGTGGAGAAGATTTAAACTATCTATGTTCAATCGCAGAGGGTGTTAACCCTACAACTAAAAGAAATACTCTTGACTCATTAGACTGTAATTGAGATATCTATATAAGAAGAGCGCACTATATTCCTTTTAGATTTTTAATTGATTTATTTATTTTTCTAATATGATCATTATTTTTATACCCTAGAGCATTTACATGTGATTTTAAGTCGCATAAGTAAGTATTTTTTTTACTTATACTTTCAAAATAGTTTCTAGAGAATTCTTTCAATACAATTTTCAATAGATTAACTTCTCTTTTTACACCTAGTTTCTTACCTATTAATAAAAATCCATTATTTATATATAAATTGCTATCTAAATCCATTGATACCTCAACTTTTTCATCTGACCTTCTAAAAAATATGCAAACGAAGTTTTCATATTTCGTTTGCATATTTAATCTTATTGAATTTAACCTAAAGGAGGTGTAAATCTTTTTCTTGTATTGTTTAGGTGGCATTTTAGTTTATAAGCTTGTTTTAAGGTTGGATGTTTCATACCTTTCCCAGACATTGTTTACTTCAGCAAGAGCTATCCTCTTTTTGCAAGCCAAGTCATAACGTTCTATTGCAGCAGAAGGAATAGAGCCTTTGCTTTTCATTGATCTTAATCCTGTTTCCAGGCATTGAAATGCAACGCTTGATAAGTCTCTACCTTCTGCAGCTGCCCATGCTTTCATCAAGTAATGGAGGCTGGATGGAACAGATACTTGAAGCTTTGAGGAGTTTGATGTATTTAGAGATAAATCATCAAGACTATTTTCTTTTTCAATAATTGTATTTTTAATTGTCTTTTTGAGTTCTTTTATCTTTTGAGTAATTTCTTCGGAAGCTAATCCGTTTGAAGAAATGCTTTCGATTGCAAAAATAGCTTTTTCATTTTTGTTTAGTGAATCAATAGCCCATAGTGATGTCTCTTCAGCAATGGAAGTTTTGCTGATCCACTCATCTCTGGACTGACTCCAGTTCCCTTTCATATTTTATCCCGAATAATTTTACTATAGAACACTCTATATAGATTGGCTATAGAATCTATATAGATTGTTTTTAGACATTTTAATCACAATAAAGGACGATGGGCTTTCTTTTGCGCGCTACACTTGCTCAAAGGCTGCTCGGATCTAATCTTTAAAAAGGAATTAAAGTTCTATCTACAGGGTCTCTACGAACTTTTTCAATCTGAAAATATACTTTCGTTATTCTTTATAAGGATTTAAGACATAAAAGAGAAAAAGCTAGTTTAAATGTATGTATTGACTCTTATTCTTTTGATCTTTTACCGTGACCAAAGATAAAATTAATTTTAGTGACCTATCCAAGATTGAATTGGATGAGCTTAAAGATTTGTATGTTAGTAGTCGATTGGATTTGATGTCTGAAAATGATCTTAAACTATTTGTAAAAATATCACTTGAAGATCAGATTAAAGGGACAGTCGGGAATGAGGAAGAGAGAGAGGCATGGAAGGAAATGGAGGGACACTTTAAAGAAGACTTTGTGGAAAAGATTTTTGAAATCCAACAAAAGAGAAAAGATAATTCCGATATGCCAATAGAAAAATCAGAAGTAGAGAAAAGAATGAAATTATTGGAGCAAAGAAAAAAGGAGAAGGAAAAGGAAGTTGAAGATATGTGGTAATTTTTATTGTTATTAACTTTTAAAATAATTTTTACCTATAAGAAGTAAAAATAATTATTTATTTAGTATTTCTTTTTATCACATCTTATATGTTTATTTATTCTTCTTATTAACTAACTATTTATAACTTATTTAATAGTAGGATAGACTTGATATAAATATTGCAACGCCTAGAGCTTTTAAGATAGTCTAGTTATTTCACTTACATAAGCTTCTTTATAATAGCCATGGAATTCTTTACAAAACAAGCCAATCTAAAAAATAAAAATAGATATAGATAATATTCTATATATGTGCTTATTTAATATCAATTGAAAGTATCAATAATCTTAAATTACAATACTCACTCTCCAATAGAACGGAGAGTGGGGGATTCGAACCCCCGAAGGAGTTGCCCCCTTGCTAGTTTTCAAGACTAGAGCCATAAACCGCTCGACCAACTCTCCACTTTCAATTATACATTTTAAAAAACACAAAACCTGATTGATCTCAGCAATTTTCTCTTCTTGAAAACTTTATGCAAGTTATGGTTCGCCATTTTAAAAAAAGTAAGCTATGGAAAGTTGGGCAGGATTCTAAAGTTGCAGAACTAGATTCCAAACTATCTTTAGCAATTTCCTCTCAATGGTAATTTATAGCCTTTGATTGATTTTATGTAAGGGCTTTGAGTCTAGGATCAAAGTTGATACAGAGCTTTAAGCAGTATTTCAAGGCAAACAGCTTAAAAAAAATATGTGCTTGCAAATGTTCGATGCAAGAGACCATCTAGTATATGCTCTTAGTAGATAATGCTTAAATCACAAAATCTCTTGGATCAAAATAACAAAAGGTTGATTTCCTAGAAATACTGGTTTTGCTGAGGATTTTTTATAAAGCCTTTAAGATATAATTTTATAGTAATTTTTAAAATATGAAAAATTGCTCGTGGAATTCTTTCTTATAATTATAGGATTATGCTTTGGTAGTTTTCTAAATGTCTTAATAGTAAGAATACCATTAAAAAAATCAATCTTTTTTCCTTCTAGTCATTGCCCAATTTGCAAAGATAAAATTCTTTGGTATGACAATATTCCTCTATTATCATGGATATTACTAAAGGGTAAATGTCGTAATTGTTCTGGAAGAATATCTTTTATTTACCCAACTATTGAAATTTTGTTGGCAATTCTTTTGCTTATTGATTATTTTTATAATAAAAGACTATATGATTCTAATTATATATTTAATTTTATATCAAGCTTAACTTTTTGTTCCATATTAATAGTTGTAAGCTTTATAGATATGAAAACATTTAGAATACCAAACTCAGCCAATATATTTGCATTTTTAGCTGGATTAACTTATTGTTTTGTTCTTTCATTAATTTTTAGTGGAACTATTAATTTTAATTATTTTCTTTTAATTAGATTAGCGGAGGCATTAATCCTATATATTATTTTTGAAATATTTAGATATTTTATTAGGATGTTAATAGGGAAAAATGCATTTGGAGGTGGAGATTCAAAATTAATATCTGCTTTGACAATTTGGCTTGGCCTAAAAAGCTCTGCTATTACATTGTTAATTTCCTTTTATCTCGCTGGCATCTTTATTTTTGTAGCTTACTTATTTAAAAATGCTAGTAGAGGAGATAAGATAGCTTTTGGTCCTTTCCTTTCTTCCTCAGCTTATTTGCTATGGGTTTTTGGAGCTGACAAAATTATCCCAGTTATATTTCCTTATAGTTAGTTTATATGTATACTATATATATAGTCTTTAAGTGATTATGAATTTAATTTTTTTTAAGGCGTTTTTATTCGTTGGATTTTTAGTCTCTAACCTTCCATCTTTTTCAGAGGAAATTAGTAATAAATATGAAGAATGCAATCAAGATACAGCATATAATGTCAACCCAATAAAAAAGCTTAATTGCTTAGATGCTAGTGATGCATTCCTTAACTCATTCTATTCTGACCATACTCCTCGTTCTTATCAATATCCTAACGATCGATTCTTTAAGCAAACATCATCAGCAAAATTATTGGGAGAATGGTTAGGATTTTATTCAACTAATAATTCACCAAAATTTGGTTTTCCAGATCAACGTATGAAGTATGATTCAAATAGTCTATCGGTTGAATTTAGTAGGCAAATATCTAAGATAACTAGAGATCCAATTTATACTGAAGATCTTTTTAATGGATTTAATTCAAGCATTTATGAAGAGGAAACTTCTAGATGAGTCTAAACAGAAAAAATGCTTGACTTATAGCTTTAGCAATATTTAAGTTAAACTTTCTTTTGTTTTTAGTTTCTTTGAATATTCTCTCTTTGAAGTCTAATATTTTATCTGCATTCTCTTCTTCCCCAATATCTATATATAATTTTGCGGCAATTTCTAAATCATACATACTTCTTTTTATATTGCCTAACTCATAATTTATTATAGCTTTTGATAAAATAGCTTTTGGTTGTTTGGGTTCTTTTTTAATTGCTATTTTAAATATCTTTATAGCTTCTAAATATTTCTTATTTATGTAATAGGTTGCACCTAAGTTATTAAGCTTATCAATACTTACAGTTTCTTTTGTTATTCCAACTGCTTCAGATATATTGCTATTATTAAGAGCTTCGTAGTCTATTATTGCTCCAGTCAGATCAGCTCCTCTAAAATCTGTATTATTTATTTTTGCTTCTTTCATATTTGATGCTCTAAGCGAAGTATTGACTAGTATTGTTTGGTTTAAGTTACTTCCTCGTAGGATCACTTCATCAAGTATGCTGCCACTTAAGTCACTATGACTTAGATCTGATTGAGATAAGTCTACTCCTCTTAAATCTAAATTAGTCATATTTATATTACTTAAATTGCATTGAATACATTTCTTGTCTTTTAGCACTTTGTTTATAGTAATATAAGGATCTGCTAATATTTTGTAAGCTAATGTTCCACTAAAATCTGTTAGTAGAGTTATTATTAAGAGGCTCACTTTAAGAAAAGTATTCCTGCTCATATTAATTATTTTTTATTTATAGAGTAATAATGTATAAATATACTCAAAATTTTCTCTGTAGTACTATCAATATATTATAAATTTGTCTAATGTTATTTTTTAAGTTGCAAAAAAGAAATCTTGTCCGTGCTTTTGAGAATGATACCGAGGGTTTTACTATGCCTGAATTATTGGTTGTAATAGTACTTATTGCTTTGCTTGCTTCTTTTTCAGTCCCATCCTTATCTAGATGGATTAATAATGAGAGAAAAAATACTTATATAAATGAACTTAGGGATTTTATCCCACTTTTGCTTAGGGAATCGAGGAGGTGGGGAGGCAGTTGTTCAGTAAATATTAATAGATATATACCTTCAGGGGTAGAGGCTTCAGGCTTAAAGGTTAATTGCATAGGTATAGGTAAGGCGAGTCGAAATAATATTAAAAATGGTCCGAATATATCTAAGTTTATCTTTCAAGAAGCTAGTAGTGATTTTACAGTGACTCCTAAAGGCCAAATTTATACTTCAAACAATTCTCCAATAGTTTTTATTGTAGGAATGAGAGACGGGACAGGAAGAAATCAGCCAAAATGTATCGTATTTGAATTACCGGTTGGATCATCACGAACAGGACTATATACTCAAGCATCCTCTTTTTCCAGGTCAAGAAGTGGAAGTAGCATAAACCCTAGACTTAAGACTTCAAGTTGTAAATAATTTATAATTAAGAATGAACCATCTCTCACTTACTGATGTTTCATTGCTGAGGCTATGAGTATTTAAAAATTCAAAATTAAGTATTTTTTTCTTTTTTTTCACTCTTTGACCTATAATTTTAAAAAATCTTTAAGTTTATGTCGCTTACAACCTTAAAAGCAAGATTAATTCAGAGACTTCTTGAAAAGGATGAAGACAAGCAGTCTGGTTTTACACTTGTTGAACTAATTGTTGTTGTTGTTATTATTGGGATTTTATCCTCTATTGCTATTCCTAGTTTCCAGAATGCTAGTGACAAAGCAAAACAAAAAGAAGCTTCAGCAATTGTTGCTTCTTGGGTTAAAGCTGCCCAAGCTTTTTATACTGAAAATAGTGATTATCCAAGGAATGTAAGAGATTTAGGAGGGTATGTAACTATCTCAGGATGTAGAACAACTGGGAAATGGTGCAAAACAGGAACCATGACTGACTATACAAATTCAACTCGAACATGGATTTATAGTCCAAGCGGAAACTTTCAGGTTTATATGGGTCGAAGAGGTAATCGCCTTGACATAAGAGCTAGACCTACAGGAACTTATTCCTCCTCTGGCTATGGAGTGACTGGTTGCTATAATTGGCAGTCAGGTGCAACAAAAGTAATAGATCAAACCAATAAAGGACCTAGTGTTCCTACTACTAATTGTTAAAATACAAAAAATAAGCTTTGTTTGTCGTGAAGAGTTTCTTCATTAGAAAGAGTAATAATTTATTTAATGATCAAAGCGGTTTTGCTTTAACTCAAGTCCTAATAATATCTATTGGTTTGGCTATAGGTATTACCTCTCTTATATCATCTTCTATCCTAAGATTATCAACTTCTAAAACTAAAACATTAGAAAATAATTCAAGAAATTCAGCTTATGCAGCGATTGCAAATATACGTTCATTATTTAATAATACAAAGGGCCCATTTAACTATTATTGGCTTTCTAAGGTTTGCTCTTCCAATGTAAAAAATACTAATTCAGAATGCCCTTCATTTAATTCTTTTAGTGATAGAAATAATTGGCCTGGAATGCTTTCCCTTGGTAAGTTCCCAGATTTATCTAATCTTTTTTGGGTAGATAGTTACGATAAGTGGTGTCAAAAAAAGAATAATTCAAAAAACTCTAGATGTTTTGGGAGGCAGGTTGCACCAAAATGTACATATGCTGGGAAACTTAGATCAGCTCCTATTGACTGGATGAATTTAACAAATAAAATTAATTTTATTTTAGATTCATCAGAAGAGAAAGTTGGGAGAATTATACCAAAAGCATTTCAAGAGAATAAACAAAGTTATTTAATAAATTCAATAAATTATGTTGGTAAAGAGCATGGCGGAGAAAATACTATTTTTGTAGAGGGCTTTACTAGATCTAATTCAAATAATCAGAAAAATATTACTTCTACTAATAAAATTAGAGTCACTATGGCTGTAAATAAAATTGTTCCAGACTCAGGATTTGCTTTTATTAGTGCTGGTGAAAATGAGAATGATAGAGATAATTCTTTGTTTTTAGGAAATCTTTCTGTAAATGGAAAAGGATCAATTCTTTGGAGGAGAAATGTTTATAAGAATTCTGATTGTACTCAGATCCTTTCGAAAGTTAATGTGCAGCGACAAAATCAACTTCCAGATAATACTAAAAGCGAGGGAGGACTTTGGGTTCAGCCATTAGAATTTCCTTCTGAGCCTGAACATAAAATTGCTAGTAAAGCAAAAACACATAAATTGGATTCAGTATTTTGCTCTCCTTCAAATTGGACTGATAGGAGTTCAAAATGTACAGATCTAGATAATTTTTCAAGAGGAGGAACAAATAATGGAAAAGTAGAAATTGACAATCTTTTTGTTCAAGGAGACGGGGCAGTTTTCTCGGTTACTACAAATGAAAACAATAGGGTTACTTTGGTTTTTAATGGAGATGTGGAAATTAGCAATAATGGTAAATTTTGCCATAGGCATAATCGCGGAGGAGCTTGTGGAAGTGGAAAACCTGAAAATCTAACAATTATGTTTAAACAACCTAATTCTGCTAAACAAGAAATATTTTGTGAGACTAAAGGAGGAGGGATGACTTTGGCTAATGGTTTTAATTCAGGGAATCATACTTTTGTCCTTAGCAGTACAGGTAAAAAAAGTTCAGAAAAATTTAGTGGTTTTATTTATGGACCTACTACGACATTAACAACTGCAAAAGTTGATAATGATTATTATCAACTACCTAATTCATATACTAGGCAAATTGTTATTTCCAGAGGAGCCTATGGAATTGTTACTAATCCCCATGGATCCACTTCATCTGAAAAGAGTCCAAAATCTATTAGATATAATGGAAGAAAAATTGCTTTTAGTAATCAGCGAATACCTGCTGGTTCTGTTCATTTATTAGGCTGGAAAATTATAGCTGCTGGGAATAGACAAGGTGGATATCAGATTCCTCCTAACAATCCTATGGATACTATGATTCTTCTTTGGTATCCGCATTATAATTATTATAGGCTTTATGGGCTAAATGATAGCCATTCAAGCCATGCTGACTTGATAGTTCAGGCTCCTGGGAAGACAGCTATGATCAATATAGGTACAAACTTAAATAAAAAGAATCCTTATGGAGTTAGATGGTTAGATTATTATGGAATAAAATTAAATAAATCAAATAACACTAATCCCGTAAAGATAAATGGAGTAGCTTGGATGAAGAATTTATGTTTAGATAAGGGACCAGTCATATGGGATTTTGATAAGAAAACTCCTAAAGAGCTTGAGAAAAGATATACACAGGAAATTAAATTTGGAGTTCCTTATTATCGTTCTAAAGTGATAACAGCATGGGATACATTAAGAGATTTTGACAGTCCTTAAAATGCAAAATATGAGAAAAAGCATAGTTAAATTTGCCAATAAACATGATGATGCTTTTGGTCTTACAGAATCTATAATAAGCATTTTGTTATTATCACTTGTAGTCTCATATGCCACTGTATTTATTTCAAAAAGGTTGCAAATAATCCATAATGCAAATCTTATTAGTGCAATTAATGACGAAATTTATAGAGATACTCAAAAATTAAAATTTGAGTTGTGGAGGGAACATCTTGTAATATCTAAAAATTCTGCATTAGTATCATCTTTTTATGATGTTAATACTCCAGCAAACCGAAAGTATTGTTCGGATATAGGAAATACTTTACCTTTACTTCCTAGCTGGAATCCTACCAAGTGGACACCTAATGAAGACAATAATACTGTCTCAGGTCAATTAAGAAACTCAATTTTTAAAGGGAAGCCTATTACTATAACCAGAAAGTTAGAGACTTCTAGTCCTTTTGATTTGAATTATACTCATTTAGATAAAAGTCTTGCAAAATTAGTATATATAGTTGATTTTAAAGGAATTTCTAAGGTATGGAGTAGTATTGACTTAGTAAGTGATGCCCATAGTTGGTGCGATGCAAATGGTTAGTTCCTTGAATGTTATTTTAAAAAGATATTGTAGATTAATTACTAATAATTTTTTATCTGATGAAGGTTTTACATTATCTGAACTCTTAGTTTCTTCAACTATTTCAATTATAGTCATTGCTTCGGGATATGCACTAAGTATGGTTGCTATTAATGCTAATTCTACAGACAAGGCTAGGATTGCTTTAAATAATAAAATTGATAATAGTTTAAATTATCTTCTTGATGAGATACAAAGTGGTAGAAGTCTAATTAAAGATAAAAGCAAGTTGCCTGATTCATGTAAGAATTTTGAAGGTAATCATTTTGTTTTGGGCGTTTATCTTCCGAAGCAGGCAATAAAAAGAGGCGATTATTCTAATACGGTTAATTCATGGCAATCAGTTAATTGTCCAATCATATATTCTCTGAAACAGGAGATCCAAAAGAAAACTGGGCAGCCTATTACATATAAACTGTTAAGGAAAGGTCCTTCAATTGATAAAAAAGGTTTTTATACTAGCGCTAACCCTTCAACAACAGTAATAACAGATTCTATTGATAAATCTCCTATGGATGATTTACTTTGCAGCCCTAAATGGGACAAAAAAATCATTAAAGGTTTAATTATTTGTTTTGATCCAGATTTGAAATCTGCTGAAATAGCAATTTCTGCTAGAAATACAATAACGCCTGTGAGAAATGTTGTTAACAGGCAAACATCTGGTTCTTTCTCAAGGATTTTTGAACGAGAAATAATGGGTAATATTCCAGTTGAGGGCGGAGGTTCTCAATGTAATACTGGCTGTTCATGTAATTATTATGGAACCCAAATTAGAAGTGATAGGGTTAATTTTACTATTGATACTTCTGGATCGATGGGATGGTATCGCATTAATGGAAAGTCTTTGATGGAGCATGCTAAGACTGAAACAATAAGATTAATTGAATGCTTGAAGGATGGAACAAAGTTGTCAATAAATGGTTTTGATCACCGACAAAATTATTGCTTTAAAAGACCTATTACAATTAATAGTTATTGGAAGAATAAAGCTATTAATTGTGTTTCTAAAATGTATGCTTATGGAGGAACAAATCCTTGGTCAGGTTTAAATAAAGATATTCAAGATCAAGATGTTGGACAAATTATTATTTTGTCAGATGGGCAAACTTATCCACCACCCTATGGGAGATGTTTTTATGATGGCAGAGTTGGTTGGCATGCAGATTGTTATGCAAGATATAACGAACAAGTCCGAGATAATACTCCAGGAGGCAAGGTAACGTTTGATACTATATCACTTTGGAATAATTTTTGTGGCACTCAAGATTATCAATGGCTAGGCAGGTTGGCCGCAAAAAATGATGGTGAATGTAGCTTAATAAAATAATTATTTTCTACTAGTTATTCCTCATTTCCATATATTAATTGTTTAGCATCTTTAGTGCTTGGTTGGTACTTAGATGAAGTCTTAGTTAAAGAGCTTTGACTATCTTTAAGTATTTGCGGAGTTACTAAGATAACTAACTCTCTTTTTGTTTGTCCAGAGACTGAGTTTCTAAAGAATTGACCAATTAAAGGAATATCTCCAAAGAAGGGAAATTTTGTTATTGTTTCTTTGTCTTCTGTATTTAAAACACCAGTAAGAATTAATGTATGGCCATCTCTAACTCTTATTGATCCAGTATCTAATCTTCTGACTGAAAGTAAATCAATATCTCCACATCCAGAAATAGTTCTTTTCTCAGATGTTGCAGAAACTGCAGGAGATAATGCGAAGGTTACAAATCCATTATCATCAACTCTAACTATTCTTGCTCCAAATGTAAGACCTGCAAGGCCATATTCAAATGAAGGAATTGAAGATTCTCCTTCAGAAGAACAGTTTACTGGAACTTGAGTACCTACTATTACAAATCCCTCATTGCCGTATGTTCTACCAATAGATCCAGTTTTTAGAATAGAATCTAAATCACTTAGTACTACTTCCTGACCACCAGTTTTACCTGGAAATTCGTTTAAAATTAAAGTTGGACTAGCTAAAATCTTAGTGTTTGCTGATACTATTTCTGAGGTAAGAAAATCTACAAAGTTTTCATCTGGCATTAAACCAATTGGATTATTTCTAGTTCTTCTGTTATATACATAGCCATCTGTTGTAGGAGTAGAAGTTGTATCAGTTGTAAATTGCTGTACTGTTTGAGCATCACTAAAGTCGGTACTATTGGCAGGTAGATATTTACCAAAGGCACCTAATAGTTTTCCTTGATCATTTACTATGAAATTATTATTTTGTCTTAAGGCCCAACTATTTTTTAGTTCATTGTTATCGCTTAAATTAACATCTAAAACTTTTATAGAAATAGCTACTTGACGTTGCCTTAAGTCTAGTTTTTTTAGGAATCCTTCGGCTACATTAACTAAATCTTTGGAACCAATCATAGTTATAGTTTGAAGTCTGTCGTCTGTTGTAGCAATTAAGCCAACTAGTGGACCTATCTCAGACCCATAAACTTGAACGGTTGTTTTTGAACCACTTGTAGTAGTAGAAGAAGATGCACCTCCACTAACAGTTTCAGATTGAGTAGAGCCTTGAGTTATAGCTGTAGTAATAGTTGAAGTACGCGTTACTTTCGCACCTAAATTAGCCAAATAAGAGGCAGCAGCATTTGCTGTTGTTTGATTTAATCTGTAGATTTTAGATATTCTTTCCGTGAAAGCAGTTTCTCTAACATTAGGACCTACATAAACTATATCCTTGTCAGTTCTTGCTTGAAGTCCGCTTGCAATTAATAAAGAATTAAATGCTACTGAAAATGGTTTATTATCTATTGTAAGAGTAATTAATCTTGGGCTATCTGCATTTGATTCATCATCATCATCTGATGATGTCTGTTGATCTGGCGAACCAATACCACTAGATAAGGAAGTGCTTTGATTAGATGTACTTAATGAATTAGATATTGTTGATTTTGAGATATAAGATGGATCACTTTTAACCCAAACATAACTATAAGTGGATTTAGAAAGTAAAAATTCGATTGCTTTTTTTGCTGGTGTTTGTTTGAAAACTAAACTTACTGTTGGTCCTTTTAAATTTAGAAGATTTGGGTTTTCTATGATTGTAGTGCCAATTGCCATATCTCCAAGAGGAGGAGCTGTAGCTCTATTTATAGACTTTTTAAAGAATGTTTTTATTGGTGTGATTTTAAAAATATTATTTTTATTAAATGATAATTGTGATAAAGGTAATTTGAATTTTAGATTTAAACGATCATCTATATTTTCAATTCTTAATGTTGTTAGATCAATCGTTTCTGTAAATTGTACTGTAATTAACAACTTGTCGTTAAAACTCTTCATGGAGGCATTTTCGACTCCTAATGAAGGCTTGGATATACTTTGAGGTGGCTGTTTATAAGGTTCTTCAAAATAAAGTGATAATATATTTCCTTCTAATACTTTGGAATATTTATTATTTGAAGAAATATTGCTAATTTGAAGTGATGTAAAATTATTTTTGCTTTGTAAATAGAAATTTGGCTTAATTGAAACTAATTCCTCAGAGATAGGAGTTAGATTGGCTATATCTAGTTTATATCTATTATTTAAATTATCTGGAGAAGCTGGGCTATTCCAGAACATAAGCATAAATAAACAAAATGATGTTCTTTTATGCATTTAAAAATTTTTAATTAGAAAACTATTCATAATTTAGCAGAAATATTCAAATAGTCCAAAAGTATTTTTAATTGGAAATTTCATTAGTAGTAAAATTTTGGTAATTGGTATCTAGATTAAGAGTTGGAATATTGATTAGAATTCTTGCTTCTACTAAACCAGGTGATTGTGTTGTCTGGTTTAGAGAAGAGGCTGATCCACTAGCAGGTGTTTTTGGTTCAAAACAAACTGGAAGTGCAATCATCTTATATTCTTGTATTGTTCTTAGGAAGTTTAAAAGATTTATATAGTCTGCTTTAACAAGGATTTTAAAATAATTCATATTATATTTGTTTTCATTTATATTATCTTTAACAAGTTTTGTTGTATCGATTCTAAGTTTATTTATTAATTCATCATTATTAACTATATAGTCTAATTTCTTTTGTAACTCTATCTCTTCAAATTTACCTTCTATTGAGGTTTGGTCTAGGAAATCATCCATATTTTCGTTGAAATCATCGTTTAGGCTATCATCGAAATTATTCATATCTAAATTCATATTGTCTTCAAATTCAAACTCTGAATCATTTGATGAAGCTGTACATGAAGATAATTCATCTTTAGTTATAGGAGCAAATTCTTGTATTTCTATTAAGCTTCTTCTGGCAGCATCTGTTAGCAATGCCGATAGATTTACTATTTCTGAATTATCTGGTATTAATGACATTATATTCTTATAATAGGGCAATAATTTAGTTTTAATTGATAAGCTCTTATCTATTTGTTCTTTTATTATTGGTAGATGATTCGATTCTCTTGAATATCTATTTGAAAGAGATTGGAGTTTTCTCAGATTTTTAAACTGTGGTATTAATATAGTAAAGATTAGAATTATAGAAATAGAAATCCCTGAAATAGGAGCAAGATATTTTGATTTACGTATATCTGACCAGGATATCTTCCTTAGATCATTAATACTGAAACTTTTAGTACTTTCAAATACCTGGCTTACATTTATTTCTTTAAGCTTCTCTATAAGTTGAAAAATACTTTTATTATTATTATCCATAACTTATAATTCAAATGATTTAATGGCTTTTAAATAAATATCAAGCTTATTTATTTTACCAAAATTGTATGTATCTTTATACATACTTAATTTTTTTTCTAAGTTAATGTGGTTTAATTCACCCGAAATCTCTAAGAAGCTAGTATGAGGATTGTTAATATTTGATTGTTGAAATGTATTTGTTTTGCTTTGTTTAATTAGTCTCTTAACCTTTAATGAACCTTCTTTTACTAGTAATGATTTATTTAATAATGAAATAAAATCATTTAGTGAATTAATATCATTAGAACTTGCATTTATTACAAAAGCCTTTGCATCAAGTGCATAGTTTGATAGTCTCACATCAATTGGAACAGTTTGTTGAAGATAATGAGCAAATAAAACTGAAGGAGAATCTATTGATTCAAATGGTAATAAACTCTTTAATTCATTAGAATATAACATAAGTTCATTATTTAAACTCTCTAGTTCTTGGTATTTCAAATTAAAACTATCATGATTTTCCCTTAAAGAGGATATTCTCATCCTTGGAATTAGAGTTATACTAGTAATAAGTAAGGTTATAGAAAATATAACTAAAGGAGGAATATAAAGAGATTTTTGCTTGCTTATTAAATTGAATATTAATTTATAATTTATATTAAGTAATAAATTCCTATCTGAATCAAATTGATCGTTTGAATCTTTTTTTGAAATATGTTTTTCCCATCTTTTTAGTGTGGGGAAGTTATCAGCAAAATTAAATGTTGTCATTTTACTAATTCCTCACAATGATTCGAAAAGATAGATAGCAATGAATTATATTTTTTTCCAAGTGCTGGATCCAGTTGGTCATCTAATTTGTATTTATTGAATAATGAAGATGGAACTTTATAGAAGTTTTCTGTTAATTTCTTTCCATCTAAAACCATATTGTCAAAGCCAGTACCAAAAACATATACTTTATATTGATAATTGTAGGAATTATTTTCGACTATTTGCTTAATTGAATTTGAAAGCCTATAAAAATACATATCAGATAATTCATTATCATCAGACGTATATAAGGAAGAGCCAAAAGGTAATCTTGTACTAAATAGTTCTCGCTTTTTAATTTGTAGAAAAATAGAAGTTGTGGATTTTTCTATATCAGCAACAATGACCATCTCTTCTTTAACTTCTTCGGAAATTGCTTGTATTACTTGAAATGCTGCTGTAGAAATTGAAGCAATAGGTAAATCTATTTCTTGAAGGACATTTTTCCATGAATTAAGGGATTCTTTTTCTGCGTACACGACCCTATAAAAGGAATTAAAATCTTTTGCTAATGTCTTTGAGTAGGAAATAATTGTGTTTTTCGGAAGAAATGGACTTTTGGCAAGTACATCTGGAGAATTAACTGAGAAAACACCAATTTCGTTTTCCTTGAAACTTCTTGCAGTAAAGCCTGAAGAAGATAGTAAAAGAATTAATGAAGAATTTCTTAGGTTTAGTACTGAAATTACATTTTCAATTATGTTGCTAAGTTCAATTATATTTTCAACTTTAGAATCTCCTACTACTTCAGTTGGAATATCTATTTTGATTAACTTGGTGAAAATAGTTATATGATTTGAATACTTCATTGGAATTATAAACAACTCGTGCTCACCATAATATAATCCAATAAATTGCTCGTATGAATCATTTGTATTTACTTTTTTGTTAGTTCTAATTGTTTTCTTTGAGATGATATCAAGTCTTTCTATTACTTTTATCTTTGTTGAATTTAATATATCTCGCACATTAGAAAGACTATTAACAATAGGAAGGTTTATATTTGAAAATGTTAATAATCTTCTTAGCTTTATTTTGACCTTGTTGCCTGCATTTATACCTATTCCTTTATATTTGAAAATGAAATTATTATCACTTGTACTGTTTTTAAAATAAGGTTTTATTTTTTTAAACTTTGATTTTATTCGTACATTTATTTTTTCATAGTTATTTTTAATGCCTGATCCTATTTCTTTATAGTAAATCTTAATATTTTTTCTTGCTTTTATTAATCTACTTAATAATGAAGCATATTTATTTTTAATAATCTTCATCTCTCTTCAAGGATAAATGTCTTTTCTAATTTTCCATTTGATAAGATGACTTTTACTGGATTAGATGTTATGTCCTTTAATATATATCCGTCTTCAATCTCCTCTCCTTTCTTATAGTAGTCACTCCCTTTGCTTGTTCTTATAAGGGCAGATCTTTCATTGCCAATAAATATTGCTGCAGATACATCTGTTTTTTGTAGGAAAGAGGAGGTTAGGCTCTCTCCTCCTGAAGTGGTATTAGAGAATGGATTCCTCCCAAAATTTAATCTATCCGCTTCCATCCCATCACTTTTATTTGGTATATCTCTAAGTTCAAATGAAATAAGTATTTTGCTTGTTGTTGTATTGCTTGCCTTAAGCTGAGGAATAACTTCCTCATCAATTGATTTAGCAAAAGAACTATTAAGCGTTAATATAAAAATGTTTGATGCAAAAAATGATAGTGCTATTCTTGTATAAATTGGCTTCCCTCTATGGCCTTTAATGACTTCCTTTAGTGTCATGATTAAATTCTTACTTTCCAAAGTATCATCAGAATAATTTTTTTGCAACTAGGCTTTCATTAAGCTTCTATCTTATCCTATTTATGTTTTGATTTTTAGAAATGAATTCAAATCCAGAGACTAGTCCAAAGGAAATATCGAATATTTCTAATTTATCGATTGACAACCTTATAGATTCAAATTTGTGTGAGTCAGCAGGTGTCATACCTTTATCAATAGATGGTAATACAATAAAGCTTGGAGCTATGAATCCTCTTTATATCGAGGTTACTGAGATTTCCGAGAAATTAAAATTAGAATATGGAGCAAATGTTTTTGTAGATCAGATTTCAATAGAGGAATGGGAAAAGTGGTTTGAGAATTCTGAGTCTCAGAATCTAGAAAGTATATCAATGGCTAGTCAACAAGAAATACATACTTCTTTGGATGTTGTTGAAAAAACTGAATCTGAAGAAAATGAATATCAAAATGTCTTAGAAAGTAGCGATTCTGATAATAATTCCAATGAACTAATGGAATCCCTTAAGGATAAAACAAATATTCTCACTCCTACTGAACCAACAAGTGCAGATCATGAGATTAATAATTTATTTGATATGATTGATTTTGACGAAGAAGAAGACGAAGAAGAAGAAGAGATTGAAGCTATTGAGGATTCTGAATTCTCAAATTCCAAAGATCCTGTAATCAAGGCAGTGGGATCTATCCTTTTGCTCTCCCAACAAGTAGGAGCTTCAGATATTCATGCTGAACCTCTAGAAGATAGAATGAGAATTCGCTATCGGGTAGATGGAGTTCTTAAGGAATATTTTACTTTGCCTAAAAAGAAATCAAAGGCAATAATTAATAGATTAAAGGTTATGAGTAAGTTAGATATAGCAGAAAAACGCTTGCCCCAAGATGGGAGAATCAGATGTAAATTAAATACCGTAGTATTAGATTTTCGGGTTAGTACTTTGCCAGGAAAATGGGGAGAAAAGATAGTTTTAAGGTTGCTAAGTTCTGATTCTTCAATGTTAAAACTAGATAAGTTAATTACTACTTCGAGTGAACTTGATCTGGTTAGGGAGATGGGAGGTTCCCCTTATGGGATATTAATTGTTGTTGGTCCAACAGGAAGTGGTAAATCTACAACTTTATATTCAATATTAAATGAAAGAAATACACCTGATGTTAATATAAGTACAGTTGAAGATCCCGTAGAATATACTCTACCCGGTATTCATCAAGTGCAGGTTATTAGAGAGAAAGGCTTGGATTTTTCCAGGGCCTTAAGATCTTTGATGAGACAAGATCCAGATATTATTCTTGTAGGAGAGACTCGTGATCGCGAGACAGCTCAAACTGCCATGGAGGCAGCCCTTACTGGGCATATGGTGTTTACAACATTGCATGCAAATGATACTGCTACGGCTATAACAAGACTTTCTGAAATGGGCATTCCTCCATATTTAGTTGGCTCTTCAGTTATTGGGGTTATGGCTCAGAGGTTGGTCCGAAAAGTTTGTCCAAACTGTAGCGAGGTGCGCAGAGTTGATAAATCTAAAGACATACTCGCTTCACGTTTTGGTCTTGATAAACTTAGAGTTGCAAAAATTATAGATAAAAACAAAGATTCTAGTACAAAAAAATGTTCACTATGTAATGGATCAGGTTATAAAGGTAGAGTAGGATTATATGAGGTATTGAAAGTGACTGAATCAATTAGAGAATTAATTATGAAGGCTAGTACTGCAGATATAATAAGAGAAGCTGCTTCCAAAAATGGTGTGAAAAATTTACTTTCTTATGGTATGGATTTAGTTAAAAATCAGCAGACAACTATTGAAGAAGTAGAAAGAGTTTGTATACAAGAAGATGTAGGAGACGAATAATGACTCAAAAAATCAAAAAGTTAATGACATCTTTGGTTCAAAGAAATGGATCTGACTTGCATTTAACAGGTGATTCTGTCCCCTATTTTCGTATTCAGGGTCAAATAATCCCAGCAGATTCTAATGTTTTCTCTGAATCTGAATTAAATGGTGAACTTGAAGGTCTTTTGGGCGAGCAAAAAATGAATCTTTTCAGAAAAGAGAAGGAATTAGATTGTAGTTATGGTCTTGAAGGCGTTGCAAGATTTAGACTAAATATTTTTTATGATCGAGGCCATGTTTCTTGTGTGATGAGAGCTTTAAGTACAAATATACCTTCTTTTTCTGATATAGGACTGCCTGATAGTGTTCAACAATTACTTAATAGGCCAAGAGGCTTGATGCTTGTTACAGGACCTACTGGATCCGGGAAAACAACAACCTTAGCAAGTTCTATTGAATGGATAAATGATAATCAAGCCCATCATATTTTGACTATTGAAGACCCTATAGAATTTGTTTTTAAGAATAAAAATTGTTTAGTTAGACAAAGGGAAGTTGGAGAGGATACTAATTCTTTCTCTAGAGCATTAAGATCAGCTTTAAGAGAAGATCCAGATATTATTCTTGTCGGAGAAATGAGAGACTTGGAAACGATAAGTCTAGCAATTACTGCAGCAGAAACAGGACATTTAGTTATGGGAACACTCCATACATCTTCAGCTTCTCAAACTATAGATAGAATTATTGATGTTTTTCCTACTACTCAACAACAACAAATACGAGTTCAACTCTCTTCTTCTTTAATTGGAGTGATTTCACAAACTTTATGTAAGACTGTCGATAATAAAAGAGCTTTAGCTGCAGAAATTCTTGTTAATAATAATGCTGTTGGCAATTTAATAAGAGAGGCAAAATCATCACAGGTTTATTCCCAGATGCAGGTAGGTGCTAAATATGGAATGCAAACCTTAGAACAGGGCTTATCTTTACATGTAAGTGCAGGTAAAATAACAAAAGAGGAAGCATTTTATAAATGTAATAGGCCCAATGTATTGCAAGGTTTACTTGAATTAAGTTCTGAGAGTTGATCAGGGTAGAACGAAATGGATTTTAAAATTTCTGATCCTAAGATTGCTGAATTAATTAAAAATAAAAGAAAAACAAAATTAACTCCAAAGATTTTTAAAGAGTCAAAAAATACCAAAACCAATACCAAAACCAATGCCAAAACGAATAATAATATAAAAACAGATTCCTCTGTTTACCAAAAGCTTCGTGATAATAGACAATCAAGGAAGAAAGTAAAAATCAAAGCACCTTCGACTAAAGCATTGTCAATAGCTACTAAGCAATTAGCTTCTATGGTTAAAACAGGTTTACCTCTTCTTGAGTCTTTGAATATTCTTTCTGATAGTAGTGATGATAAAACTCTAAAATATGTTTTTAAAGAGTCGTCAAAAGGTATTAGTAGAGGTTCTACATTCTTAAGTATGCTAGAAAAATATCCAGAAGTCTTTGATGAAATGTATTTGGCTTTGATTTCTGCTGGAGAAGAAGCAGGATTATTGCCTGATGTCTTAGAAAGAGAGGCCTTATTGTTGGAAAGCTTGGCAAAAATCAAAGGACAGATAGCAAGTGCTATGGCATATCCAATAGCAATTTTTACTTTAACTATTATCGTGGTAATAGTAATGTTGGTATTTGTAATTCCTATATTTGTTGATATTTATAGTAATTCCGGAACACAATTACCTATGCTTACAAATATTTTGGTAATTGCGTCTGAAAAGATAAAAAGTATTTCTTTTATGGCTAAACTTATACCTTTTACTTTGGTTTCAGGCTTTTTTATTAAGAAAGAGTTGAGAAAAAATTATTTTATAAACTGGAAGGATGAGATGTTGTTAAAATTACCAATTACTAAAGATTTAGTTACCAAGTCTTCACTTGCTAATTTTGCGCGAACATTATCTGCTTTAAACTCAGCAGGAGTACCTATTCTGGAATCTTTGACTATTGCCAGAAGGACACTTGGGAATAGAGTATTTAAAAGAATAGTAATCAGAATGAATGAAGAAATTCAATCAGGTGAGCCTATTTATAAGGTCTTAGCATCAGAAAAATATATACCAGTTATGTTTACCTCAATGTTTAGGATTGGAGAAGAAACTGGCGAATTGAGCGAAATGGTTAATAAGTTAGCTGATTTTTATGAAGAAGAGGTATCTTCAAGTGTAAAATCTTTAACTTCGATTCTTGAGCCTCTTATGATAGTTTTTGTTGCAAGTGTTGTTGCTGTAATACTTGTTGCAATGTACTTACCAATGTTCAATATGATGAGCACAGTAAATTAAAAAATTTAGTATTATTTATTTCAATTGATTGGTTATTGCTTTAAAAAAACTATGTAAATTCTTTTCGTTAATATCTTGATTAAAGAAATTGCTAATTAGGTCACTTTTTAATTTGTTTAAGCTATTATGTATATTTTCATTTTCTTTTACAAATTTCAAAAAATCTTGATTTGGTTGATATTTTTCCATTGTAGCTTTCCAAAAAATCAAGATAGCTTGTCTTCCTGGTGTTAGATTATTAATATTTTCAACTGGATATTGACTACATATATTTTTAAAGGATGCCCAGAATGGATAATTGTCCAAATCCCTGTCAATTAAGTCAATTGCTGCCAACAGTTCAGGCTCATTCACCTTGAATACCTCATTTTTAAGGATTATAGCTATTGTTATTTAAGCTTTTAAACTACCAAGAGTGCAAATGTTTTGAACTATGCATAGGATTTTACAGTTTTTCCTTCTTTCGAAAGCTTGCATATCATAATTACTACGTGAAATTTTCAAATTAGTAGAAATATCAAATCTTTGGATGTTCTGTGGTTCCTATTTTCAGCGTTACAAGCCAATTAAGATCATGCAATTTTTTCTTAACTTGTGGCATAATTTATAAACGATTAAAAAAGTTTTCATGGCCAGCTCAAAGAGTGATCAATCCCGTTTTTTAGGCGATTTGCCTATGGCAGGAGAAATATCGGAAAAGGAAAAAGTACGCTATATCTCACATTTGATGTTTTTCATTGGATGTGCATTGTTTTCATTTGGAATTTGGGCTCTTTCAGGCTTTACTCCTTCAAGTGGTGCAGTAGGCCCCTTCCCTTTATAAGATAATAAATTTTTAGAATTTTAGTATTACTTAATCACTAAAGATAATTCTATAATTATAGGCCTTTTATAATGTCGTCTCTGTGTTTGAGTAGAGTCTCAAACCATTTAGAAGCAGTACATCTTGATATAGATCTATTTCTTAATAAATCACAGATCACAGCATAAAGAGGCCCTATCTTTACTGTTTGATCGAACCATTCCTCAAATGCCAAAATTTCTGCAGGAGTATGGCATGCTCTTAATTGGTCAATAATTGCATCATAAGTTCCTTTACTGATGATTTCTTTTTGGTTTGGAGCTGTAGTCATTTTCGCAATCCTTGAAATCAATAATTCCCTTTTCTCTACAATTAGCTATAGATGCTCCATTTGACATCATATTTTTTGTTTTTATAACCAATTTCATATTATTTATTTTTACAAGCCATTCCTCATACCGAATGTAAAAGCCTATTTTTCTTTTTATTTAACATTTTCTCATGTTCAACTTTCGTAGAAAGGCTTTGTAAGTTGCCTTTCTACTTTTTAGAGAATCTATTGATTTGGTTTGGCCAAGGGTAGTAAGCATTTGTCAGAATCACAGCCTGCAGGTCCAGCTTCTGTTAGTTCTCCTTGATCGTATTTACTGAGTGCTTCAAAGAAATCTTTGCTGACTCTTTTCTTCAATACTTCTGATTGAAGGTTTTGGAATGTTTCCTCATTGATGGGTTCAAAGGGAAGTCTTGGAAATGTTGCATTTGCATCGAATCTTGCTAGTAATGCTGCTGATATATAGCCTTTGTTTTCTTTTATGCTATTATATATAGCTTTTGATAAGTCTTCTATTTCACTTTCTCTAAATTCAATTGTGGCTGAAGTGTTGTGATCAGTGTAAAAACTTTGCACTTGCATATAGAAATCAAATTGAGAAAGAGCTGAAAAACTGTTTATTTCAATTTCATCTGCTCCAGGTATGTTTGCCCAGCTCACTTCTGTTGGTATTTCTACTAGCCATTCAGTGCATCTTGGATCGAATGGATCATCAAGAAGAATTCCTTTCTCATCCTTGTCAGATTGAGATGGGACGATGTTATATCCATAGTCCATGCATGCCATTGCTACAGGATCACTTTTTCTAAAAGTAATTCTTCTAATAAATCGTTGAGCCTTTGGTGGGTGCCATCCTGGAGCTGCTCCAGTTAATAAGCTCTTAGTTCCTGCGGGTTGTACTGTGGTACATCTATTTGGCCTGCGTAAATTATGCTTGTCGCAATAATCCCAAACTGTTTTATTAACAGTATCTTTCCATGTTTTTAAATACTCTGATTCTTTGCTTTTAAATATTTTCCCTTCTTCTGAATCAGGCCTTCCTGCTTCCCACCACTTCAGCCAAGGGGTTCCAAATGCATGAACAAAAAAATCGAATAAACCTGTAAAACTGACTCCAACAATTGGATCCAATGCACGACTTTGTCGATAACGTTCTACTTCAAATCTATGATTTAGTAGACATGCAACAGATAATGCTGCGGCTTTAAAAGCATTTGCTTGTCCTTCTTTATCACATGGATTTATTTGATTGAGATGAACCTCTGCAAGGTTGCAATGAAAATCGGCACCTAGAATCTCACCACAAGGATTTAGACCATATCTCCCTAATCTGTGTTCTAATTCTTTTGAATCAATCGGACCATAATTATTTATCAGCCATTTTGATGCTTCTTCTTTCCCTTGATCACAATAGATTTCAATGAATTCCTCACGTAGTTCTTTTGTTGAAAGAAGATCAGAATTGGAACGAGCAATTGCTTCTGGAGCAAATTGTATGGCTCCTTCACCAGAATGAAATTGTTTAATTACCGCCTCATTTATTTCTTTAAGTGTTGGTCGAGTGTGATAGACGCGAGTATGGTTAGCCATTCTTAAGGCATCTCTTTCTGGGTCAATTCTCCAGTTACCATCTGAATCTTGTTGCCATAAATTTTCTTTTGCAGAAGATGCAAGATGGTCGTTAGAAGAAAATTGCCGCATTCCTGCACTTCTTCGAATATTCCCTGCAACTATTGTCACGGCTGCTTCGTCTATAAGTAAGCAGCATTCCACGGATGTTAATTGTCTGCCTAGGCCTTTTAGAAGAATTGCTGAAACTCGAGGATATAAATCTTTTAGTTTTACTGGATTAGCCATTCCTCCAAAGCCTTTTAGGGATTCACCTGCGGGCCTTACATCATTTAGATCAACATTTACATTTACTTGCTCGCCTTTGAACCTTGGATTGCTACTTAGCTCAAGGAGAATCTGATAACTATCTACCCATCCTCTGCGGCTATCACCAACTCTTATGGTTACATTATTCTCTTTAATTAGATAAGTTGTTTCTTCTACCCGCTTACTTTCTGGTGTAATTCCTATTTCAGATACAGATTTTATTTTTATAGGGTTGATAATTACTGGAAGTTTATTAATCAAATGGGGTTCAATAATAGCTCCTGTTCCGCATCCCATCATTGCCAAGTCCATCATCAAGCCAAAAGCTTCCCAATCAATAAGATTAGTTGATGTGCAGTTATACGCGCCCGAGAAATTTTTTTCTTTATTAATCCATTCTGTCCCACCTATCCATAACCATCTCCCAGATGGAAGTGCTTTTTTCTCAGATTGCATGCGGGCCATTAAATTCACTTCTTCTTTGGATAGGTTTCCTAATTGAAGAAGACCCTCTAAGTTTCTAGTACTTACTTGGTCCCAGCTTTCTCTTCCAAAAGGTGTCTTTCGGCTATAGGTTCTATAGAATACTGGATTGGCAGCAGGAGCTGACGATGGGAAGGCTTTAGAATCCTTTTGATCAATTGAAGCTTTACTTTCAATTTCTTGTTTGCTAGTTGCTAGGGACAAAGGTTTTATGTCTGTAAGTATTAAGCACACTAACGCCATCTATAGCGCAAGCAACGAAATATTACCACCATTGACAGTGTCCTTTAGGAACCCCCTTTATTACTAGAAGATTCTTATGAAACGTGTAACAGAACCTGAGCTAATGATTCAGTTCGATCAAGTTAAGGCATATATGGAATCTGATTTCTCTGCGACAGAAGAGGACTTGATCATAAGGATCTCTGATTTTCTTAGAAGTAAAGATATTCAAATATCAGATCAGACATTAATTATTGATCTTGGATGTGGTCCTGGAAATATTTCAGAGAGATTAGCTAGGCATTGGCCTGAATCAAAAATAATTGGTATTGATGATTCCGTTGAAATGATAAAGGTAGCAAAAGGAAGACAAGAATCTAATCCTAAAGTCTCATGTTTAAAAAATCTATCATATATAAAAACTAATATCTCAGCAATTGCTAAAGGTGAAACCTCTTTAATTAGTCTTGCGGATTTAGTTATAAGTAATAGCTGTCTTCATCATATTCATGAACCTTTAATCTTTTTCCGAGCTTTATTAAAAATTTCCAAGAAAGGGGCTATTCATTATCATCGAGATTTACGCAGACCTAAAAGCATGGAAGAGGCTAGCTTTATCCAAAAAGAAAATCTTCCCTTGGCACCTAAGGTTTTAGTTAAAGATTTTTTGGCATCTTTATGTGCAGCTCATACAAAGAGTGAGGTGGAAAGCTATCTTAGTATAATTGGTCTTGAATCTTTTATTGTAAGAGAAATTAAAGATAGATATATAGATATAATGGGAAGAGTCTAATAGTTATAATTAATAAACTTGAAAAGATATTTTGATTATTAGCTTTATAGTTTTATGACTTAGCTTCTAACCAATATTTTTGTAATTCAATTAAAGAATCTTTTGGCCCAACAAGACTAAGTATAGGTTGATTAAGGTGATTAATTGCCGACTCTTGAATATCTTCACTTGTTATTCTTTCAAGCCTTTTAATGCTTTCAGTATCATAATTAGCATTCATTCTAAGGCCTATTAAGTGAGCCTTCCTTTCTGATCGTTGAGAAATAGTTTGTGAATTATGTGATATATTACCTATAAACTTTGCTTTTGCTAATTTCAATTCTTCTTTAGAAAGATATTTATTCCTTATATCTAACCAGCATTTTATAAGTAGTTTAAGTGTTAGCAAAGACTTATCTTTTCTTGAAGAAGCATGGATTAAGAAGGGAGCTTGATACTCTCTTATTGGATGATATACTCCAACGTCATAAGTCAATCCATTTTTTTCTCTTAAAGTTCTAAAAAGTAAACTTGACATGCCAGAACCTAGATAGCATGAAAGAAGTCTCAAAGAGAGATCGTCGTTATGAGAGTGTGATATTGTAGCTTTTCCAAGAATTATTATAACTTGGTTAGTCTCTAAAGGCTTAATAGTTATTGAGGTTCTTAAATTCTCATTAGATAGTTTTGGGATAATCTTTTCTGGTATAGCTTTAGCCTCTAAAGAGTATTCCTTTATCCCTGCAAAAAGCTTTTCAATATTTGTTGGTAATGCACCAGAAACTACAATTGTCTTTTCTCTATATGCAAGTTTACTTGATAGTAATATAATGTCTTTTCTATCAATATTTTCTAGTTCATCTTTTGAGCCAAGTATTTCTTTTGCATAGGGATGATTTTCGAAAATAAGTTTTTTCCATTGATTAAAAGCTATGATAAAAGGATTTTCTTTTTGTCTATGAATTGCTTGAATAGATAAATTTCTTTCAAGAATAAGTTGTTTTTCTTCGAAGTGAGGTTCGGTAATTATATAATTAAAAATTGGCAGAAGGATTAAGCTTTTTGTATCCATACATTTTAGAGAAATCATTAAACCGTCTTCATAAGTCTCGCAATGAAGTTCAGCTCCACTACTTTCGAAAAGTTCTGCAATTTCAAATGCATTATAGGGACCACAACCTCTTGTTAGCATTGAACTTAAAAGGTTATGTATACCATTTTTGTTAAATGGATCGGCTCGACTTCCTTCTCTAATCCACATTTTTACCGCTAGGATTCCAGGTGAATTGCAACTATCTAAAATAATTTTTAGAGACTTCATTCCTTGTAATTATTCTTTTTTGGTTTTGAAATAAGTGTAAAACTTTTTTCTGGTTGGAGTTTCGTTAAAATTATATTTTGAATATTTATGCTTCCCCAATATTTAATATGTTTTAATGGTTCTAATAAAGGCTGGTGACGATTCCATAGAGCTTGTGAGGCACTGATTCCTGCAATTTGTGTGGTTAACTCTAATCCGAAACAAATACTATTAATAACTAATTGTTTAGCTCTTTCTAACTCTTTAAAACTAGGCGCATTCGTAAGAGAATTTTGAAGAATAAAATTGATTTCAGTTTCTACTTTTACTAAATCTTTTTCTAAACAAGTTGCTTCTAGTAGAACAATGCCTCCTTGTTCAAGAGCAGTTATATCCATTTCTATAGAATCAACGATTTGGAGATTTTCGCGTAAATGCTTTACAAGACGACTACTTCTTCCTTCGGCAAGAATAGTTGTTGCAATGTCGGCTCCCATAATGATTAATTGGTCTTTTGCTGGCGGCAAAGGCCATGCCATTGATATCCTTGCTGATTCAAGTCTTTCAACTCCTATTTCTTTTCGCCCTGATAAGAAAGATTTTATTGCTGAATTTGAATCTGCAACGAAATCTGTTTCTTGATTTATTGTATTAATTTTGCCAAGATCACTTTTATTTAGAAGACTCTCTATGTTTTCAGGAATTGTTCCTGCTATCCCAAGTGAGAGATTTGCTGGTTGATATCGTCTTTTGTGAAATGCTTTTAGTCCTTCTGGATTACTAGTTTTTATCGAGTCTTCAAAACCTAAAATAGGCCTCCCGTATGGATGCTTGGGCCAGCAATTTTCAAGTAATATTTGAAAAACTTTTTCTTCAGGTTGATCCTTGTTTTGTGAAATTTCTTCTATTACAACTTCCTTTTCAACTAAATAAGGATTCTTTTCAAACGTAGGTGTAAGGACAAGATTTAGAAGCAGGTCAATTGCTATTGGAACATCTTTACCTGGTACGAGTACATAGTAATGAACATCATCAAGACCTGTTGCAGCATTACTGCTTCCTCCTAAAGCCTCAATTCTTTTATCAAATTCACCTTCTTTTAATTTGCTACTTCCTTTGAAAATAATATGCTCTAGCAAATGAGCCAATCCTTCTTCTCCTTCTTTCTCAAAATAACTTCCTCCCCTACACCATAGATCTATACAAGTTAAAGGAGAATCAGGCAAATCAGCAAAAATGCACCTAGCTTTATTTTGCAGATGCAAGTAAAGAAGATTTGGAGTTTGGATTGATTTCTTCAGAGTTGAATATCAAAGTTCCATTGTGATCCTTTTTCGCATAGTGTTGTGTAAATGTTTGCATAATCTTTTACTCTGAATCCTTTCTTAGAATCAGTTGCAAATCGGATTAGGGAACGAGCACGAGACTTGACTGACTTTGAGTCGTTAGAGCTGGCCCCTGATTTAAAGAATATTTATGGCAAGTCAGGTGGAGATGATTTATGCATTCTTAATGAATTACATCAAGCCAGAGGCTTTCGTAAACTTCATATAGAAAAAGCAATTTTTGGATCTTCTTTGCAAATACTTCATGCAGTCTTTTTCCCTGAACCAGTTTTTGATTTACCAATTTTTGGAGTTGATCTTGTAGCAGTTCCTTCAGGTATTTCCGCTGCAATAGTTGATCTTTCACCTGTTCGACAAAATCTACCTGATTTTATTGATAATGAATTAAAAAAAATTCATATACCACAATTCGAAAATGTAAGAAAAATGCCTGATTGGGGAGATATCTTTTCACCGTATGTTCAATTTATTGCACCAATTGATTCAAAAGAAAATGGATTTTTCTTTGAATTGGTTGATAAATTCTTGGATATATTAATAATTTACTCTGATTCAATTGAATCAGATCCTAGGAATTCTTCAAATTCTATTGAAAGACTTCGAAGACAGAGTTATTATTGCGATCAGCAAAAGAAAAATGACAAGACTCGCAGCGTCTTGGCAAAAACTTTTGGTGCTAAATGGGCAGATAAATATATAGAAATGGTACTTTTTGATTCACCAGCATTTGATTAAAAGAAAATTGAAATACTTTATTTATCCTTCTTTTGCTTTCTTAGCATTGTTCTTGTTCTTTGCTTTTGGAAGAAAACCTCCAGAGGATAAAGACTTAACAAATACTGTATCTGTTGTAAGAACTATTGAAGCTGTCGCAGCTTTGGGGTATTTATCTCCATCAGGTGAAATAAGAATGCTTGCAGCTCCAACAAGTGGCCTTGGTGGTACCCCTAGAATTCAAAGATTGTTTATTGAAGAAGGAGTTGAGGTAAAGAAAGGTCAAGTACTTGCAGTTTTTGATAATAAATCTCGAATTCTTGCTGATCTAGAAATTAGCAAAGCACGATTGGAAATAATTGAGAACAATTTACGTTTTCAAAAGAGAGAAATCTCAAGATATGAGGAATCAGTTTCTCAAGGAGCTTCCCCTCAAATATTGCTAGATGAAAAAAATGATATTTTAATTCAAATATTAGGTAAAAAGAAGGAAATTCTTGCTGAAATTAAAGGTCTTGAAGTTGAGTTGTTTGATAGTCAGTTGCGCAGTCCTATCGATGGGACAATACTTAAAATCAATGTTAGAGAAGGGGAAAGGTCTGGATTAGAAGGCGTACTTGAAATAGGTTCTAATCACAAAATGGAAGCTCTTATAGAAGTTTATGAATCTGATATAGATCGTGTAAGTTTAGGGCAAAAAGTTTCTTTGATAAGTGAAAATGGAGGTTTTGATGGGACTCTTGATGGCGAAGTTAGGCAGATAAGTCCTCAAATACGTCAGCGAAGAGTATTGGCTACTGATCCAACTGGAGATGCAGATGCCAGAATTGTAGAAGTCAGAATTAGGCTTGATTCCAGTTCATCTATCAAAGTTAAAAGTTTTACAGGTATGAAAGTAATAGCAAAATTTGAACCGAGGTGAAATTCCAATTTTTGCATGGCCGAAGAATTCCTTTGGCATGGTTATTGCTTACAAGGCAACCTTTGCGTTTATTAGTTGCAATAGCAGGTATTTGTTTTGCAGGGATCCTTATGTTTATGCAACTAGGTTTTCGAGATGGTTTGTTTGACGCGAGTGTAACTGTGCATAAGTTATTTGATACAGATTTGGTTTTAATGAGCCCTCGTTCAATGAGTTCAATAAGTATGAGTGGTTTTCCTAGGAGAAGACTTGTTCAGGCTATGGCCCATAGAGATGTAATTGGAACGACACCAGTTAATTGGAATTTCTTACTTTGGCGCAATCCCAAGACTCTTTCGACAAGGGCAATTTTAGCTTTAGGTTTTGAACCTAGTGATCCACTTTTATTAGATCCGAATTTTTCAGTTAAAGCAAAATCATTAAAATCAACAGGGCGAGTATTATTTGATGTCCTTTCGCGAGAAGAGTTTGGTCCAGTAGCTCAATGGTTTTCAGAAGGGAGAATAGTTGAGACAGAAGTTGCTGGAAAAAGAGTTCGCGTTGAAGGTTTGGTAAGCCTTGGGCCATCTTTTGGGGCTGATGGTAATTTAATTACAAGTAGGGAAACATTCCTTAAACTTTTACCTAGTACGCCTCCTGGAAGCATTGAAATTGGACTTGTTAGATTGAAAAAAGATTCGGATCCATATGAAGTTGTTGAATCTTTAAAAGCAAGTTTGCCTAATGATGTAAAGGTTTTTACACGACAAGAATTTATAGATTTTGAGAAGAATTATTGGCGTACAAGTACTTCTATTGGATTTATTTTTACACTTGGAGCCGCTATGGGTTTTGTTGTCGGGAGTGTAATTGTATATCAAATTTTATATAGCGATGTCAGTGATCATTTAGCAGAGTATGCAACATTAATGGCAATGGGATATAGGCTGAAAACTTTGTTTGGAGTGGTAGCTAGAGAAGGAATATTCCTAGCAATCATGGGTTATCTTCCTGCTTATATTTCGGCTCAAGTTTTATATGCTTTAGTGAGGGGATCTACTAAATTGCCAGTAGCAATGGATCCTCAAAGAGCGTATCTTGTGTTTTTCTTGATTTTATTCATGTGTATGGCATCTGCTTCTATTGCAATGAGGCGACTTGTAGATGCTGATCCTGCAGAGATTTTTTAATGGAAGTTTATTAATTCTAGATGTGATTCCTTTAAAAAATTCAGGAAAACTTCCTCCAACAGTTCAGATAGATTCTCTTAGCCATTGGTATGGGAAAGGTATAACTAGGAAGCAAGTACTTTATTCAGTTTCTATGAGAATAGAACCTGGTGAGGTTGTTTTACTGACGGGGCCTTCAGGATGTGGAAAAACCACTTTGCTTACATTGATTGGTGCCTTGCGAACTGTAGAGAGAGGACGATTATCTGTTCTTGGTCATGAGCTTAATGGAGCTGGAAGAAGAACTCGTCAAATGCTTAGACAAAATATTGGAATGATTTTTCAAGGACATAATCTTTTGAGATGTCTGACTTCAGAACAAAATGTTCAAATGGGTTCCGATTTATTGAAAGGTCTTTCTTATCGAGCAAGAAGAGATCATGCAAGAGAATGGCTTAGAGCAGTTGGTTTGGAAGATCAAATGAATAAACTTCCACATGATTTGTCTGGAGGACAAAAACAAAGAGTTGCTATTGCTAGAGCTCTTTCGGCACGCCCTAAATTATTGCTTGCGGATGAACCAACTTCAGCCCTTGATAGTTTTACAGGAAGGGAAATCGTTTCTTTATTAAAGCGTTTGGCTATTGAACAGGATTGTTCTGTCTTAATGGTTACTCATGATCCAAGAATTCTTGATGTGGCAGATCGTCTTATAAAAATGGAAGATGGTAAATTGCAGCCTGTTATTGAGTAGGCTGTTAAGAATACAAATTTTTACCCTTATGTCAAAGCGAAGAAATCTTAAAAAAGAGAAGCAGGAGAGGAATCGAGCTTATGCAAGGAAGTTTAAAAAGCGTAAGCTTCGTTCGGATGGAGCTGGTGCTGGTAATGGAGTTACTGGAACAGCAAATAATGGAGGAGCAGCAGATTAATAGTTCTATTTAATAATGGAACTTAAACAGTATTTGTAGATTGCTAATTTTAGATTATTAACCATGAATTTTTGTTTAACCCTTTGAGTTAATAGGATGTTTTTAAGCGTCGTTATACCCACATATAATCGTTTGCCAATCTTAAAGAAGTGCCTGCTTTCACTTGAAAGACAAAAGATATTTAATGAGGTAGATCAATTTGAAGTTTTGGTGGTAGATGATGGTTCTATTGATGGAACTTGTAATTGGATAGAACAAAATTTAGAGCTATTTCCTCATATTAGTTTAATTAAACAAGATCATAGTGGTCCTGGGATAGCAAGGAATACTGGCGTTGATAATGCTAGGGGCGATGTAATTGTTTTTATTGATAGTGATTTAGTTGTTATTGATTCTTTTCTTGAAAACCATGCTGCGTGTCTTAGAAAAAATTGGTTAAGAAAAGAAGATAGACGTTGTTTTACTTATGGAGCAGTTGTTAATACAAGTAATTTTAATAATCCAACTGCAGAACCTCATAAATTTTCTGATCTTTCCTGGGCTTACTTTGCTACTGGAAATGTAGCGATAGATAAAAATGTTTTAAAGCAATCCGGCCTTTTTGATCCTTCTTTTAGGCTTTATGGATGGGAGGATCTTGAACTGGGAGAACGGCTACGTCATATGGGAACAAAGTTAGTTAAATGTCCTAAAGCAATTGGTTATCATTGGCATCCAGCATTAAGTCTTGATCAGATTCCTTCACTAGTAAATGTTGAGATTGAAAGGGCAAAAATGGCAATCGTTTTTTATAGGAAACATCCAACTTTAAGAGTTCGTTTTATTATTCAATATACTTTTATTCATCGTTTTCTTTGGGAGGCGTTAACTTTTTGTGGAATCATAAACGAGGTAAACCTTAGACCATTATTGAAGTTTTTAATAAGGAGAGGTTTCTCAGCATTGGCTATGGAGTTGTTGCGCTTTCCATTGAATCTCATCAATGTAAGACAGATTTATCGAGAAGCTAAGTTAAAAGGACTTAATTGATCTAATCCTTTGGTAGATTGGCTGGGTAAATAAAACTCCGCACATCTGACTGTTTCGGGTGATCAAAATCTTTTAATAGATTTGTATCCCTGTCAGATGGAGGCCAACCCGAAACCCTGAAAATGGCTGTTGTAACTCTTTCAGAGATGATGGAAGCTGGTGCACATTTTGGACACCAGACCAGAAGATGGAACCCAAAAATGTCTCGGTACATATATTGTGCGAGAAATGGAGTTCATATTATTGATCTTGTTAAAACTGCGGTTTGTATGAATAATGCATACAAATGGACAAGAAGTGCTGCTAGAGGAGGAAAAAGGTTTTTGTTTGTTGGTACAAAGAAACAAGCCTCAGAAGTAGTTGCCCAAGAAGCTGCTAGATGTGGAGCTTCATATGTCAATCAAAGATGGCTTGGTGGAATGCTTACTAATTGGACAACGATGAAAGCTCGAATTGATAGATTGAAAGATTTAGAAAGAATGGAATCCAGTGGTGCTATTGCTATGAGGCCTAAGAAAGAAGCATCTGTTTTAAGGCATGAATTAGAGAGATTGCAAAAGTACCTTGGTGGATTAAAAGGGATGAAACGTCTTCCAGATGTGGTCGTTTTAGTTGATCAACGAAGGGAATCTAATGCAGTTTTAGAAGCTAGAAAATTAGATATACCTTTAGTGTCAATGCTTGACACCAATTGTGACCCTGATTTATGTGAGGTTCCTATTCCTTGCAATGACGATGCAGTTAGGTCTGTTCAACTTGTTCTAGGAAGGCTTGCAGATGCAATTATTGAAGGTCGGCATAGTTCCAATGATCAACGCAATAGACCAAAATATTCATAGATTTTTTCTGAGTAGGTTTTTATACTGTTCTCCTACAGAAAAAAAACGGTAAATCTTCATTTTTCACATTAATAAAATGGCTGATATTACAGCAAAGCTTGTAAAGGATCTTAGAGATAAGACAGGAGCAGGAATGATGGACTGCAAGAAAGCTTTGGCAGAGTCAAAAGGTGATATTGCCAAAGCTATTGAATGGTTACGTCAAAAAGGTATTGCTAGTGCAGAAAAAAAATCCGGGAGAATTGCTGCTGAAGGTGCTATTGGAAGTTATATTCATACAGGTTCTAGAGTTGGTGTATTACTTGAGTTGAATTGTGAAACTGATTTTGTTGCACGTGGGGAAATATTTCAAGGTCTTTTAAAGGATGTTGCAATGCAAGTAGCAGCATGCCCTAATGTTGAATATGTCGCTGTTGATGATATTCCAGTGAACATTGTAGAAAATGAAAAATCAATAGAAATGGGAAGAGATGATTTGTCTGGTAAGCCAGAACAAATTAAATCCAAAATAGTTGAAGGGAGAATTGCAAAAAGATTGAAAGAGCTTGCATTGGTTGAACAACCTTTTATTCGTGATAGCTCTATAACTGTTGAACAATTAATTAAACAGGTTGCTGGTCAAATAGGTGAAAATTTGAGAGTTAGAAGATTTACTAGATATACACTTGGAGAAGGCATCGAAGTTAAAGAATCAGACTTTGCTGCAGAAGTGGCTTCTATGTCTTCTTAGTAATTTTGACTTCAGATTCAAATAAAAAGACTAGTTTTGATCCATTTAAGCAGTTAGAACTGCTTAAAATTAAATGCAAAAGTTTAAACGCAGAGATATATAAAATTAATGCTTACTATTTGCAATTAATAAGATCTATTCTTCCAGTAGTTGTAAAAGAAGCTATTTTTCAAATTATTTTGTTAAATCAACATAATCCTGAATTACTTACTCAAAATAATACAAAAGAATCTTTTCAAAATAAAGTAGATAAGATTCTTTCTGATTATATTTCTTTCTTAACGATAGAGAATTTAATTATATTTTCAAGCAATTTAGAGAAAGATGATCTTATTGGAACCCAAGAGAAAACTCTACCAGTTAAAAATTCTAAAGATAGTTTAGAATTTTTTCCCTTAAGTGATAATTCTTACATTACTAAATCTATTGAGTTAAGTTTATCTATACCTACCCAAAATGAAATAGATTTAGAAAATTGGGATATGCCTATAAATAGTAACTCTTCTTATGACTTTAGCTCTGAAGTTGAAGATGACATGTCTGAGGAGATTGAATGCGAAGAAGAGGGAAATATATCGAGTGATTTTGATAAAGATCATCTGGATTCAAAGATCGAGCCAAAAGACCAAGATATTTTAAAATCTATTTTTATGATGGCAGGTGAAATAATCTCACCTATGAGGAAGTCTGTGCAGAGCAAGAAGAAGAATTCAGTTGATGTTAAGGATATAGATGAAATAGATGAGAACAGCAATGATAACCTCTTGCCTCAATCACCTGATGAGCTTATACGTTGGACCTTTTCTGTAGAAGCAGCCCTTATAAGACGATTGAGGAATCTTTCTCATTTGATCAACATTGAATTGCTTCGAGTAGGACTAATAAATAGCTATATTCCGCAAAACCTTTTAGATGCTGCTATTTCTGGTCAATTGAATTCTGTTCATGCTCCTTCAAATATTCTTAAACTTCGCCTTCCAGTTGCACCTACTTCAAATAATGAAATAGATATCTCATGCCTGTTAGTTCGATTATCTGAACTTGAATTTGATCACTTAAAACTTCGACAATGTAGACAAAAATTAATTCAGCAACGAAATATTTTGCTAAAAATGATTCGTCAGCAACAATATTGGCAAAGTCGATCACTAGCCAAGGAAGTTAGAGAACAGTGGTGGAAGAATACTCAAAAAAATCAGGCCTAGAATCAATAGAGGTCCTAAAAAGAAATATTAATGATTTGAATACTTGGATTAGGCCTTTACAAAAAGCTTTAACTGTAGAAGCTGAGAATGGTTTTGAAAATTTGCATGGCAGAAATGAATACTTTAATTCCTTTCTTTCCAGAGAGCTTTCTACTTTTAATTCCGCGCTTTTTTCTAAAGACGTGTATAAAAAATTAAAATATTTTTCTAACTCATATATTGATTATTCTTTGAAGGAACTTCCTGTCAAGCGAAGGTTGGTGACTGATACAAGACAATTTCTTCACCGGTTAAGTCGGGAATATAGTATCTCTCCAAATCCTACTACTCCTAAGTTGAGACTATCTAAATTAATTGACTCCAATAAATTTAGAGATAACCTCTTTGAGGAATCATTGTCTTTAAATAGTCATTTAAGTGAAGTTGAAGGGATTGGTTCAAAAACCTTTGACCACTTGTCTGCTTTAGGACTATGTTCTGTAAAAGATCTTTTGTTTTATTATCCAAGAGATTATGTTGATTATTCAGCTTTAAAGAGAATAGCTTTTTTAGAACCTGGAGAAACGGCTACCGTAGTAGCGAATATTAGACGTACTAATTCTTTTACAAGTCCTCGTAATCAGAATTTGTCTATTCTTGAATTACAACTTGAAGATATGACTGGTCGTATTAAAATAACAAGATTTTTCGTTGGCAAAAGATTCAGTAATCGCTCTTTTTTAAAAAAGCAGGAATCATTGTTCCCAAGGGGAACAATTGTCGCTGTGAGTGGCATAGTCAAATCAGGTTCATTTGGGAAGTCATTTAATGATCCTTTGATAGAAGCTCTTGATAATAAGAATGCATTGGTTAAGTCAAATAGCATTGGACGTTTATTGCCTATCTATAATTTAACTGAGGGTCTCTCAGCAGAAAAACTTAGATCCTTAGTTGGCTCAGTTCTACCTTTGACTAGGACTTTGGAGGATCCCCTCCCAAGGCAAACTATTGAATCCCTCTCTTTTTTTAAGTTAAACAAAGCTATTTGTGAAATACATCAACCCACAGATCAAGAATCTTTAAAAAAGGCTAAGAAGAGGCTTGTATTTGATGAATTCTTTTTTCTACAATTGGGCTTATTAAGACGTCGAATAGAACTTGAAAAGTCTATAGCCCCAGTCGTCAGTTCTCAAAAAAATTTAAAGGGCTTGGCAGGTCGATTTTTGGATCTTTTGCCTTTCACTCTCACAAATTCTCAAAACATAGTTCTTAATCAAATTAAGTATGATCTTGCATTGACTAAACCAATGTCAAGGTTGCTTCAAGGTGATGTTGGGAGCGGTAAAACTGTCGTTGCAATAGCTGCACTCTTAATTGCAGTTGAGTCAGGTTGGCAAGGTGCATTGATGGCACCTACTGAGGTGCTTGCACAACAACATTATTCAACTCTATGTAAATGGCTACCACATTTACATATTACTGTTGAATTGATTACAGGCTCTACTTCTCTAACTGAAAGGAGAAGAATTTTGAATGACTTGAAGACTGGTGCTCTCAAAATAATTGTAGGCACTCATGCTCTTATAGAAGACAAAGTTTCTTTCTCACGGTTAGGCCTTGTAGTTGTTGATGAGCAACATCGTTTTGGAGTGAATCAAAGAAACTTATTGTTGAATAAAGGACTGAATCCTCATCTTCTAACTATGACTGCAACTCCAATACCAAGAACTTTAGCTCTGTCTATTCACGGTGACTTAGACGTAAGTCAGATTAATGAGTTGCCACCAGGTCGAACACCTATAAAAACTTTGTTGTTTTCAAGTTCTGATATGAGAAAAGGATTCGACATTATAAGTAAAGAGATTGATTCAGGCCATCAAGCTTATGTAGTCCTTCCTTTAGTTGAGGAATCTGATAAGTTGAATTTGCGTTCTGCAATAGATGTTTACGATGAACTATCTACAGAGATATTTAAGAACTATGTAGTGGGTTTATTGCATGGACGAATGAATAGTAATGATAAAAAATCTGTCATTACAAAATTTGCTAATAATCAAATTCAAATTCTTGTATCTACAACAGTCATTGAAGTTGGAGTAGATGTTCCTCGAGCTACGGTTATGCTTATTGATCATGCAGACAGATTTGGTTTGGCTCAATTACATCAATTAAGAGGACGAGTTGGAAGAGGAAGTAATAGCTCAAAATGTATTCTGATTGATACCACTAGTACTGACACTTCTAGAAACAGGTTAGAAGTTTTAGTTAATACTAATGATGGATTTGAAATCTCAGAAACTGATCTTCGTTTTAGAGGGCCTGGTCAAGTTTTGGGTACAAAGCAATCTGGTCTCCCAGACTTTGCCTTGGCAAATCTTTTAACTGATGAAGATATCCTGGAATCTGCAAGAGACGAGGCTTCTAGGATTTTAGAATCTGATCCTGATCTAAGACAAAATAAAAGGTTAAAACAAAGATTAGATGAATATTGGAATAAAATTGTTTCTCAATCTCAATTGAATTAGAAAAATTTGTTTCTGTGTTAATTAAACCTTGGCAAAAAATACCTTTACTTCACTCAAAAGAAACTTTTTCGTCTTTGCCTAAGAAGTTATATAGGATTCAGCCTCATGCTTACCAATCTCTGGGAGCACCTTATGGTGAGAATGTTTCGCCCTGGTTGTTAAGGACTGAAGTAGTAAAAAGATTATTATTAGCTCAGAACCTACTTCAAGTTAATCACCCTGATCTTAACTTAGCTATCTTTGATTGTTGGCGACCAATTAGAGTTCAGAAATTTATGTATGAATATGCTATCAATCAGGAATGCATATCAAGAGGAGTGGATGCGAATCAAGATATCAATTCAATAGACATGAAGGTTATTTTAGAAACAGTAAACAACTTCTGGGCCACTCCTAGCTTCGACAAAGCTACACCTCCTCCTCATAGTACTGGAGGAGCTGTTGATTTAACAATCTCTCTTGTTGATGGATCTTTTTTGGATATGGGAGGTGAAATAGATTGCATTGGGCCAGTATCAATTCCTAATTATTATGCTGATCATGCAAAATCTGATAATGAATCGTTGGCTTATGTTTGGAATGCTAGGCGTCTACTTTTGTCACAGGTTATGAAAAAAGCAGGCTTTTCTCAGCATCCTAATGAATGGTGGCATTTTAGCTATGGTGATCAACTTTGGGCATGGCTGAATGATATTAAATCAGCTTATTATGGTGGAGTGGATGAACCAGAAAGTAACTTTGTAATTGCATGATTATCTAAATGAAAAATAAAATCCCCAAAGCTTTTATTGGGAACAGTTTTTTTCCAACTTATAAATAAAGGTTCAAGCGTTGACTCTAGTTGATCTAAGTTCATTTTCTGGAGATATGGTTTTGCTAGTCTTTTTTAAGTTTGGACTTCCGCCTAGCCATAGTTGATATTGATTGATGCCACTGCCTACTAGTGCCAATTCAGCCATGTAAGGTCTTGCACATCCATTTGGACATCCTGTCATCCTTAAAAGAATTGATTTTTTAATTCCTAATTCTTTTAATTGATTTTCTATCCGATTAATTATTTTAGGTAGGAATCTTTCTGCTTCAGTTATTGCTAGTCCACACAAAGGAAGAGCAGGACAAGCAATAGCTTGTCTCGCTAATTTATTTTTTGAGATCACTTCATAAATACCTACTTGGTTTAACTCTTTAGTGATGGATGCTCGTTGAAAAGAACCAATATTGCATAATAGGATGTCTTGGTTTGGAGTTAATCTTAATTCAAGCTTATATTTTTCAACTATTAATCTAATTTTTTTCTTTTTGTCTCCACTAAGTCGGCCTGATAATAGAGGTATACCTAAGAACCAAAGTGATTTAGATTGTCTCCCCCATCCTAGATAATCCTCAAGTTTTGCTATAGGTTCAGGTTTAATTGATTCAATTTCTTTAGAAAAGTATTTTGTAGTGAGTCGCTTTTTAAACCAATCGATGCCTTCTTTATGGAGAAGATATTTCATTCGTGCATTTTTTCTTAACTTTCTATTCCCATAATCTCTTTGCAGAGCAAGTATTGCTTGAACCAAACTCAGCACATTTTCTGATTTGATATACCCTAGTGGATCTGCAATTCGAGCAAATGTGGTATCACTATTATGCATTCTTCCCATGCCTCCTCCTATATAGACATTGCAACCAATTAAAGAACCATTCTTATTGGTAAAAGCTACAAGACCTATGTCGTGAGTTAAAAGATCAACAGAGTTGTCACCAGGTACAGTAACTGCACATTTGAACTTCCGGGGCAAATAAGTCTGTCCATAAAGAGGTTCTTCTTTTATTCCACTGAATATTCCATCAGAAAATTGTTCTTTTCTTATTTTTTTAACATTTTCTGCCGGAGAGATTTTAAACCTTAGATCTCCATCAGCCCAGAGTTCTAGATAAGTTGCTTCAGCTTTTACAGGCGTTAGTAAATCGGCAATTTCTTTGGCTAGTTTCCTTGCAGCAGGGTATCCACTTGTTTCATATGGTGCAGCTGGTGCCATAACATTTCTATTGATATCTCCACATGCTGCAAGTGTTGATCCCATTGATTTGAGAATGGTATTGATTACTTCCTTCAGATTCTCTTTTCGAATCCCATGCATTTGAAAAGCTTGTCTTGTTGTTGCTCTAAGTGTTTTGTTCCCAAGCCTATTAGATAATTCATCAAGAGCAATGAATAAGGGGCCTGGTACATACCCACCTGGACATCTCAGCCGAAGCATCATTTGCCAGTCTTTGTCCTTTCCTTTTTGTCTGTTTTCTCTATTGTCTTGTTGATAGCTTCCGTGGAATTTTAGGAGTTGAACTGCATCGTTTGAAAAGTTGTTTAAAGAGTTGTTTAATTCAGCAGAAAGAGGATCTTTTAGAAAATTACTATCAGATTTAAACTGTTCAAATTTTGTTCGATCTTGGCCATTCGCAATGCATGGGCTTAGACCTAAATCATCAGTCTCTTTAATTTGCGTCTTTCTTGTTGTCAAATTGGTTGTTTTTAACAAACCTAACTACAATAATCATACTTTTTAATTGTATATCCAATAAAGTGTTGTTGAATAAATTTTAATTTTGTGTCTGACTTTTTACTTGAGATTGGAACGGAGGAGTTACCTGCAGATTTTGCACGACTTGTTATTTCTCAACTTGAGCAGTTGGTAACAAATGATTTTCAGCAGCATAGACTTAAGTATGGAGCAATAATTTGTTCTAGTACACCAAGAAGGATTTATCTAATTGTTAATGGATTAGCTAGTAATTCAGAAGATTTTGTTGCAGAGAAGAAAGGACCACCGTCTTCGAAGGCTTTTGTAAATGGATCTCCAACCCAAGCAGCAGTTGGTTTTGCTAAACGATGTGGGATTTCTACTGATGATTTGGAATCAAGAGAAACTGATAAAGGAGCTTTTGTCTTTGGAAGGATTTTGGAAAAAGGTGAGCCTACTTTTGACTTGATAACTAGGTTTGTACCTAAATGGATTAATGCTTTTCAAGGTAAACGTTTTATGCGTTGGGGTGAAGGAGAAATCCGATTTGCTCGTCCTATAAGGTGGATAGTCTCATTATTGGATTTTAGAGAAATAAAGTTTAAGCTTCCTGGAACTGATCCTGAGATTGTTTCTGGTTGTATTAGTCGTGGTCATCGTCTCAAGGAAAGTGCGATTTCTATATCTTCGTCAAAGGAATATCAGGACATTATGCGTTCTGCAGGAGTAATTATAGATCGAGTTGAGAGGGCAAATCTCATAAAAAATCTAGTTGAACAATCATCTATTGATATAAATGCTAAACCTGATTTGACAAGTGATTTATTGAATGAACTAACTGATCTTGTTGAGTTTCCTTCTTTAATTCGAGGGGAATTCCAACAAGATTTTCTTGAACTCCCAGCAGAAGTTCTCAGTACAGTTATGAAAGTTCATCAGCGATATATTCCAATATATATTAAAGATTCTGATATAGACCCTCTCGCTTTAGATGCAAAGAATATTTTAGCGCCTTGTTTCTTTTGTATCTCCAATGGTTTACCTAATTCAAATGATCTTATAAGAGATGGTAATGAACGTGTTTTGAAAGCAAGATTTGCAGATGCCCAATTTTTTGTTAATGCTGATCGCTCTTCTTCTAGCGCAAAACGTATCAACCAACTTAAGAAGGTTACTTTTTCAGAAGGTTTAGGTTCACTTTATGATCGTGTAATGCGAATAGAATGGCTTGCCGATCTTTTTATTTCAAAGGTAGATATCTCCTCAGATAATGCAAGGTTTTTAAAACGATCTTCTTATTTGTGTAAGCATGATTTGGTTAGTCATATGGTTGGTGAGTTTCCTGAACTTCAAGGAGTAATAGGAGCTAAATATCTTCTTGCAGAAGGCGAACCAAGAGAAGTTGCCTTAGCAGTCTTGGAGCATTATTTACCCAGGGGGCAAGGAGATGTATTGCCTAAATCATTTACAGGTTCAGCTCTTGCTTTGATAGAAAGAATAGAATTGTTGTTGAGTATTTTTGCAAAAGGTCACAGGCCAAGTGGATCTTCTGATCCGTATGCTCTTCGCAGGACTGGTAATGGTGTTCTACAAATTATTTGGAATCAAAAGTGGAAGATAAATTTATTTGATCTTCTAAATTCTTCTATTAATTATTGGAATGAACTTTTTCCAGACTTCAATTTTGATTCTCAAGAACTAAGAAAAGACCTCTTTGATTTTTTTCAAATGCGAATTTTTAGCATGCTTGAAGAGGCAAGTTTCGACTTGGATTTGATTCATGCTGTAGCAGGTGAAACAACCTCTCATTATCGTCTTCTTTCTGATCCAACAGATGTCTTGAAAAGGATTAGCTTGCTTAATGAATTGAGAGAATCAAATACCCTTGAACTTGTCCATTCAGTAGTTAATAGAGCTTCAAAATTGGCGGAAAAAGGTTCTTTACCCTTAGATGTTTTTAGTGCATCAAACATTGTAGATCCAACGCTATTTGAGAAAAACAGTGAAACATCAATGTTGGATGTTGTTAATTCACTTGAGCCAATATGTATGAGCAGTTCTTCTAATCGATATAGATCATTAGTAGAAGGCTTGTCCTGTAGTTCTAAAGTTTTATCAGAATTTTTTGATGGTGATGAAAGTGTTATGGTTATGAGTGAAAACGAAGCTATTAGAAATAATAGACTAAATTTGTTATCTATTTTAAGAAATCAGGCTCATATTATTGCTGATTTTAGTTTAATTAATAGTTAGTCTTTTATCTAAGTCTTTGATTTTTTATTACCTACTTTTATGCCGCCTTTGATTGTACTTATAGCTAACATCTTATTAACTTCTTCATCATCTCTAACTGTACTAGGAACTGGTCTATAAGTCTTGGGTGCAAGTGCTCTTCCTCTTAAGACAGAACCTAATGTCATAAATGTCAACTTTAGTTGTTGTAATGGCTTCATTGCAACAACTGTCTTGTAGAGATAACTGTCAAATGTAAGGCGTTGTACATCTATATCGTCGCACATTTCTACAAAAGCTTCACGAGCCCCATCATTTGAATAAAAGATATTTTGTAGTATCTCTAGAACTTTGTAAGTAGCTCCATATTTCTTATCCCATTTTTTGATGTATTTCTTTAGGTCATTTTCGGTTGGAATCTTTTCACCACCTTGACTTGATTCAACTATTTGTTCTGCGCACATCCTTCCACTTTTAGCTGCAAAATAAATCCCTTCACCAGAGCTTTTGGTTACATAACCTGCAGCATCTCCTACTAATGCCATCCCCCCAACGACTCGCCTGGGTCTTGGATGCTCTGGGATTGGATGTGCTTCAACTTTGATGACTTCACCATTAACTAGTCTTTTCTTTGCTCTTTCTCTTACACCTTCTTGAAGATCTTTTATAAGAGATTGATTCTTTTGCATAGTTCCAGTACCGACTGCTACATGATCGTACTTAGGAAAAACCCAACCATAGAAATCTGGCGATACATCTGTCCCAACATACATTTCAGCTAGATCTTCGTAGTAAGTCATTTCTTTTGCTGGTAATTTAATTCTTTCTTGGAAAGCAATCGCAACGTTGTAATCACCAGCATCCATAGCCTTGGCTACACGACTATTTGCTCCATCAGCAC
>CACIYC010000002.1 GCA_902590775.1 uncultured Prochlorococcus sp.
CTTTTGTGATGAATTTGTGGACGATAACACTTTTAGTTTGTCCAATTCGGTAGGCACGATCTGTGGCTTGATTCTCTACAGCTGGATTCCACCATCTATCGATATGGAAAACATGATTTGCCTGAGTTAGATTTAGGCCCAAGCCACCTGCTTTTAATGAAAGTAAAAAGAGTTTGGGGCCTCGGGGATCTTCTTGAAAACGATCTATCATTTCTTGCCTATTTTTTTTAGATGTTCCTCCGTGAAGGAAAGGAATTTCACTTTGCCATTTTTGTTGAAAATATTCTTGAAGTAAATGACCCCATTGAGAGAACTGAGTAAAAAGTAGCGCTTTATCATTTGTTTCAATTACTTCTCCGAGTATTTCTTCAAGTCGTTGAAGTTTTGAAGACCGTTTTAAAAAATCTTTGTCAATATATTCTTCTTTTAATGCAAGTGATGGATGGTTGCAAATTTGTTTGAGAGTTGTAAGGAGTCCTAGAGTTTTACCTTGACGGTGCCCTAACGGTGATGACTTTATTTCATTAAGACTTTTTTCTACAGCTTTGTTGTATAAACTTTTTTGTTCTTTATTGAGACTTATCCATTCACGTTGTTCAATCTTTTGTGGTAAATCGGTGATAATTGATTGATCTGTTTTTAATCTTCTAAGAATAAAAGGATTGACTCGAGCTTTTAAATCTTTTAGTGATGAGATGTCTCCATAATGTTCAATGGGCAACTTGTATCGTTGAGTAAAAAACTCTTCTTCTCCTAAGACTTTTGGATTCAAGAAATCCATTAATGACCATATTTCACTAATTCGATTTTCTATTGGTGTTCCTGTTAAGCAAATTTTGAGAGAATTATTTTTTAAGTTTTTGCTTATTGCACGAATTGCCAAACTTTGCTTTGATTTAGGATTTTTTATAGCTTGAGCTTCATCAATAACAATTCCTTGCCAGTTGACTTTTTTGAATATTTCTAAATCTCTACAAATTAGACCATAACTTGTCATGCATATATCGATTCTTTGAAGAGATTTTGTTAGGGAATCTTCTGTAAATGACCTGTTTGGACCATAGTGCTCTAGCAGAGATAATTGTGGGGTAAAGATCGATGCTTCTCTTTGCCAGTTTGTAAGTACCGATGTTGGAGCAATGAGTAGTAAAGGCTTTGTAAGTTTATTTTTAATTTTTAGATATTGAATAAATGCTAGTAATTGTATTGTTTTCCCTAGACCCATGTCATCTGCTAAACATGCTCCTTGGTTAAATCGGTAGAGGAATGCAAGCCAACCTAGTCCTCGCTCTTGATATGGTCTTAATTGACCATGAAACCCCTCTGGTGCAGCTAATGATTCCGGTTCTTTTTGATGGTGATATTGCTCTAAAACATTTTGAAGTCTTGGCCCAGCTTCAAATTGATGCACTGGAAGTTTTAGCAGTGTATTACCTTCTGTTGCTGTCAGACTAATCGCGAGATCTAGTTTTAGTTCTGGTGGATTAGCAAAGAACTGTGTAGCATTTTTCAGATCGTTAGGACGTAATTCGATCCATGTTCCTTTGTAATTTACGAGAGGACTTTTTTTGCTTGCAAGTCTCTCGAGCTCTTTCATCGTTAGGTTTACTCCTCCTATCATTAAATCCCAACTCCAATTAAGGTTTTCTCCAAGTATTGCCCCTTCTGAATTTTCAAAAAGTTCGGCTTGGATAGTTATTCCCAGTCGAGTAGCTAGACCTTTAGATAAACTATGTGGAAGTATTATTCCAATTCCAATATCTCGTAGTTTTAAAGATGTAGTTCTTATAAAGACAAATGCTTCAGCAGGCGAAAGTTCTACTGAATGCGGTGTTGGGTTTTCTAGACCTCTTTCAAGACAAGGAAAAACTTGCAATGTTCTTCCTAGACCTTCAAGGAGGATTTCACTAGGTTCTTCTATTTTTATTTCACCTATTTCTATTGTTTGTGATCCAGCTTCCCAAATTTCTTTTGCAGGAATTTTGACGTCTGGATCAGCCTCTGCTTGTAAAAAGAATTCTAGTTTCCATAATGCATCATTTTTCAATGGTGCTATTAGTTCTAGGCATGTTTTTGCAGATTTAAGATTATTATGAAATCCCCCTTGCCAATATTTTGTAGCCTTTATTAAGCGATTTGCTTCATTAGTCGGTAGATCAATTAAACCATTAGTACTTCCAAGTGCTTGTTGCCATGCATTTAGCAATGGGTCAAGATTATTAGTTTTTGGTTGGAAGTCTTTTCGTAGTTGTGCATCAACGATTTCTTCAAGAATTTTCATTACTTCGAACCGATTATGTCTTGGTAGAAATGATGTAATTGGATTTCCGTGAGTAGATTTCTTGATTTTCTTAATGTCTTTTTTCCTGTTTGTCCAAGGAAGTCCGCAAATAGTTACTAAGGGCATATTTCTAACAAACTCTTCTAGCCTTTTGCGTTCATTTTCTTGAGTGAGCAATGGAATCCATCGTGCTTGGTAATAAGATGCCTTTGTATTATTTAATTCAACTTGTGGGAGCCATAAACCTTCAGCAATCAGGCTTAAAGACCATCTTTGTAAATGAGTCCACCACAGAATTTCTTCACTAAGATCTGAATCTTGTTTTGATAAGGGTAATTGTGTAAGCCACCTTGAAGCTTCTAAGGGGCTGATGCTTAGACCATCTATTTTCCATGGCCACCATTCATATGTTGTTGGGATTGCTTCTCCAGCTTGTAGCTTCTACTAGCAGTGTTGTTTTTTATTTTTGCTGGAATAGGCTTACTTGGCAGTGTTAGAGATGCTGTTGCAGTAACGATTTCCTGAGGTAATAATTCTTTTTTTCTTAGCCAATTTTGTAATTCTTGTGAAGAAAGAGTAAATGGATGCAGTGATGGTTCATCATTTGCTTGGATTGGTGTTGGTACTCGCCATGTATCTGCCCAGAGGAATAATACTGGAGAAGGCGAATGAGACAATTCATTAGAATTGTTTAACCAAGTAGCATGCAGCAAGGTCATAGCATGGATTTTTCATTCATTAATTGTTTTCCTTGTCTGATTTCTTTGTAGCAAGCAATAACAATAATGATTTTGATAAATGCCATAGCTAATAATGACAGTTAATTGGCTAGATTTTATGAGAAGCCAATTACTTGTTTTTTTATTTTGAACTTCTTCATGTTTGGCGCTTGTTCTTCCAAATCTCAAGTTAGTTATGGAAGGTGAACGAGTGTCGTCAAAATCTATTATTAAACCTCTTAAAGGAGATGAGATAAGAGCTGCTTTTTTGAATTTTTATAAGCAGCGGAATCATGTCGTTTTACCTAGTGCTTCTTTAGTGCCAGATGATCCAACAGTGTTGCTTACAATTGCAGGAATGTTACCTTTCAAGCCTGTTTTTCTTGGACATGAAGATAGACCTTCCGCAAGAGTAACTAGTAGTCAGAAATGTATAAGAACAAATGATATAGAAAATGTTGGCAGAACAGCAAGACATCATACTTTCTTTGAGATGTTAGGCAATTTTTCTTTTGGTGATTACTTTAAGAAGCAGGCAATTCAATGGGCATGGGAACTGAGTACAAATGTTTTTGGATTAGAGGCTAAGCATTTAGTAGTTAGTGTTTTTCGGGAGGATAAAGAAGCTGAAGAAATTTGGCGAGATATTGTTGGAGTTAATCCACGTCGGATTGTCAAAATGGATGAAGCAGATAATTTCTGGTCATCAGGACCAACTGGTCCTTGTGGACCTTGCTCAGAATTGTATTATGATTTCAAGCCAGAACTTGGTGATGAAGAAATTGATTTAGAAGATGATAGTAGATATATAGAATTTTATAACTTAGTTTTTATGCAATATAATCGTGATATTGATGGAACTTTGACATCTCTTTCACATTGCAATATTGATACAGGTTTGGGCTTAGAAAGAATGGCTCAAATTATGCAAGGTGTGCCAAATAATTATGAAACAGATTTGATTTTTCCACTTTTAGAAAAGGTTGCATCTTTAGTAGGAGTTGATTATTACGAACTTAATGAAAAGGATAAAATTTCTTTTAAGGTTATAGGTGATCATGTTAGAGCTTGTGTTCATCTTATAAGTGATGGGGTCACGGCAAGTAATTTGGGTCGTGGATATGTTTTAAGGAGGTTACTTCGTCGTGTTGTTAGGCATGGGCGTTTACTTGGCATCAAAAGTCAATTTTTGATTCAAGTTGCTGAGGTGGCAATTGATTTAATGAAAATTTCTTATCCTCATCTCTTGAAAACCCAAGCATTGATATTTAAAGAACTTCAAAGAGAGGAGATTCGTTTCTTGGAAACATTAGATAGGGGAGAAAAGTTATTAGCAGATTTGCTTGCTTCTAATCCTCAAGAAATCTCTGGGGAGCAGGCATTTGAATTGTATGATACTTATGGTTTCCCAGTTGAATTAACAGAGGAGATTGCTAAAGAAAATTCCTTAAGAGTTGATATAGATGGTTTCCATCAAGCAATGAATAAGCAGCGGGAAAGGGCCAAGGCAGCTATTACGACCATTGATTTAACTCTTCAAGATAGTATTGATAAAATAGTTTCCGAACTAGGTCAAACACGTTTCTTAGGCTACAAACAATTAGAGCAGTCAAGTAGAGTTCAGGCAATAGTTGTAAACGGAATATCGTTGGAGCAATGTAATGTGGGTGATAACGTAGATTTAGTTCTTGATATTACACCTTTTTATGGAGAAGGCGGTGGACAAATAGGTGATAAGGGGATTTTACTTTCTACTTCATCTGAGACATCAAATTGTTTAATAGAGATAGATAATGTTCGTCGTATAAAAGGTGCTTTTGTTCATTCTGGGATTGTCCAAACTGGTGCCTTGAAATTAGGTACTACTGTTAAAAGTAAAGTAGATCTATTTAGTCGTAGACGTATTCAATCTAATCATACTTCAACTCATTTATTACAAGCAGCTTTAAAAAAAATAGTTGATTCCGATATTAGCCAAGCAGGATCTTTAGTGGATTTTGATAGATTACGTTTCGATTTTCATTTTTCACGGCCAGTGTTATTCGACGAATTGCTTAAAGTTGAAAAATTAATCAATGTTTGGATTGCAGAAGGACATATGTTGCGTGTTTCTCAAATGGATATAGAAGATGCTAAAGAGGCTGGTGCCATTGCGATGTTTGGTGAGAAGTATGAAGAGGTTGTGAGAGTTGTTGATATTCCGGGTGTATCAATGGAACTCTGTGGGGGTACTCATGTTTCTAATACTTCTGAAATAGGAATGTTTAAAATTGTCAGTGAGATAGGAATTGCCTCTGGTGTGCGGAGGATTGAGGCTATGACAGGTCAAGGGGTTCTTGATTATTTAAATGATCGAGATTTAGTAGTCAAGGCTTTAAGTGAGAGATTTAAGGCCCAACCCTGTGAAATTGTTGATAGGGTAGTTTCTTTGCAAGATGAGGTTAAAACTTTGACAAAGTTACTTGAGAAATCCAATGAGAAAGTTGCTTCTGCTAAAGCATTAGCATTAGTTGATAGCGCTATAGCTCTTGGAAAGAGTCAATATGTTGTGAAACGTCTTGATTATATGTCTGGTGATTTATTGCAGCATGTAGCAAAGACGTTAGTAAATCATTTAGGATCTAAATCCGCAGTAATTGTTGCAGGAGTTCCTGATTCTAATGATAGTGAAAAGCTTATTTTAGTTGCTGCTTTTGGTTCAGATGTTGTTAGTCAAGGCCTGCATGCTGGAAAATTTCTTAATCCAATAGCGAAGCTTTGTGGTGGTGGTGGTGGTGGTCGACCAACTTTAGCTCAAGCTGGTGGGCGTGATTCTAAATTATTGGATTCTGCTTTGGATTCAGCAAGAGATGAGTTGGTTAAATTATTGAGTTTAGGTTAGTTTTATTCTTGCAGATAAGTACTTTTCCGTAAGCTTATTTCTATATGTTCTATTAATTGTTGTGCATCATTAATTTTGAGTTTTCCTTTTTGAATTGCTAATTCGCATCCCATTCTTAACCGCTCCAATAAATACTCAGAGTCATGTTCCATTGATTGAAGCACATCTCCTTTAGTATTACCTTTTACTACATGATCAAGCTTATATTTTCCATTTTTAGCTATACGAATATGTATTGCATTAGTGCTTCCAAAAAGATTATGTAGATTACCCATTACTTCTTGATAGGTTCCTCCAAGGAACATGCCTATAAAATAATCATTTTTACTATTGAATGGATGTAATTCAAGTAAAGATTTTTTTTGACCATTGTGAATAAATCGTCCAAGTTTTCCATCTGAATCACATGTAAGGTCAGCAAAATGACCTAGATTTGTTGGCTTTTCGTTTAGACGATGAATTGGCATCACTGGGAAGAGCTGCTCGATTGCCCAAGTATCTGGTGCTGAACGAAAAATTGAGATATTTGCGTAATAGGTATATGCAAGTGCATCATTTAGTTGTTTCAGTTCTTCAGGAATTAAAGGATTTTCAGGTAAATGATTAGTGATTTTTTTTGCACATGCCCATGTTAGTTTTTCTGCTGTAGCTCGAGTTGGCAGATCTATAAATCCAAGTCTAAAGGCAGCAAGTGCATCTTCTTTAAATTTAAGTGCATCATTCCATGCTTCTTGAAGTTTGGAGATGTCTATCTTTTCGTATTTACAAATTTCATAAAGTGATTCTAATGTTTCACGTAGATTTTTGACACTGATATATTCATCCTTTGTCTTTGGTGGAATATCTGTAGATACTGAATTTGCACCTAAAATATTAAATATTAAAACTGAAAAATGGCTAGTCAGATTGCGCCCGCTTTCACTAATCAATGTTGGGACTTTAATTCCTTTTGATTTGCAGCATTCTTGGATTGTCGCGACAACATCGTTTGCATAGTTTTGAAGCGAGTAGTTAGTAGAAGCAGAGGTAGCGGTTCGACTGCCATCATAATCAACACCTAATCCACCACCTACATCTAAGTAGCCCATTGGAGCACCGAGAGCCTTTAATTCACCATAAATTTGGCCCGCTTCTTGTAATGCATTTTTGAGAATAGCTATATCATTGATTTGACTACCTATATGGAAATGCAGTAAGCACAATTCATTGAGAATTCCCGCAATCTTTAATTCATGAACAGCAGTTAAAATTTCTGGTATGGATAGACCAAATTTAGATTTCTCTCCGGTTGAGCCACTCCATCTTCCAGTGCTTTGACTTGACAACTTTGCTCTAATTCCAATGAGTGGTGCTGCACCTATTTCTTTACTTGCTTTGATAATACGTTCCACTTCATCTGATTGCTCAATCACGACTACTGGTTTTCTGTCTAGTTTTCTTGCAAGAATTGCAGTTTCTATATAGCGCTTATCTTTGTAGCCATTACAGATTAAGAAGGCTTCTGGATCATCAAGTAAGGATAATGCAATTAGCAGTTCTGCTTTACTACCTGCCTCTAAACCAAAGTGCCATTTTTTTCCAATAGCTATTACTTCTTCGACAACATGTCGTTGTTGATTGCATTTAATTGGAAAAACACCTTGATATTTGTTTTTGTAGTTGTATGTGGAGATAGCATTTTCAAATGCGTCGTTTAGTTTTTTGATTCTGTCTTCAAGAATGTCGTCAAATCTAAGTAATAAAGGTGGTTTTAGGTTTCTTCCTTTGAGTTCTTCTAACAAGCATGTTAAATCTAACCCTTGTTTGTCTTGACCATGTGGTGTCACATTAATGTTTCCAGAAATGTTGATTCTGAAATATCCACCACTCCAGTTTTCAAGTCCATATAAGGCAGCACTGTCTTCTATAGACCATTGATTTTTTTCAGTTTTGGGATTTAATTCGGTCAAGTTTTAAAATAAAAAAAATGTATTAAAACCTTTGAGATTGTACTTTTTCAAAAGCAGCCTAAGAAAAGTTGTATTTAATCCTATGGGTTTGCTTGCCAAGAGGGTACATTTCAGAAGACGATAGCTTAATTAATAATTTTTTTTCATGGTTGTTGAAAGAACTTTTCTTGCGATCAAGCCTGATGGTGTTCAAAGAGGATTGGTGGGTGAGATTTTGGGACGTTTGGAGCGTAAGGGTTTTAAGTTAGTTGCTCTTAAACAGTTGATTCCTAGTAGAAATTTAGCTGAACAGCATTATGGAGTGCATAAAGAAAGACCTTTTTTTGATGCTTTAGTTGGTTTCATTACAAGTGGGCCAGTTGTGGCAATGGTTTGGGAAGGTGAGGGTGTGATTTCAAGTGCAAGAAAATTAATTGGAGCAACAAAGCCTCTTGAAGCTGAGCCAGGTACTATTAGAGGAGATTTGGCTATCAATATTGGCCGAAATGTTATTCATGGTTCTGATAGTCCTGAAACTGCAAATTTTGAGATCTCTTTGTGGTTTAAGCCAGATGAATTGAATGATTGGAGCCCTGCTGATCAAATATGGAGGGTTGAATGAATTTTGATTAAGGGACGCGCAATAATTTTTAATTTGACTTAATTATTTTTAAAACGATTCCATTGGAATGACATTAATAAATTTTTTTCAGTTTTAGATAAAGATTCTTGGCAAATACTTTTTGTAAGTAATTGCACTGTAATAGCAGCCAACAATACCCCATTTCTATGATGACCTGTTGCTAACCATAGACCGGTTAAGGGTGAGGATCCTAGGATTGGCGCTTCATCTGGAGTGCAGGGCCTGAAGCCCCACCAACGTTCCATATGTGGCCAAGATTGCGCTATAGGAAGTAATGAATTGATGCCTTTTTGTAATTCACTTTGACCATTTGGAGTTAATCCTTCGGAAAAGCCAGCATCTTTTTCACTTGTTGCACCAACAATTATTAATCCATCTTCACGAGGTACTAAATATATTCCTGGACCAAAAATGATTCGATTTAAAGCATCTTTAGGCCCTTGTATGGAAAACATTTGACCTTTGACAGGAAAAATCGGAATTGGATTCAATAGACTTTTACTCCATGCTCCGCAACATAAAATAGCTTCATTGGCAAAGATTTTTTCATTTTTGCCTTCAGCAGTTTGAATTAATACTCCTTTAAAAATATCTTTCTTTTTTATTATTTCTTGGACTTCAATGCCTTCTTGAAAGCAAACTCCTAATTCCACACAAGCTTTTTCAAGAGCTCTCATTAACCTTCTTCTATTGTCGATTTGTCCATCTTGCTCAAAAAGTAAACCTGTTTTCCAGTGGGATGAAATTCCTGGTATTTCTTCTTTTAACTGATTTTTAGTAAGATTCTGACCTAAGTGAGAAGTTGGATATACCTTTCTATCTTGAATGTTTAAAAAGGGAACAACTATTCCGCATTTTCTAAGGCCGCAGTTAATGCCACTGTCGGATTCTATTGTTTTTACCCAATTCGGTATTTGTTCAAGACTTGCTTGACCAAGCTTTAATAGATTTCCACTGAGTCCTTCGGCATGTGGCGCAAGCATTCCAGCTGCGACAAAACCAGCGGCTTCATTTCTTCTTCTGCTAAGTACTTCTACATGATGTCCTTTTTTGGCTAATGAATGAGCAAGAGATAGACCAATTAAGCCTCCACCAAGTATGAGTAATCTTTTATTGTTTGTTTTAGCCATTTCTTAGGCTGTTTTATTACTAATTTTGAGTCTTTTAGATTAGGATGTCTATCCAATTTGTTGTTCTTTTCCATAGGATGCGAATATATCAATTGTTGATGTAAGCAATGTCTCAAATTAAAGCTGACTGGGAACCAGTAATTGGATTGGAAACTCATGTTCAGTTAGCTACGAAAAGCAAAATATTTACTTCTGCTGCTACTAGTTTCGGCAATGACCCTAATACTCATATAGACCCTGTTGTTTGTGGGCTTCCAGGAACTCTTCCTGTTTTAAATAAGAAGGTTCTTGAGTATGCAGTAAAGACTGCTATGGCTTTGAATTTGAAAATAGCTAAACATTGCAAATTTGATAGAAAACAATATTTTTATCCTGATCTTCCTAAAAACTATCAGATCTCTCAGTTTGATGAACCAATTGCAGAAGAAGGTTGGATTGAAGTTGAAGTTGCAGAAAAAGGGAAACAAACTTATCTCAAGAAGATAGGAATTGAGAGGTTACATATGGAAGAAGATGCAGGGAAATTAGTTCATGCAGGCAGTGACCGCTTGGCTGGATCTACATATTCTTTGGTTGATTACAATCGTGCTGGAGTCGCTTTGGCTGAGATAGTTAGCAAGCCTGATTTGCGCACTGGAAGAGAAGCCTCTGAATATGCTTCCGAAATACGAAGAATAGTTAGGTATTTAGGAGTATCTGATGGGAATATGCAGGAAGGTTCTTTGAGATGTGATGTCAATATTTCTGTAAGACGAGGACCCGATGCACCTTTTGGAACCAAAGTTGAGATTAAAAATATGAATTCATTTTCTGCTATTCAGAAGGCTTGTGAATATGAAATTAAGCGTCAAATCAAAGCTTATGAAACTGGTGGGACCGTGAATCAAGAAACTAGGCTTTGGGATGAAAGTAAGCAACTAACAAAGAGTATGCGATCTAAGGAAGGAAGTAGTGATTATAGGTATTTCCCAGATCCTGATTTGGGTCCTATAGAAGTTAGTGATGACTTAAAAGAGAAATGGAAAGCAGAATTGCCAGAATTACCTGCTTCAAAGCGTCATAGATATGTTGAGGAATTTGGGCTATCTATTTATGACGCAAGAGTTTTAACAGATGACTTTCAGATGGCTAGATATTTTGAATCAACTGTTCTGGCCGGTTCAGACGCTAAACAAGCTTCTAATTGGATAACAGGAGATATAGCTGCGTATGTAAAAGCAAAAAAAATTAGTTTTTCCAATCTTTTATTTACCCCTAAAAATTTAGCAGAAATGATTGAATTGATTATGCAAGGAAAGATAAGTGGAAAAATTGCTAAAGAGATCTTACTTGAACTGCTTGAAAAAGGTGGTTCTTCTAAAGAAATAGTTAATTCTAGAGGTTTAGGGATGATTAGTGATCCATTGATTCTTGAAGAAATAATTGATGAATTAATAGATAATTATCCCAATGAAGTAGAAGCTTTTCGCGGAGGAAAGAAAAAACTTCTAGGCTTTTTTGTTGGTCAATTAATGAAGAAAACAAGTGGAAAGGCAGATCCAAAACTTTCTAATCAAATACTTTCTAGAAAACTTCAAGGATAGAAATTATCATTATAATAATCTATCTATTTGTTGGTAGCTTAAGTAAATATTATCAGAATTATCTATAATATTGTCTGCCATCTTTTTTTTATTTTCAATTGATAACTGAGAATTAATTCGATTATTTGCTTGTTTGTAACTTAATTTATCTCTAGACATTAATCGATCATATTGTTGATTTCTTGTACAAAAAGCCAGCCATATTTCGCTGCATAAATAGCCAAGGTTGGCTTCAAATAATAGAGGAATAACTAAACCTATTGTAGGAGTATTGTTTTGTTTTTCTAGTTCATTTTTCAATCGGCTCTCTATGATTGGGTGTAATAAATTCTCAAGCCAAATTCTTTCATTTTTATTTGAGAAAATAATATCTCCTAAAATGATCCTGTTGATTGCTTGGGTTGCATTTGTTTCTTTGACGATTTTTGATCCGTATCTTTTGATGACTTCTTTCGTAGCATCTTTGCCTGGCTTTAGTGCTTCCCTGGAGTAGATATCTGCATCAAGGATTGGAATTTGTTTAACATTTTCTAAATAGTTACCAATAAGACTTTTTCCACTCGCAATGCCGCCAGTGATGCCTATACGACGTTGAACTCCATTCCAACGTTTTTGAGATTTAGTCTTTAAAACTCTGACAAAATGTCGCAGGATATGAATAGTTTACTTTCTCAGGCATCGTCTTGAGTATTTTTGAATCATCAACTTGGTCTTTGATTTCAGGAGGGATAACCGCTCCGTCAAATTTTAAGGCGGCTGGAATTCAGGCAGGACTTAAGTCTTCCAAAACACTAGATTTAGCTTTAATTCTTGCACCCAAAAATGCAGTTTGTGCAGGGACTTTTACCCAATCTGTTGTTCGTGCTAAGTGTGTTGATCTTTGTATAGATCGTTTATTGGAGAATGATGGTAAAGCTAGGGCCTTAATTGTAAATTCTGGGCAAGCTAATGCTTGCACTGGTTCTCGAGGATTACAAGATAGCTTACTTGTAACCAAGGCTTTATCTGAAAAATTGGGACTCTCGGAATCTGAGGTTTTGATTTGTTCTACAGGTGTGATAGGTCAACCAATTCCTATTCAAAAGCTTTTGCAAGCATTAAATTCTCTTGTTGATTCATTAAGTGATGAAGGGAGTGCAAATGCAGCTAAGGCAATTTTGACAACAGACTTGAAAGTTAAAGAGATTGCTATAGAAGCGAATCTTGGAGGTAGGCGCGTGCGCATTGGAGGCATTGCAAAAGGTTCAGGTATGATTCATCCAAATATGGCCACAATGCTTGGATTCATAACATGTGATATTGGTTTACCTAAAAAAGTTTGGGATCAAATGATTAAGAGAGTGGCTGATTATTCTTTTAATGCAATTAGTGTTGACGGAGATACAAGTACAAATGATTCTTTTGTGGCTTTTTCTGCAGGCAGTTTATTAGAAAAAGATTATTTTAGTGAACTTGAAAAAGGCTTAATATTAGTTTCTACTTATCTTGCAAAATCAATAGCAAGAGATGGAGAAGGAGCCAATTGTCTTGTTGAAGTGAAAGTAGAAGGAGCTAAAAGTTTTTCTGACGCGCAGATCATTGCTCGCACTATATGTAGTTCGTCGTTAGTGAAAGCAGCTATTCATGGCTGTGATCCTAATTGGGGAAGAATATTGGCTGCTGCTGGTAGATCAGGAGTTTCTTTTATCCCAGAGGATGTTTCTCTTTGGATTGGATCATTTCAAATAATGAGTAAAGGTTTACCAACAGAATTTAATAGACAGTTAATTGTTGATTATATGAAAGATATAGTTAAAGTTGATGATATAAAGAATCAAACATTAATTTTAAGTCTACGTATAGGTGATGGTCAGCATCATGCATTTTCATGGGGTTGTGATTTATCGTCTGAATATGTACATATCAATGCCGATTACACAACCTAAAAGTGTTATAACTCAAATCAACTGGCATCATTAAATAGCTCCCCGTTTTTGATACGAATCTTTTAAATTGTGAGAAAAGTGTGATTTAACTACTAACGTTTTAGATATGAAAATGCTTTCATTTTTATGACTAATAATCTGCAACCATTTAAATCAAAGGGTTTTGGATTGCCTTCTTATATCTTTGGAGCCCTTGTTGCAGTAATAGCTTTATTTGAGACATTTCGAGGATTTCCTTTTGCGATTGTGAGTGGAATAGGCACTTTTATTGTTTGGACTGCGGTATCCACTGTTATTTACGCAAGGGATACAAAATTTTTAGGTAGATTATTACCTGGAATTGTCATTTGGGGAATAGGAGCTTTTTTAATCAGGTTGGGAGGAATGACTGGCATCACTGTGTTTGAGGTTTATATGAATTTAACTTTATGGGGAAGTATTTTGGGAGCAACTTTTTTCCCTGAGCAGTCCCCTAATAATCCATTCGGAGCGCCATCTGATTGGAGAGATAAAAAGGAATAGTTGATTTAAAAGTTGCTATTGGTTGCCTACTTTTAAAAGTGTGATAACTCTGTGACCCGATTGTGATAATTGTGTGATAACTCTTCCTTCTTTTTAGTCCCTGACATAACGTGCTATGAATGACCTCTAAAAAAGGTTTGTATTGCACATACAAACGGTCTGTATTAATTCGCACTGCACTACTGAAAGTGTGATATTTGTGCGATAATTTTTATATTTATTACTTTTTAATGTGAATCAAATTAATATTAATTTGGATCAAGCCTGGAGTGATCAATCTCTTTTAGATTTTTATGAGAAAAATCGAAACTCTTATGAAAATTTATATGAGAGCGAGAAGATTTTTGTCGATCGAATTTTGAAGGAAGAGACCAGTTATCTTGATTTGGGGTGTGCTTTAGGAGGATTTGCAAGCGTCTTAAAAGAAAAGCTACATAAATATAATTATGTAGGTGTTGATGCTTCTAAGACGATGATTAATCAAGCTTTGCTTTTACATGATAGGTCTCATGATTTCTTCCATTGTCCTGATGGAGTAGCAAGTTGTGGGTTGGAAATATTATCAGACTATGTAATATGTCTTGGTTTTCTTCATCTGCATAAAGAATGGCGCGATACTCTTCTTTGGGCTTTAAATCATTCGAAAAAAGGATTATTGTTTGACTTACGGGAGACTCCTTTTGACACCATAGAAGATATCTCAGAATGTAATTTTAATACTAATTTTAATGATTTGAGCAAAGAAAAATGTTTACTTCCTTATAACGTTATTAATTGTGAAGAGAGTACAAAACTAGTTGAGGATTTGTTCTCTTCATGGGGAAATATTTATCAATATGGTTATTTACAAGAGGGCAATAATAATAATTCCAGTAAAGTATGGATGAAAACATATTTTATCGAGAAGTTTTAATTCCATCTATATATCTGATGTCTTCAGATACCTCTGCATTAACTAACGCCTATTAAACTAACTGATCTTCTAGCTAATGCTCTGTCGTGTTTAAGAGTTTGATTTTTTTGGAACTCTTTTTCTTTTTTGAGTGCTTACTTGCATCGTTTTATGTTTGTCTCTTCTGAATTGAAAAGTTTTGCTTTTCCCACAAATAAAATTCTTTATTCAATAGGTTGTCTTGAAAATTGGAATCAAAATACGAAAATAATTTTTCAAAACATGACAGAATTTCTTTAATGACCTGGATCATTTCTTTGCTAAAAACCTTTTGCTAGCAGTCAATCTCGTGCATGTGCATTGATGATTTATCAACGAGTCAGTATGAATGGTGATTACACCTCATATCCTTAAGCGTTTGTATCCCAAAGCTTTTATGGGGCTCTAAAACGTTTATTACTATTTTTTATTCATCAATTTTTACGATGTATAAAGTAATAATTTTTTGATCTACTTAAAATATTTTTAAAAGACATATAGAATTGGATTATATTAAAGAAGTTTTTCTCATGCACATTAAGAAAGTTGTTCCTGGTGTAGTTGTTGCACTATCATTGGCTGCTTCACCTTGTATCGCTGGAGGAGACGATTATCAAGACACAAGAGAGTCTCAAGCTTTTTATGCAACTCTAGGAGGAGGACTCGGATTTCCTCAAGATATTCAGTATTCACTTTCCCCTCAAGAGACTGAAGTGAATTCAGGGTTTTCTCTGGAAACAGGTTTTGGTTATCGATTAAGTCCTGATGTAAGAGTAGAACTTACCTATGGTCTCAATAAAATTGATGTTGAAACAACTACTGGGATGTTTGAAGATGCAGATGCTAAAAGTGTTATTTTTAGTGGCTATTACGATCTAAATAATTCTTCCAGTTGGACTCCTTATATTGGTTTGGGTCTTGGAAGATCAACTGTAGATAGTGATGCATCAGTTGATGATACTGATACTTCTATGACTTATCAAGGAAAGGCAGGCCTTACATTTGAGGCAAGTGAAAAAGTAGATGTTTTTGGAGAAGTTGGTTTTCAAGCTATCGAGGATACCAATATTAACAATACTGATGTTTCAGCAATACAAATCTGGAAAGGTCAAGTGGGGGTTAGGTTCTTTTTCTAATATTTTTTGTTGTTATTGATTGAATCGCGGCTTTGCTCCAGAAGTAAACCCAGCAAGATATTCCAATAAATTTGAAGCCTTCTTCTAATATTTGTACATTTTCATAGTTTATAGGTAAAAAGTCTTGAAAAATATCGCTAACAATAGATAGTGCTAGAAAAGAAGATGAAGTGATAAAAGCAAAAATATCAATTTCAGTAATCAATTCTCTAAATTTAAGTATTAAATATAAAGCTAAGGAAATATATATTGTATAAAGAATATCCTGATTAATCTGTTGTTTATCATGTAATAAAAATAGATCATCCAAACAAAGCACTGTAGAAAAGATACCACCAATGATTAAAAGTTTTTTATAACGTCGATTTTTCATAAGATTATCATTTAATGCAAAAAAGTTAATTGAGCTTGCAGAAGCCCAAAGAATCACACCTATGCTAGATATCATTCCTACGCCAATTGGATAGTCGCAAGTTTGCAGTAGATCGCGCAGCACCAATCCTGTCTCTATACCTGCAGCAGATGTAAATAGAAGTATACATATGTATAGAATTGATGATGGGATAATTGCTAGATATATAAGATTTAGGAAATGATGTTTTTTCATTTTATAAAAGTGCATGCTTGCTAAAGCCAGCTTAACTATTTGCATATAAGATTTGCAAATTATTCTTTAGATTTTTATATCAAAAAGGGTATATACTTTATTAAGTAGTATTGATTTTCATACTTACAAATGAAACAGTTTTTTCCTAGAGTTTTAATTGCTCTGGCTTTTACTGCCTCACCTTTCAGCCCTGATGCTCATTCTTCTGAACTGGGTAAAAAGGATCAAGGAATTTATGCAACGTTAGGTGCTGGTTATTTGCATACACAAAATCTTAGTTTCTCCAATAGTTTTTTTGATGTAGATCCAGGATTTTCTTTTGACTCTGGCTTTGGTTATAGATTTAATCCAAATTTGAGAGCCGAAGTTACATATTTAACAAGTAAATATGTTATTAGTAGTTCTAATTTATTTGATGATATTATATCGAATAGTGTATTTTTAAGCGGCTACTATGATATAATATATGAATCAAAATTGACTCCATATATTGGTTTGGGTGTTGGAAGTACAACTGTAGATAGTGATGCAACAACTGATGATAATGATACTGCTCTAAGTTATCAAGGAAAGGCTGGTCTTGCTTTTGATGCAAGTGAAAAAGTAGATGTTTTTGGAGAAGTTGCTTATCAACTTATAAGAGCTACTAATATAGCAAATACTGATATTGAAGATACGTTTAGTTGGAGAGGACAATTGGGTATTAGGTTCTTTTTCTAAGACATTTTGAGATTTCTAAAGAGTTAATTTTTTCCTTAGCACCTTCAAGAAATAAGAGGAGCCCTTTCAGGCTCCATGGATCACTTGGTTAATAAGGCTGATCTAACCCCATCTCTCTTAATGTTCAAGCAGCAACAGGGGCTGTTTGACGAGAGAAACTAACGATTTTGTTAGCAGTTATGTTTTTACTCTAACCGAGCAGGTTTCAGTCAAACTCCTTGAACCCCGTCGAAACCATTGCAGCCCCTTAGCTAATGGAGCTGAGCGGAATCGAACCGCTGTCCGAGAAACTGGTGTGAATCACCTAGTCTATTCAAAATAGACATATGTATTCTGACAGATATCTTGTTAATCAATTCATTTAATCTAAAAAATATAAACAATTTCAAGGAGCTTTTGTGGTTAAGAATTTCAATGTTATGGCTGCTCTTCCTCATGGCTTAGAAGAAGTTGGTGCAATTGAATTAAAGGATTTGGGAGTGCAATTATTAAAAATATCTAGAGGAAGGGTTTTTTTTAAAGCTGACTTAGCATGTTTCTATCGTTTACATCTTCAAGCTCGTTTACCATTTAGATTCTTGAGAGAAATCTGCCAGTTTCCATGTAATGGGAAAGAATCTCTTTATCATGGCATTCAAAACGCATTTGATTGGGAAACTTGGCTAGATCCTTCTAAAAGTTTTCGCGTTGATATTTCTGGTATTTCATCTGAATTAACTCATACTCATTTTACTGCTTTGACAGTTAAAAATGCTGTTGTTGATTTGCAAAGATCCATTTGGGGTAAGAGGTCAAATATTAGTTTGTCTTCACCAGATTTTTGTCTTCATTTACACCTTGCTTCGGAAAATGCAACTCTAAGTTTAGATTCTTCGAGTACGAGTTTACATCGAAGAGGTTATCGCCCTGCTATGGGTATAGCGCCTTTAAAGGAAAATATTGCTTCGGGGTTAATAAAAATTTCGGAATGGGATGTTTCTTTGAATTTGGTTGATCCATTATGTGGTTCTGGTACATTTCTTTTAGAAGCTGTAAGCATGGCAAAGGGAATGGCCCCAGGTATTGCTAGAAAATTTCTTTTTGAGAATTGGCCTGATTTTGATTTGCATATTTGGCTTGAAGAGATAAAAAATGCAAAAAGTCTTTTGAAACTGAATATGAAATTACCTAAAATAATTGGTTTTGAAGAGAATATTGAGATTTCTCGAAATGCAAAGGAGAACATTTTATTTGCTGGATTGGATAAGGAAATTGAAATTAAAGTAGGACATTTTCGAGAATTTAAATTGCCTTCTGAGCCGGGAATAATTATTTGTAACCCACCTTATGGAAAAAGACTTGGTAATGAAAATGACTTGGAAAGTTTATATAAAGAGTTTGGAACTTATTTAAAAACTAATGCGTCAGGATGGAGTTTATGGATGCTAAATGGTAACCCTAAATTGAGTAGTTTCCTTGGTATGAAATGTTCTAAAAGATTTCCTATTAGTAATGGAGGAATTGATTGTAGATGGATGAATTATAAAATTCATTGAGGTTTTCCAAAAACAGCTTTTGTACTTTTAGATAATCCTTCTAATGTTTCTGGTAAATAAGGACCCTTAGTTAAATAACCACCTAATCTAAAACTTATTCCAGCTAATGTCACATCAATTATTGCTATGACAAATAATGCAGTTTCAATTTTCCAATCAAAAGAATTTTGCATCCATATGACCCCAATTATTTGAAAGGCCAACAATGTAAATAACATTAGAACACCTCCCATTGCTAGAAAAATTCCCCCACTAATTAATCTTCTTCTTTCACGACTCACTTCTTTTAATGCAATTCGAACATGGAGATCCATGATTGAACTGGCTAGTGCAGTAACTCTTGCTGCTGCTCCAAATCCTTTTGAGTTTTGCGGATCGTTCATTAAGATCTTCTCCCTCCAGCCAAAAGTATCCCTAATAAAACACCAAGTCCTGTTGCTATGCCAATAGCCAATAATGGACTTTTTCTTACAGGTTTTTCTATTCTAGGTCTGAGCGTAGTATTAAGTTCATCCAAAAGATCTTCTAACTGCTTTTCTAATGGTTCAAGAGTTTCAGCAAAGTGTTTAGTACTATTGCTTGCTGAATTTAAAAGGTCTTCTAACTGTTCTACGACCCCTTCAGATGTTTTCCCAGAATGTGTTGAAATAATTTTGACTAATTCATCAAGACTTCCTCTAGTTGCTTCAATAGTTTGTTTTGCTAAATCAGGCCATTCTTCCTGAATTCTTGGTAAGAGGTCATCAAATTGCTCAACAAACCATTGATTAGAAAGGCTTTTATTTTCAGATGACTGGGAGTCAACTGATGCCTGGGACTCGTAAGCTGAGGAATTCTGTGATTCCATAATTTCCAGACTGTTTTATAAAGCGTAGTTAGGACTTGGATGATATGGAACCCTTTTAATAGTTGATTCTTTCAAACCAACGCTTATAAGCACATTTAACTAATGCTTGTAAATAAAGGCACAATCTATGATCTTCAACTTTTTTCTTGGGATTTAGTAACATTCAGACGTCGCCTTTGCTTACATTTATTGCTATATGAAGGCTTCTAGTGCTAAAAAAGCTTGTAATTAATTTAGTTATCATGGACGTCGGGTTGTCTGCAATGTTTTTTGCGTCCAATACCATTCCTACAGATTTCGGTCTAGTTCTTGGTGCCATTGCAGGTGCTGGTAGCTTGCTTTTAATTGCTTTGAGATTTGTTCCTAGTGATTAAGCACTAAAAGAATAGGCCTTCTAAGTGGAACCCTTGTTTTAAGAGGGCTCTATGGTTTTTTATGATCTGAAATATATTTTTAGTAAAATCTATTATATTTCTCTACTATAGTTTCTTTGGATTTAATAAATTCATGTTCTATGGACAATTCTATATACCCTAGCTTGCAAAAACAATTCCAAAGTGAACAATTTAGAAGGGCTATCCTGGAGTGTCAAGATGTTGATCTTCTTCGTGAAATTGCATTAGAACTATTGGAATTAAATAAGAAAAATACTTTTATAGCTCAGTGGGCATCAAGAAATGCATTTCAAGCGGAACAAGCAAATTTGCTCAGGGATTGAATAGTAAAACTATTTAATTAATACTTATGTTTTTCATTATTATTGGAAACTTGTGAATAAGAGATGGGTCATCCTTAGACATACTCTTTCAAAAGAGTCAATGGAAGGAATTCACTTTGATTTGTTATTGGAAGATGGGGATTCATGTCGAACTTGGCGTTTAACTAGTATTCCCATTGTCAATGGCCCTTTAGTTCGCGCGACTCTTCTTTCTCCTCATAAAATCTATTGGTTGCATAGGAAAGAAGCTGAAGTTTCTGGTGGAAGAGGTTGGGCGAAACGTATTCATGGTGGAAATTATTCAGGTTCTTTGCCTTTAAATGAAGAAGAGACTGTATCAGTAGAAATCAATAGCAGTAGGCTTTGTGGGCTATTAGAATTGAAAAATAGTATGTGCAAAATAATTTGTTCTGAATAAATGGATTTCATTTAAGTACTTAGCCCTTGAGGATCTCATAGGTTTCGCTAATGTTTGCTTTCAAGACTATTTGTCCTGTTGGTTTACATTAATCAGGTAGGCCTAACGAATTTCAAATCCTTTGGGGGGTCTATGACTATCCCTCTAGAGGAAGGATTTACTGTGGTGACAGGGCCGAATGGTTCAGGTAAAAGTAATATTCTCGATGGTGTCCTTTTTTGTCTTGGTTTAGCTACTAGTAGAGGAATGCGAGCTGAGCGTCTTCCAGATTTAGTAAATAGTGCTGTTTTGAAAGCCGGTAAATCAGCTGAAACAATAGTCACTGTTCGATTTGATTTAAATGATTGGGAGCCTGATTCTGCTGAAGAAGGGCTAGATGTTCCTCAGGAAGGACCATGGATTAAGCCTGGTCAAAAGGAATGGACAGTTACCAGGCGTTTGAGAGTCATGCCAGGTGGTTCATATAGCTCAACTTACGCTGCTGATGGAGAAGCATGTAATTTGCAGCAACTTCAAACTCAATTGAGACGTCTAAGAATTGATCCCGAAGGCAGCAATGTTGTAATGCAAGGTGATGTGACTCGTGTTGTTTCAATGAGCAATAAGGATAGGCGCGGTTTAATTGATGAACTTGCTGGCGTAGCTTTGTTTGATAACAGAATTGAACAGGCACGAAGAAAGCTTGATGATGTATTTGATCGTCAGGAACGTTGTCGAATTGTTGAGCAAGAGTTATTAGCTTCTAAGCAACGTTTAGAAAAAGATTGCGAGAAAGCTCGTCTTTATAAAAAACTTAAGGAGGAGTTTCAAATAGGAAAACAACAAGAATATGTTTTAAGTTTTGAATGTGCAAAGAAAGAGTTGAAAGACTTACGAATTCGTCAACATAATTTATTAGAAAAGGAAGTTGAAGATCAAAAATTGTTAAAAGATTCTAAAATAAAAGTTACTGAAGCAGATGATAAGTTAAAAGTACTTCAATCAGAAGTTAAAGCATTAGGGGAAGATAAGTTAATTTCAGTTCAAGGAGATATTGCAGGTTTAGAAAGTAAGGAAAGAGCATTAGAGAGACAGGCTAATGATCTTAAAAATGATGGTGAAAAATTACAATTGCAAAGGCAAGATATCAAAAATCAACAACAAAATTTAAAGAAAGATAGTTTAGATAATAGTAATAGAGAATGTTTGCAGAATAAAATCAAACTTGCTGATAATATCTTTAAGGATTCTCAAGCTGCTGTTGAAGCTTCTCGAAGAAGATTAACTGATATTGCAGGTCGTTCAGGTGCTTGGTTAGAAGAATACAAAGGACGTAATATTAAAAGACAGAAAATACATGCTTTGTTAAAGCCATTACAAGAAGAAAAACAAAAATTGGATGAGAGATTATCACAAATAAGTGAAAGATTGGAAGAACTTGGAGATGATCAAGCAAGAGATTTATTAGAGAATAAAAAATTAAATGCAGAATTAGAGGATCTTGAAAAAGAGTGGGATTCATTGTTAAAATTGATTTCCAATCAAAAGGAAGAAATATTAAATATTAGCAATGAGTTATGTTTACATCAAAAAACTCGATTACGTTTAGAAAATGATCAAACTAAATTAGAAAAAGATATAGCAAGACTAGAAAGTCGAAGAGAAACCTTGCATGAAAGTAGAGGAACAGGAGCTTTAAGACTTCTTTTAGAGTCAGGTTTAGAAGGGATTCATGGGCCTGTAGCTCATTTGGGAGAAGTTGATAATGTGCATAAGCTTGCTCTTGAAGTAGCTGCTGGCTCAAGAATTGGCCATATAGTTGTAGATGATGATTTGATAGCTGCTAAAGCTATAGAACTTCTCAAAAAACGAAAAGCAGGAAGATTAACATTCTTACCATTAAATAAAATTAAAAATAATTCATCTAAGTTAAATAGTGTTTTACAAAGAGCGAAATCAAATCAAGACAATAATGGTTTAATATCACCTGCTATTGATTTAATTAAATATGAAAATATTTATACTGAGGTTTTCCACTATGTTTTTGGTGATACGCTTGTTTTTCGTGATTTATATTCAGCAAGATTACAATTAGGTCTTTCAAGATCAGTAACTTTAGCGGGTGAATTAATTGAAAAGAGTGGAGCCATGACAGGAGGAAGTTTCTTAGGAAGAGGTGGTTTGTTAAATTTTGGGACAGGTCAGGAAAAAGATGATATAGAGCCTTTAAGGTATAGATTATTAGAGATGGGTGAGACGCTTGTAAAAGCTAAAAGTGAGGAGTCTCGTCTAACGAATATTTTAGAAGAATTGAGACCTAAATTAAAGAATATAGAGAATAGAAAAGCTTCTTTAGAAGCCCAAAGATTAGCTTTTGAGCGTTCTAATGGTCCTTTCTTAAAGCGCCAAAATGAACAGGCTGAACGATTAACTGGGCTTAAAAAATCAAAAGAGGAGTATAAAGAAAGAATGTATTCAGTTGAAAAAGAAATTAAACCATATCTAAGCGAATTAGAAAGCCTAGATTCTACCGAGAAAAATAATATTTCTGAAGAAAATAATAATAATATTCAGAAATTGCAAAAAGATCTTGAATTATCTGAAGATGCTCTATCTAAAGCAAAAGATGAAAGAGATTCTTTATTTAATCAGAATCAACAACAAGATTTGGCTTTGGAGCGATTGAATGATAAACAAAAATCTCTATTTGCAGAAGAAGAAAGACTTCAGAATTCTATTAATTTGCTAACTCAACAACATCAAAAATGGAGAATAGAGAAAAAAGAATTAAAAATCAAACATGAAAAACTAGAACTTCTGAAGAAAGAATTGGAAACAAGTTTTGGAGAAAAACGTCATGCTAGAGATTCTGCAGAGTTGCAATTGGCCACATTTCGGCAAAAATCTCAGGATTTAGAGTGGAAGCTTGAGAGATTGAGATCAGACCTAAAAGCTGGTGAAGAAGAGCTTCGTCTTGGAGATATTCGTGTTAAAGAATTAGAAAAGATGCTTCCTGATCCATTGCCTGAGATTTCAGAAGATCTTAGGCAAAAAGGTTTGGAATTTCTTCAAAGTCAGTTAAATGTCTTACAAGAGCGGATCGAATCATTAGAACCAGTGAATATGTTGGCTTTAGAGGAACTGGAAAAATTAGATATTCGTTTGAATGATCTTGTTGACCGACTTGAAGTTTTAACAGAAGAACGTTCAGAATTATTACTGCGTGTTGAGACTGTGGCAACTCTTCGAGAGGAAGCTTTTATGGAAGCTTTTGAGGCAGTTGATAGACATTTTCGTGAAATTTTTGCAAGCCTTTCTGATGGTGATGGTCATCTTCAGCTAGAAAATGCTGAGGATCCTTTAGAAGGAGGTTTGACATTAGTTGCGCATCCTAAAGGTAAAGCTGTCAGAAGATTGGCTGCAATGTCAGGTGGAGAAAAATCATTGACAGCATTAAGTTTCCTTTTTGCATTGCAAAGATTTAGACCTTCACCTTTTTATGCTTTAGATGAAGTAGATAGCTTCTTAGATGGCGTCAATGTTGAACGACTTGCTGCTTTGATTGCTAAACAATCGGAAAATGCTCAGTTTATGGTTGTTAGTCATCGAAGACCCATGATTGGAGCAGCAACTCGTACTATTGGAGTTACGCAAGCTCGAGGTGCTAATACTCAGGTAGTTGGTCTGCCTTTGGCAGCTTGAGATATATAGTCTCTTTATGAGTCACAATGATTCGAATTCTTTTAGTCTAAATCTTTAGCTTGACCAACTCGCAATTTCCAAACGATTTAGGTGAAACTGTTCCCAGCGAAAGGCTTTGGCTTCGTTCCGAGCTAATGGGAACTCAGGTTATTACGCGCGATAGTGGGCGTCGTTTAGGAGTGGTTGGAGAAGTTGTTGTTGATATTGATAGAAGAGAAATTGTTGCACTTGGTCTTAGAGATAATCCATTGACTAGATTTTTACCTGGTCTTCCAAAATGGATGTTACTTGAGCAAATTAGGCAAGTTGGCGATGTTATTCTTGTTGATTCAATAGATTCTTTAAGTGAGGAATTTTCTCCTGATAGATATAGCAAGGTTATTAATTGTCAGGTTATTACTGAGTCTGGTGAGCAATTAGGGAGAGTTTTAGGCTTTTCTTTTGATATTGAAACAGGAGAATTAATTAGTTTAGTTATGGGTGCAATGGGAGTACCTCTTTTAGGAGAAGGAGTCTTAAGCACTTGGGAAATACCAGTAAATGAAATTGTTAGTACAGGAGCAGATCGGATTATTGTTTATGAAGGTGCTGAAGAAAAATTAAAGCAATTAAGTAGTGGTTTACTTGAAAAAATAGGTGTTGGAGGGGGAGCTTGGGATGAAAGTGAAAGAGAACGTTATAAGGTCAATCTTGTTCCAGTAGAGAATCAATTATCTTCAGGTGAAGAAGTTGCAAATGAAATAAAAGCTCTAAATGCTTCAACAGATATAGCTTTTAATCAGGAAGAGGACGAAGAAGAATCTTTAGAATATGTTGAATTAGAAGAATTTGATAGAGATTATCAAAAGCAAGCACGTTATTTAGAAGAGATTAATACATCAAAAAATTCTAATTATGAAGATCTATATAGAAAAGAAAATGATGAGATTAGATATCAACAACAATCTTACTCGTCTAATGAAGAATTTTATTCTCAAGAAGATACTCCTCCTATCAATAGGGCATTAAAGCGTAAATCTATTAGTAATATTGAGGACCCTTTAGATGTGGAACCATTAAGTCTTAGTCAAAATAATCCTGAAAAAGAAATAGATTCTAAGCTTGCTGAAGATAATAAATCTAATGAAATAGAAGATCCATGGTAAAATATATATTTTTATAGCTCGGATAATAGACTGATAATTAATTTTGCCATTGCTTTGATAGCGCCTGGCTTCCCTCTTAATAATCTTAGTTCTTCTTTTTGTTCTTTTAGTTTAATAGGAGAAGTGATCAAAAAATAAGCTTCTTTTGCAATTTGTCTTGGTGAAATCTTCCCTATTCTTTCCGGAACAATCATTCTTCTAGCAATGATATTTGGCCAGGCTAAATATTTCTTTCTACGCAATTTCCATATCCTAATTAACCAACCAATGCACCATTTTAAAAAGGGTATTCTTCCTAGAATTCCTATTAATCCATCCCATGCTTCCATTGCATTTAAATGCTGCGTAGGGAGAACTACAATCATTGGTACTCCTAATGCACCTAATTCAGAAGTATTCGCTCCAATTGTTGTTATTGCTAAATCACATTGACTGAGTAAATTATGTGCAGGACTAAATTCAATTAAATGTATTTTGCTTCCTGAATTGGTAATTATTTTCTTCCATTCTAGTCCATGATTAGGCTCTTCTATTTTTGTTATCTGAGATGAATATTCTTTTGCAATGATATTATTTAAGGTACTGAAGTGAATGATTTCTTTTATATTTGTCGTTGGTGCTATTGGTATTAATAAATTACATTCTGGCATAAGACTTGTTAAGTGATCTGCTACTTCTAAAAAAAAAGGCATACCTACAGAAAGTTTTGCTTTCTTTGATCCAGGTAGCAATGCTATCCATTTTCCCTTGGGAAGTGGGTGGTTATTTTCAGCTTGTTTTTGTATATCTGCCATCAGATCACCAATTACTGTGCATCGTTTTTGCAAATTTTTAGGTAAAAGATTTTTGACCTGATTTGACATTGCTGCGATGCGATCATTCCAAAAAGGCCATCTAGCAATCCATTCAGCATATGTAATGTTTTTATATTTCAGTCTGGCTGCAAGAAGAACACTCCAAAACTGATCTCCTCCAAGAAAAATAACTATTCCTTTTTTTGGCCAAAAACCGAATTTTTGAGGATTTATTAGAAGTTTCCAGAAATCTTTCGCAAGAGTAATTCTTTGAAATTTGCACCATTCTTCAGCTACTTTTTTTTCGTTACCTGCTGCATTAGGGCATGGAACTAGAGCAAGTCTTAGGCTAATTGATGCAGAAGGTTGACATGGTCGAATAGCTAAATCATTATGCAATTTTTCTACCAAAGGTTTGACCCAAGTATTGAGTTCACCTGGACCATTGGAAACCATAAGCAATACAGACTCAGGTTCTTTATTTGCAGCAGATTTTCTTAAATTCAAGGTTTTAATTATGCGGATGGCGAGACTTGAACTCGCAAGGCCGAAGCCACACGCTCCTTAGACGTGCGTGTCTACCAATTCCACCACATCCGCATTAGAAACAAAGTTGTGAACTAAGTCAAAGTTGATCATATACCGTACACCTTTACAAAGTATGGGGCGAAGCACTGATACGATCATTTTACTAAGTCAAGATCTTGAGTGTCTCTAGGCAAAGTCCTAATAGCTAATCGCGGAGAGATTGCTTTAAGAATTCTCCGTAGTTGCAGAGAGTCAGGTATTGCAACAGTGGCTGTTTATAGCACTACTGATCGCAATGCTTTACATGTTCAACTTGCAGATGAAGCAGTATGTGTAGGTGATTCTCCGAGTAACAAAAGCTATTTAAATGTTCCAAATATTATTGCAGCAGCAACCTCTAGGGGAGTAGATGCAATACATCCTGGATATGGATTTCTTGCTGAAAATGATCGCTTTGCTGAGATTTGTCAAGATCATGGAATTGTTTTTATTGGTCCATCACCTCATGCAATTCGCTCGATGGGCGATAAAGCAACGGCAAAATCAACGATGTTGCAGGTAGGAGTGCCTACTGTCCCTGGAAGTAAAGGATTGTTGTCTAGTTGGGAAGAGGCAGCATCTCTAGCTAAGGAAATGGGTTATCCAGTAATGATTAAAGCAACTGCTGGTGGCGGAGGGAGAGGGATGAGGCTTGTAAATAGCGAAGAGTCTATTGAGGAGCTTTTTAAGGCTGCTCAGGGGGAATCAGAGGCTGCATTTGGCAATGGTGGCTTATATATGGAGAAATTTATTGAAAAGCCGCGACATGTTGAAGTTCAAATTTTGGCAGACAGTTTTGGCAATGTTGTTCATTTAGGAGAAAGAGATTGTTCTATTCAACGAAGACATCAAAAATTATTGGAGGAATCACCTAGTCCAGCTTTAGATAGTGATTTGAGAGTTCGAATGGGCCAAGCAGCCGTTTCAGCTGCAAAAAGCATTAATTATGAGGGTGCCGGAACTGTTGAATTTCTTTTGGATCGTTCAGGAAATTTTTACTTTATGGAGATGAATACAAGAATTCAGGTTGAACATCCTGTTACTGAAATGGTTACAGGTATTGATTTAGTAGCAGAACAACTTCGAATTGCTGGAGGTGAGCCCATTTCGGTTGCTCAAGATCAAATACAACTTCGAGGTCATTCGATTGAATGTAGAATTAATGCAGAAGATTCATCTCATAATTTTCGCCCTTCGCCTGGAAGAATTACTGGGTGGTTGCCTCCAGGTGGACCAGGGGTAAGAGTTGATAGTCATGTTTATACAGGTTATGATATTCCACCTTTTTATGATTCTTTAATTGGCAAGCTAATTGTTTGGGATCATGATAGGGAATCAGCTTTAAAAAGAATGAAAAGAGCACTTAATGAATGTGCTGTTACAGGAATTCCAACAACAATTGATTTTCATTTGAAATTGCTTGATCGTGATGAATTTCTTAGTGGTGATGTTCATACAAAATTTGTCGAGCAGGAAATGTTGGATTGAGAAGGCATTTATTGAATACTTTGTCTTAGCAAGATTTGAGACAAGATTCCTTGTGGCCCAACTAATAATTCTCTTATAAGGCTAATTAAGCCAAACCAAATAACAGGGGTTATATCGACACCGCCGATTGGTGGAATTATACGCCTTGTTATTGATAAAAATACTTCTGTAGGGATGGAAAAAAATAGCCAAAAGCCCTTGGAAATATTGATTTGTGGATACCATGTGAGGATGATCCTAATGAGAAAAGCCAATGACCAAGTTGTCAATGTAAATCCCGTTAGAGAATGGATTGTTGGGAGTGCAGGAATCAAAATTGGCGTCACAGAGCTCTAAGTTTCTATACATCTATCGTATAAAGATGCTTTTAATTCGTAAGATTATTGAGCTTTTGCTTTTATAAAGAGCTGTAATGGCTTTTATTTTGTCAAACTTTCTTTTCGGTACAGCGGTCTCTAGTCAGGCCGCTACTAATTCAGCTATAGGCATGATTGGCAGCTTTCTTGCAGCCGCCGCTCTTATAGTTGTTCCTGCTGCATCTTTCTTGATTTGGGTTTCACAGAAAGATGCTCTTCAGAGATCTGGGAATCGCTAGGACTAGGCAATTCCTGCTTATTTCTTAGACTGAAAGTAAACGAGTTGCTTGTCTCCTCGTTTAACTGACTTTTCTTGGAGCTTTATTTTGGTCAATGCCAGTCTGAATTGGGCCAGCATTGTGGGAATAGCCTTGGCCATATGTGGTGGAGGCCTGTATTTCTTGCGATCATTTAAGCCAGCTCTTGCTCGCGATTACGACGTATTTTTTGCTGCAATAGGTTTACTTTGCGGTGGGATTTTGTTTTTCCAAGGGTGGAGACTAGATCCAATACTTCAATTTGGTCAGTTTTTGCTTGCTGGAACTACAGTTTTCTTTGCTTACGAGAGTGTTCGTTTGAGAGGAATTGCTACAGATCAAGCTAGAAGATCATCATATTTTGATGAGGAATACGACAGACCTCCATCTAGATCAAATCCTGGATTTAGATCTCGAAATGATGATGATTTTGATCAGTTTAGAGAAGCACAGCCTATTAATAGAAGGTTTAAAAGCAGAGATGATTCAGAATCAGACTATGATTCTGATGATGAAGATTTTTATAGATCTAGAGCAAATGTAAGACCTGCAATTCCTGAAGAGGCTGCTAGTAGAAGAACTAGATATAAACCTGATTCATTAAATAGAGATGAATCTAGAAGGATGGCAAGATTTGGTAACCAAAATTCTGAAGGTACAAGAGATAGTAGAAGAAGTTCAAATTTTGGAGATAGAAGAAATATTCGTCAAGAGGAAAAAAGAGGAAGTAGGCCTAGAGCTAGTTCTCAAACTTCTCGAATGTCTAGAAATAATGACCCTACTGAAAGAAGAAGTGTTAGACGTACCGACAGTAAGTTTCAAAAGTCATCAGATGGTTATTCTTCGCCGAAAGGAACCCCTATTTCTAATAAACCTGAAGATGCTTCTTTTTCCTCTTCAAATTCTAGACTTGAAAAAGGAAGATCTAGAAGGCCAGGTTCATCAATAAGAAATAGATCTACTGATGATCAAAATAGAAGATCAAACCAATCTAAAAGACCTAGTTCAAACCAAACAATGCCAAGAGATAATTCATCTAGGTTTGATGATTGATTCATAACAAGCTTTTATTTGTTTTCAGAAAATTATGGTACTAATCCTGCCCATTGAAGAAATCCAGAATGGCTTATTGTTTCTATAAATAAAATGGCTAAGAATCCAATCATTGCAAATCTTCCGTTTACTCTTTCTGCATAGTCACTCCAGCCGAATGAAGGAACATCATTGGTAGTTGCACTAGAAGATTCATTCATATCATTGTTTTTTTCTTTATTTAATTGGTTAGTTGTCTTGGAAGATTCCACTTTAGAAAATTCTGAATTGTTTGAGGTCATTGATTGAGATCAGGATCAGTTGAATTCATAGCTAGATGAAGGTTGCAGAGTCCATGAGCCGTTTCCTTTTAGTGTCAGGACAGAGTCATGGAAGTCAATCAGTGTTGGTCTATGACCAACACTGATAATTGCAAGATCCCTCTTTCTTAAAAGACTATATAAGTGCTCCTCTGTATTTATATCTAAAGCACTGGTTGCTTCATCTAAAACTGCAAATCTTGGCGAATTTAGCAGTAGTCTCCCAAATGCTAATCTTTGTTGTTCTCCTAATGAAAGTATTCTTGGCCAATCTTGCTTAATAGTTAAATCTGGATATCGATCGATTAGCGATGAAAGGTTAACCTCTTTAAGCACTGATCTTAAATGATCATCACTAAATTTATTTTGGTCGGTCGGATAGCAGAGTTGCTCTCTTAGAGATCCTAAAATCATATAAGGTTTTTGAGGAATAAATAAAAGTTCACCTGCTTTTGGCCGACTGACTTTTCCATTGATAGGCTTCCATAATCCACTAATCATTCGTAGTAATGATGTCTTCCCACATCCAGATGGTCCTACTACAAGTAAACTATCATTTTGGTTTATATTTAGGTTTAGATCTTCAATGATTGTTTTAGTGCTTCCTGGTGGATAAAGATCTGCATTATTAATAACAATAGAATTATTAGATATTTCTGAATCTTTGTCTGTTGAGAAGATTTGGTTACTAACTTTCTCTACTTTTGATTGGAAACCCTCAAGCCGGCTAATTCCAGCAGTAAATTTAGCTAATTCTTCAATTTGATTTACGATAAAAAATAATGATCCTTCAACCATTCCAAATGCAAAACTAGCTTGAATAAATCTTCCATAATCAATTTCACCAGCAAAGTACGGGACTGCCATTATTAGATATGGAAAGAAATTACCTGCATAATTAATTGAACGTCTCATAACATCAATAATTACTCTCCAAATAATTAGAAGATTAAAATTTTTGACTACTTCAAAAAGTCTTCTATTTGTTTCAGCTTTTTCGGGATCTTCTCCTGAATAAAATGCAATTGATTCAGCATTATCACGAATATGCACTAAACCATATCTAAAGTCTGCTTCATATCTAAGTTGATCAAAGTCAATTCTTACAAGGTTTTTTCCAGCTATAATTAATACACTAGTCGCAAAAGTTGCATAAGCAAATAGAGATAATGTAAGAGTAGTACTTATAGTCCATAAAATAATAATATTAAGAGAGAAAGTTAGAAAGGCATCAAATATTCCTAAAGTAAAAGATAAACTTTGTCCAGTAAAGGCTCTAGTATCATCTGTAATTCGTTGATCTGGGTTGTCTACATCTGTTTCTTGTTCATCATTCGGATTGAGAATATAATAAGCCTTATTCTTCATGTAATCAGATATAAGACTTTTAGATAGCCACTCTCTCCAAATAAGTCCTAATTTATATGTAAAGAATATTTGAGAAACTCTTATTGGCAAAGCAACTATAAAGCAGCATGCATAAATGCCTAAAATTTTGTAGAATCCTGACTCTTGTTTATCAACTAAAGCGTTTGTAAGATCTCTTGCTATGAATCCAATACCTGCATTTATTCCATTCACCGCTAAAAGCATTAATACAATAATTCCTAGAAAGGACCAATGAATCCATCTTTTATTTCTTAGTTGATGTCTAAAATTAAAGAAACATACGCTACCTATAATAAATATTCCTGAAAAGAATAAACCCCACCAACTTGACCAGATAGTATCAACAGTTTCAACTACTCCACCAAAATATTTATCTAATAAAATAGGCTGAATATTTTCAAAAAATCCAATTAAACCAGTTAATATAATAAGTACTATTCCTCCTACACAAAATAGTAGTGAAATTAGGAGCAATATAAAATCCCATCCGCTGTTCTGCTCAAGTGGAAGGAAAAATGGTTGTGCTAATCGTCTTAAACTGCTTAGTTGATTTTTAAGGGTTTTATGATTAGGAGGATTTTTGTCTATCATGGCAATATCATAAATTTATTGTTCTGTAAGAAGTGGTTGGATTTAATTTAATTTTTAGGAGTTTTAAAAATCAAATAGAGATTCAAACTCTAATAAAATTTTTCGTGAAGAGCTTATTTTTTGAGTTTAACAAGGAACTCTTTAAATAATTATGTAATATGGACTTTTTGCTAAATCGTAGATATTTCGAATTATCCAGGAGGCCATTTCATTTCCCTGCCTCCAATAACATGTATATGGAGATGGAAAACTGTTTGGCCTGCTTCAGAGCCAGTATTAATAACTGTTCGCCAGTTTCCTAATCCTTCTTTCTTGGCAATTTTTTTTGATACAAGAAGTAAATGACCAAGTAATTCTTTGTCTTCTTCGCCTGCTTCAATAAGACTAATTATAGGTTTTTTGGGAATTACAAGTATATGTATTGGAGCTTGCGGTTGAACATCACGAAATGCAATGCATTTATCATCACTAAAAACCTCATCGCATGGAAGCTCTCCCTTGATAATACGACTAAATATTGTTTCCTTAGTCATAAGAGCTTATTAAAACTTTCTTATTATATAGTTATTTTTAATATAAGGTCTTGATATTGATTTTGAGTACACAATTGAATTAATTTTTGTCTTAAAAAACTAAACTTATTTTTCTTATGAGATAGGTAAAACATCATTTTTGTTAAACCCATGTTCTTTTAACTCTTGTTTTAAGTCTTCCATATTATTGACTCTATCAACGAAAAGTACACCATTCAAGTGATCCATTTCATGCTGAATACATCTTGCAAGTAGTCCATCAGTATTTAGTTTTTTGGGCCTTCCCATGTCATCTCTAAACTGTAATTTTATTGATGATGGTCTAACTACATTGAGATAAACACCTGGAATGCTTAGACAGCCTTCTTCATAAGTTTCTATTGACGCACTATATTCTGTAATTTCTGGGTTGATTAAAATTATTGGCGGAGTTGCAGGGTTCTCAATATCTAAATCAATTACCAACAGTTGTTTATGTATTCCTACCTGAGGAGCTGCTAATCCAATTCCTTTTGCCGAATACATGCTGTGAAGCATTTTTTTAACTAAGTTACGAACTTCTATATCGACTTTGCTAATTCGTTTAGCTGACTTACGTAAAACGGAATTTCCAAGAGTATGAATCTTTAGCTCTGGCTTTTCTATTGGTTGTTTAGAGATAGCAATAGATGTCCTATTCTTTTCAGCGTTAATTGCAAGTTGTGAAAAACTGCGAGCCAAGGAGGATGATTTTGAAATGAACTTGATTTTACCTATTTTATGAACAATAGTTGAAAGTTCTATGAAATTCAATGATCTAAATTCACAGATGTCGAATATCTCCAATAAAAAATTACCTGCAGAAAGTGTTTATAGCTTTTTACCTAAGATTAAAGAACCAAAATTATTAGATGATTGGGTGTTGTGGTTAGAACAAAGACCTAAAGAAGGTGGTAGAACAACGGCATTGATTTCTCCTTGGTGGGACTCAACTTCTTTTACCCAGGAGCTAACACCTGCTCCTTTTAATCTTAGAAGTAGAATTCATGGTTATGGAGGAGCTGCATTAGCAGTGGGAAATTTACATGACCAATTAATTTTGGTTTGGGTAGATGATATGAATGGTTGTTTGTGGACACAATCTTGGAAGGGTCTTCAAAATTTAAAAGGTAAAAAAGAATCATATTTGAAAGCAATAAATAAACCTATTTGTATTTCTAAAACAGGTAATTTTTGTTTAGGCGATGGCTTAATAGATGTAAAAAGAATGCAATGGGTTGGTCTTATGGAGAAAGACGAAGAAGATTTTATAGTTACATTTTCATTGCTTGAGGAATTACAAGAACCAAATATTATATATAAAGCAAAAGATTTTCTTGGGTATTTAAAGTTAAGTCCTAATGGCTCTAGATTGGCATGGGTTGAATGGCAAAAGAGTCACATGCCATGGGAAAAAAGTCAAATTTGGACTGGAATTCTTTCAGAAATAGGTCGATTAAAAGTTTATAATTTTGTTGCAGGAAGTAAATCTAAGAGTAAAAAAGATATATCAGTATTTCAACCAATTTGGTTGGGAGAAAATAAACTCTTATTCTCAGATGATACTAATGGCTGGTGGAACTTGTATACAGTAGATTTTTTTGTGGAGAGAATTGATATAAACAAAAGAGAATATGTATGGGAAATTAATGCTGAATTAGCTTATCCACAATGGGTAGCTGGCATGTCTTGTATCTCGGGATCAGATGAACAAGTTGTAGCTTTAAGTTGTGATAAATCTATTTGGAATCTTAATTTAATTATTCCTAACTATGAGATAAAAAAAATAGATATTCCTTTTGATGATCTTGCTTATCTAGATGCTCAGAAAGGAAAAGCAATTGTTATTGCTAGTAACTCTTATGATGTGCCATCATTATTAGAAGTAGATTTAATTTCAGGTAAATATAATCAAAAATCAAAAGAACAGGATTTATCTTTAATTAAAGAAGAAATAAGTGTTGGAGAAAGCTTTTGGTTTAAGGGATTTGATGATTGTATGACACAAGCTTGGTATTATCCCCCTTGCCCTATTAGATCGGAAAAAATTCCTCTTTTAGTAAAAATTCATAGTGGTCCAACAAGTATGTCTTCTAGAGGATTGAATTTAGCGATTCAATTTTGGACTTCTCGTGGTTGGGGAGTCTTAGAGGTTAATTATGGAGGATCAACAGGATTTGGTAAAAGTTACAGAAACCGACTACAGAAAGGATGGGGAGAGGTAGATGTATTTGATTGTTGTGCTGCTGCAAATTCTCTTATTGACTTAGGAAAGGTACATAAGGATTATGTTGCTATTGAGGGATCTAGTGCAGGAGGTTTTACTGCTTTATCTTGTTTAGCAAAATCAAAAACTTTTCGAGTTGCTTCGTGCAAGTATCCAGTAACAGATTTATGTTCTATGGCAAATAATACGCATCGTTTTGAGGCTCATTATTTAGATTACCTAGTAGGACCATTTGTTGATAATTATAATCAATATTTTGAAAGATCGCCGATTAATAATATTGCTAAAATTAATTCTCCTATAATTTTCTTTCATGGTTTAAAAGATAATGTAGTAGATATTGATCAGGTGCAGAGAATTCATGCTTCTTTAAAAAATAATGGAATCCCTGTGGAATTTCATGTCTTTGAGAATGAAGGCCATGGTTTCCGTAATCGAGATATAAATATCAAAGTATTAGAGTTAACAGAACAATTTTTTAATAATCATTTAGGAATTTTCCTTTAGAAAATTGATAGCGGAAAGAAGTTCTTTAATAAAGATATCTATTTCATTTTTAGTTGTAGTAAAGCTAAGACTTGCTCTAGCTGAGGAATTTATTTTATAAAATTTATGCAGTGGCTGACAACAGTGATGTCCGCTTCGAATACAAATATTTTGTGAATCAAGTAATTCAGCTAAATCATTTGAGTGAATATTGTCAATGAAGAAAGTAGCTAAGGCTCCTCTATTGACTTGTTTTTCTGGTGTTGGCCCTAAAATATTAATTCCTTCAATGGTTTCAAGTTTATTAAATAGATATTTAGTTAGGGTTTTTTCATAAGATTGGATTTTATCTAAACCAATGCCTTGAAGATATGAAATTGCAGCACCCATTCCAATTGCTTCTCCAATTGCAGGAGTACCTGCTTCAAATTTAAATGGTAAATCAGCCCAATTGCTTTGGTAAAAGGAAACATCTTGGATCATTTCTCCACCTGCAAGAAAAGGTGGCATTTCTTCTAAAATATTTTCTCTAGACCATAAGAATCCGCATCCTGTAGGTCCGCATATTTTGTGCGAAGAACCTGCTAAAAAATCAATGTTTAATGTATTTACATTGATTGATTGATGGGCAAGACTTTGGCATGCATCTAGTAAGACCAGGGCGCCAGCATTATGGGCTATTTCTGTTATTTCTTTAATTGGATTACAAGTACCTAATGTATTACTTATATGAAGAAGACTTATAAGTCGAGTTTTCTCATTTACTTTATTAATTAAATCCTCCATATCTAATTCCCCATCTTTTGTAATACCTACATAAACGAGTTTGCAACCTTTCCGATTTGCAAGTAACTGCCAAGGCACTAAATTACTATGATGTTCCATCAATGTTACTAATATCTCGTCATTTTCTTTAAGTTGCGAATTACCCCATGAATAGGCTACTAGATTGATTGCTTCAGTTGCATTGCGGGTAAAAATAATTTCTCTATTAGACTTTGCATTGATAAATTTTGAAGTTATTTGCCTAGCTTCTTCAAACTCTTCCGTTGCTTTTGCACTTAACTGATGAGCACCTCTATGGACATTTGCATTTTCAAATTGATAATATTTTATTAACTTATCTATGACATATTTTGGCTTCTGGCTAGTTGCTGCATGATCAAGATATATTAGATTATTTTCATATTCCTTAAATAGTGGAAAATCTTTTCTTGTTTCTATTCCTAGGTTTTCTATGTTATACATATTACTTATTTTTTTTTAGATATTTTGAAAGGTGAGACCATTTAGTTGAATTGATTGGGAAATTATCTATAATTTCTTTACAAAAACCTTTGATTAGTAATAAGTTTGCTTCATTCCTATTAATTCCTCGACTATTTAAATAAAATATTTGCTCCTCTTCTAGTTGACTAATTGTTGCACCATGATTACATTTAACATCATCTGCAACGATCTTTAATTGAGGGCTAGTGTGAACTCTACCCTTTTCTGAAAGTAGTAAATTCTTACTTAGTTGTGATGCATTTGTTTTTTGAGCAATTTTTGGGACATCAATCAATCCATTGAAAATAGATTGTGAGTTGTCCTCTATGATTGATTTATTGACTTGTTTTACAGAACCATTTGGCCCATTAAACTTTATATAAGAATGAGTAGCTAATTGCTGATCTTTTTGGGATATAGTAAGACTTTTTATTGTTGACTTAGCATTTCCTTTGACTTGAAAAATATTTTGATCTATATGACTTAAATACCAACCTTGTTGAAATGAACTTAAAGAATAACTACTATTTTCTTCCTGTTTAATAGAAACTGTTCCTAGTAAACTTGACAATTCTGATCCTATAGCAATGAAGCTATGATTTACTTTTGAATTCTCGTCAAGATAGATTTCAATAAGATTACTATGAGAGGATGATGATGAACCTTGTATAATTTGTAGAATATCTAGTTTTGCATTCTTTTCAACTAATATTAGTATTTTACTAGGAGTTAAATGCTGTTTTAGATTCTTTATGACTATTTCAAGATTGATCATTTTGTCACTTTTAATTTTTAGTGCAATTATCTTGTGATTTGTTGCATGGTTAAGATTAGTGAGAAAATTTTCATATGAGGTATTCAAAATTGTTTGATTAGAAAGATATGCTATAAGCTCATCATTATTAATTTTCTCTATTCCATTTGGAAGCTTGTAATTTTCATTTAAAACTTCTGAATTAATTTTTAAAATTAAAGATTCTTTGCTTGTATTGATAGGTAGCTTTAATATATTTTCAAGTCTATTTAAGTTTGTATACCGCCATTTTTCAGCCGATTTTTTTGGAAATCCAATTTTCTCAAGTGATTGCTTAGCTTCTCTTTGAGAATCTTCTAAAATTTTGCCACCTTTTTCTAGAGAGGATATCCATCTTAAATATGATTCTTGGTTCATTTGCCAGTATTATTTAAAGCCAGTCCTTCATAGCCATTTTTTTCTAACTCTATTGCAAGGTCTTTTTTTCCAGTTCGTACGATTTGTCCATTGTGCATCACATGAACAAAATCTGGCTCTATTTCATTTAATAGACGCTGATAATGTGTAATTAGAACTATAGACTTTTTAGGAGTGTGAAGTTTATTGATACCAGATGCAATTATTCTGAGAGCATCAATATCTAAGCCTGAATCGGTTTCATCTAAAAATGCAATATCAGGTTTTAGAAGAGCCATTTGCAAGATTTCATTACGTTTTTTTTCTCCTCCAGAGAAGCCTTGGTTGACTCCTCTTTCTAAGAAAGCTTTATCCATTTTTACAATTTCTAATTGCTCCTCTATAAATGCTTCAAATTCAAATGTGTCTAGTTCACTTTCTTTTAGTTGTTTTCTTCTTGCATTCACAGAAACTCTTAGAAAGTCAATATTTTTAACTCCAGGAATTTCTATGGGATATTGGAATCCAAGGAAAATTCCTATATTAGATCTTATCTCTGGTTCTAAATCTTTTATATTTTTATGTTTAAAAAATATTTCTCCAGAAGTAATTGAATAGGATGGATCTCCAGCTATTATTTTAGATAAAGTACTCTTTCCACTACCATTTTTTCCCATAATTGCATGAATCTCACCTTCATTAATTTTTAAATTGATACCATTTAGAATGTTCTTTTCATCAATTCCTGCATAAAGATTGCGTATTTCTAGTATTAATTTATTGGAATCCATAAAAATAGTTAATTATCATTAGGTAAATTTTTTGAGATTTCACCCTACAGAGCCTTCTAATTTTAGTCCTAAAAGACCATCTGCTTCTGAAGCAAACTCCATCGGTAACTCATTGAAAACATCTCTGCAAAAGCCACTTACAATCATAGAAATTGCTTCTTCATTATCTATTCCTCTACTTTGCAAGTAAAATAACTGTTCTTCTGAGATTTTAGATGTACTTGCTTCGTGCTCAACTACTGAATACATCTGTTGTGAATTAATATAAGGGTATGTATTCGCTTCTGCTTGATCTCCAATTAATAACGAATCACATTGACTATAATTCTTGGATCCTTTTGCTTTGGGTGAAATTTGTACGAGACCTCTATAGCTGTTTTTAGACTTTCCTGCACTAATACCTTTGCTGATAATAGTTGATTTACTATTTTGACCAATATGAATCATTTTGGTCCCAGTATCTGCTATTTGTTTGTTATTAGTTAATGCTACAGAGTAGAATTCTCCAATTGAACTTTCACCTTCTAAAATACAACTGGGATATTTCCAAGTAATAGAAGAACCAGTCTCTACTTGAGACCAGCTAATTTTGCTTCTTGCACCCTTGCATTTCCCTCTTTTAGTGACGAAATTATATATCCCACCTTTGCCATTCTTGTCACCAGCATACCAGTTTTGAACAGTTGAATATTTTATGTAAGCATCATCAAGAGCAACAAGTTCAACAACTGCCGCATGAAGGGTATTTGTGTCAAACATAGGGGCCGTACAACCTTCTAAATAACTTACTGAAGAACCTTCTTCTGCAATTATTAATGTTCTTTCAAATTGTCCTGTATCGCCAGAATTAATTCTAAAATATGAGGAAAGTTCCATAGGACACTTTATACCTCTTGGGACATAAACAAATGATCCATCACTAAATACAGCTGAATTTAAAGCAGCAAAAAAGTTATCATTTATCGGCACAACTTGGCCCAAGTATTGCTTGATAAGATTAGGGTGCTTTTGGATTGCTTCGCTAATTGAACAAAAAATTACTCCTTCTTTAGCTAATTGTTCTTTAAAAGTTGTTGCTATAGATACACTATCAAATACTGCATCTACAGCAACATTAGATAATCTTTTTTGCTCACTTAGAGGAATTCCTAGCTTATCAAAGGTTTCTAGAATTTCTGAATCTACTTCTTCAAGACTTGCTTTTTTTTCTATATCTTTTGGTGCAGAATAATAAATTAAATCTTGATAATCAATAGGAGGATAATTTAAATTTGCCCAATTAGGTTCTTTCATCTTTTCCCATTTTCTTAATGCTTTTAATCTAAAACTTAATAAGAATTCAGGTTCATTTTTTTTCTTAGATATTAACCTAACAATTTTTTCATTAATACCTTTTGGAATTTTTTCAGATTCAATTTCTGTGAGAAAACCATACGGATATGATTTCTCAAGTACTTTTGAAATGGTTTCGTTAGAAGGCATAGCTTGTGAAAGCGCTACTCAAGTGAATGAAAAAGTACTTTATTAACCTAGACTCATAGTATACATAAGTTGCATTTGTGAATGTATTCGGGGTCAGAGAGGCAAGACACCACAATTCTTTTGAACTTTGCTGATATTGAGCGAATTGAAGAAACTGGTTTTTCTAGTTTAGATAAGCACTACATTCGTCTGCTTGCTCATTGTCTTGCATGCTTTAAGACTATGACTGACGGATCAACTAAAGGTCAGTTACCAACTTCCGATGTGTGCTTGAAATGGCTTCTTGAACAAGATGGATGCCAAGCTGACGAATCATTTGCTTCTTCTTTACTTGAGCAGTTTTTGTCTGCCGCAAATCAATTGGAGCGTTTAGCAGATCATTTTGAAATATCGCCTTTAGAATTGACCTTGGATCATTTAATTAATTTTCAAAGATTCCATGAAAATTCAAAAAAAGATTGATGCTTCTTAGATTTAGATTGCCGACTTTCAATTTTTTGTGATCCCAAAGAAAAGCTGATTAATTTTTTCTGAAAAAATCCACGATTTCGGATGAAGAAGTCGGATTGAGAACATGATAGAAACTTTTCTTTTTTTTTTTACGATTTTCTTTAATCGCCAGTATTTGCAATTGGTTTGTATCTAGATTGAATTTTTGATTTAGTTGTTGGTAGTCAGTAGATCCTGACCACAGCAACTAAAAACTTCCAATCTGAGGAAAATCAGAACATACTGATCCCGAACAAAAACGGAGGTTCTCAAAACGTGGCCCAGGATAAAGAATTGTTGTCACGTTTAACACTTCGTCAGTTGCGTATAAAAGCAAGTGAGTTGAGGATTCCTCTTTATAGTAGAAAGTCAAAAGCGGCTTTGATTAAAGAGATTGATTTGTATGAAGCAAGAAAAAAAGCAGATAACAATTTACTTGCAGGGTTGAATAGTTTAAAAGAAAAGATATCTGATTCTTTTGCTTCTTCAATAGTAGAAACTAGAGTTGTCTTTCTTCCTAGGGATCCAGAATGGTCATATGTTTTTTGGGAAATTTCTGAATCTGATCGTAAGCGTGCACAATCTCACGGAGCGAGTCGACTTTGTTTGCGTTTATCAGATGTCACTGGTACACAAAATGGTGAAAAATTAGCTGGAATTTTGCGAGAAGTCACAGTTGATAGTCATAGTACAGAATGGTATTTACCTATTCCAGTTGGAGATCGTGATTATAAGGTTGAGCTTGGCTATCATTTTTCTTCTCAATGGATTTCATTAGCATTTTCTTCAATAGCTAGAGTTCCTTCTTTGCATCCAAGTGATCAGGTATTAGATCAATTTGTACCTTTTAGTTTGGAGGGAACTCCTAGTACTGATTCTGTTACACAACAAATTGATTCAGTTTCTGATTCACGAGATAATGATTTACATGAAAGGTTGTATCAGACAGCCACAACGAATTTCCGTAAAACTCGAATAGGTTCTGAAGAATTTCAAGAAACAATTGGAAAGAATCAATCTATGCAGGGACTTACAGATTCAGGCTCAGGTCTTTGGGCAAGTGGTAGAAATGAATCTGGTGTTGGTGGTATCGCGACAAGTGATCGTTCTTTTTGGTTGATTGCAGATGCTGAATTAATTGTTTATGGCTCTACCGATCCCTCTGCAAAATTACAGATTGGCGGGGAACATATTCCATTAGCTTCTGATGGTACTTTTAGATTACAAGTTCCGTTTCGCGATGGTGTACAAAATTATTTGATAGAGGCAATAGATTCTTCAGGTTCCAAGAAACGCAATATTAGTATGAAATTTGAAAGAGTTACTCCTCAAGACAATACTAATCCAATTGATCAAGCTAAATCAGAATGGTTCTAGATGAATTCATAACATATGAAAATTTCTCGTTTTTTTGTGGCAGTAACTCCTCTTGCAGGTGCAATAATTTTTCCTTTAGTTGTTCCTATTTCTATTAGTCAGTTAGGAATAAGTTCTGGTGTCATTATTGCTCTTCTTGTAAGTACTCTATGGTTTGTTTCAATGTTAAGAACTTCAGAGATGCCTCACTGAAATCAGAAGTAGTGCATTTTCTTAAATGCTTTTTCTTTTTCCAGATATTCCAAATTTATGCCTTTTATAGAGCTTTCATCAGACGATACACATTTCAGTGTAGCTTTACCAACGCCTTTTACTGACCAGAAACCAGGAACTTCTGGTCTTCGAAAGAGCACGAAGAAATTTCAAGAACCTCATTATTTAGAAAGTTTCGTTGAAGCAATTTTTCAGATTCTTCCTGGTGTTCAAGATGGTGTGTTGATTGTTGGTGGAGATGGTCGGTTTGGAAATAGGAATGCTATTGATGTAATTCTCCGTATGGCTGCAGCACATAGAGTGAAGAAGGTCATAACAACAGTTGATGGAATTCTTTCTACACCTGCAGCTTCTCATTTAATTCGAACTCACAAAGCAGTTGGAGGAATTATTCTTTCTGCTAGTCATAATTCTGGCGGACTTGATGGTGATTTTGGTGTGAAGCTTAATGGTCCAAATGGAGGACCTGCTTCTGAAGCTTTAACTAATCAGATTTATTCATGTACAAAAACTCTTGAGAGATATCACATCATCAAGAATGATCCTATATGTCTCAATGAACCAGGAAACTTTTTTATAAAATCTATGTATGTTGAGGTGATAGATGGAATAGACGGATATATCGATTTAATGCAGCAGATTTTTGATTTTGACAGAATTAGTTCTTTGTTAACAAATGATTTTTTGATTGCATTTGATGCTCTCAATGCAGTTACAGGTCCTTATGCAAAAAAATTGTTAGAAGAGATTCTAGGTTCACGTCCTGGAACTGTAAGGAATGGAATCCCTTTGGAGGATTTTGGAGGATGTCACCCTGATCCAAATTTAACTTATGCAAAGGACTTAGCGGATTTGCTTTTGAATGGACAAGAGTATTCTTTTGGAGCTGCCTGCGATGGTGATGGAGATCGCAATATGATTTTAGGCAGAAATTGTTTTGTTAATCCCAGTGATAGTCTTGCAGTCTTAACTGCTAATTCATCTTGCGTACCTGCGTATTCAGAAGGCTTGTTAGGTGTAGCTCGATCAATGCCAACCAGTGCAGCAGTTGATGTTGTTGCTAAGGATTTAGGAATAAATTGTTTTGAGACTCCTACAGGCTGGAAGTTCTTTGGTAATCTTTTAGACTCAGGCCAAATCACTATTTGTGGTGAAGAGAGCTTTGGTACAGGAAGTAATCATATAAGAGAAAAAGATGGACTATGGGCAGTACTTTTTTGGTTGCAGATTTTGGCAGAAAAAAAATGTTCAGTAAAAGATTTAATGATGCAACATTGGAGTCGTTTTGGACGTCATTATTATTCTCGGCATGATTATGAATCAATTTCTAGTGAGATAGCTCAAGATTTATATGGAAATGTTGAATTAAGATTACCTTCGCTCATTGGTAAGCCTTTTGCTGGGCAAAATGTTTCTCATGCTGACAATTTTATATATAAAGATTCTGTAGATAGTTCCATTACCACTAATCAGGGCTTGAGAATTCTTTTGGATGATGGAAGTAGAGTCATTATGCGACTTTCTGGAACAGGTACCCAGGGAGCGACATTAAGGGTTTATTTAGAAAGCTATGTATCTTCGAATAATGATTTAAATCAAGATCCGCAAATTGCTCTTTCTCAATTAATCGAATCTATTGATTTATTTGCTGAAATCACAAAAAGGACTGGTATGACTAGGCCTACTGTAATTACTTGATTTTAAAGATGCTTAAATTGTTACTTTAAAACTTTGGGAAAAGATCTTTTTGCTTTTCATAGCGATCAACAACTTCAACAGCATGCACCTCTTGCGGATAGATTGCGACCTACTAACTTAGAAGATTTTGTTGGTCAACAATCCATTCTTTCTAAGGGGAGGCTCTTAAGAAGAGCTATCGAGGCAGATATGGTTGGTAATCTTATTCTTCATGGCCCTCCTGGAGTTGGAAAGACTACTTTAGCGAAGATAATTGCTGCTAATAGCCGTGCTCATTTCACTGAATTAAATGCTGTTTTGGCTGGTATTAAAGAGATTCGCATGGAGGTTGATTCTTCCAGAGAGCGATTAGGTAAATATGGACTTAAGACAATTCTTTTTCTTGATGAGGTTCATCGTTTTAATAGTGCTCAGCAAGATGCATTATTACCTTGGGTTGAAAATGGTACCTTTGTTTTGATTGGAGCAACGACTGAGAATCCTTATTTTGAAGTTAATAAAGCGTTGCTTAGTCGATCTAGAATTTTTCGTTTAACTCCTATTGAAGCAAATGATTTGCATATGCTTTTACAACGCGCATTGTCTGATAGAGAGAAAGGATTTGGGTCAGTGGCAGTCAACATAAGCAAAAATGCAGCCGATCATTTGGTTGATATTGCAAATGGCGATGCTAGAACTTTGCTTAATGCTCTTGAATTAGCCGTTGAAACAACTCCTTGTGATGGAAACAGTATCAAACACATTAATTTGAAAATTGCTGAAGAATCGATTCAGGAGCGTGCTGTTCTTTATGACAAGAAAGGAGATTCTCATTTCGATACTATTAGCGCATTTATTAAATCTTTGAGAGGTTCAGATCCAGATGCTGCATTATTTTGGATGGCTCGTATGTTGGAAGCAGGTGAAAATCCTAAATATATTTTCCGAAGAATGCTTATAGCAGCAGCAGAAGATGTTGGCTTAGCAGATCCACAGGCCATTGTTGTTGTTCAATCTTGTGCCGCTGCTTTTGATCGAGTTGGGTTACCTGAAGGAATTTATTTTCTTTCTGAGGCTTCACTTTATTTAGCAAGTACTGAAAAAAGCAATAGTGTTTTAGCTATTAATTCAGCGCAAAGTTCTGTTAGAAATTCTCCGAAGCAAGAGGTTCCTATTCATCTTCGAGATCCCAATAGAGATCGATCCCAAGCAGGAGATGGTATTGGCTATCGTTATCCTCATGATTTCTGTGAGAATTGGGTTGATCAAACTTATTTACCTAATGAACTTTCTGAAGAAGTTTTTTGGCATCCAACTTCTCATGGTTGGGAAGGAGATAGAAAAAAAGTTTTATTAAAAAGAAAAAATCATAGAGATGTTATTAATTCCATAGAGTAATTAATTAACTATTTTGATTAATTATTTTTACTTATTCTAAGCAAATCCTAAGATTATTTGTATTTATTTTTTCATTTGAGGCAATAGCCATGATCCAGTTTTTATATTGTAAATAATATATATTTACTTTTAAGTTTAGTTTTTTATGCATAGCAATATTTGATTTCTCATTGATGGACCAATCTTTTATGTCTTTTAATAGTTTTCCTCTTTGCCATTTGATCAAAGCTTCTTTCTTTACCCATTGATTAAGAACTTTACTTGGGAATTTTTCTTGGCTGAAATCGTTTAGATACTCTAGATCGTGTTCATTAAAGAAACGTTTGGCTATTTGAGATGCAGAAAATTTTCTATCAGCTCTTTCAAGATCTATCCCTAATTTTCGAGAAGACCAACCTATTAGGAGAGCATCATTACAATGGCTAAAACTTATGTATCCCATTTTGTTTCCTAATGATGGTGCTTCTCCTGGTAAAGCTTGTAAAGGAATTGAAAGTGGATCCATTTGGAAATAATTAGACAAAGCAAAACGAACATATCCTCTTGAATGTCTAAATTCTTGAGCTCTTTCTGGGGGTAGTGATCTAGCAGTTTCCTCTTCGTTAGTTGAAATTTCTTTTAAAGGAGAATTTGTTGGAAATAGCCAAAGAGGCAGTACTCTAGTTTTCATTATTGTTTGGAATAGTGATGTCCTTAGTCATTGGTGAAAAAGCTCCAGACTTTACTCTTCCTGATCAAGATGGGAAATTAGTAAAACTTTCATCTTTGAAAGGCCAAAGAGTTGTTATTTACTTTTATCCCAAAGATGACACTCCAGGCTGCACAAAGGAAGCTTGCAATTTCAGAGATCGTTGGGATATTTTTCAAAAGTATCAAATTAGAGTTTTAGGGATTAGTAAAGATCCTTCTAATATTCATACTAAGTTTATTAAAAAATATGATTTACCTTTTAGCTTATTGACCGATTTAGAACCATGTCCTGTGGCAACTTCATATGAAAGTTATGGGTTAAAGAAGTTTATGGGTAAAGAATATATGGGTTTGAAGAGACAGACTTTTGTAATAGATGCTAAAGGCAATTTTGAGTTGATTTATTTTAAAGTAAAGGCAGCAATTATGGCAGATCAGATTTCGTCTGATTTAGGTCTTGATTAGGAATTAAATTAATTTTGATCATTGCTTCCATTGCAAGATCAGGGAAATGAAAAATTTCTAGATTTTTATTTTTTAGATGGTCAAAACATATTCTTCCATCACCTCCACACAACCAAAGGGGCATATTTGCATCTTGTTGTGCCTGTAATAAAGTTCCAAGAATAGCTTGAAAGCTTCCTTGTAACATTGCTTCTTCAGTAGATATAGGAAACTTTATTTTTGGAATATTTTCTCTTTTAACTGGACTGAGGTTTTTTGTTCCTTCAGACATGATTAATCTTTGGAGTTTTAACCCTGCCACTAATTGGCCTCCTGCAAACTCTCCATTGGCTGTAATACGAGTTAAACTTAAAATAGTCCCTGCATCGGCAATAAGAATACCTTTTGAATGTAGCTTTTTAGATTTAGCTTTTTGGTATGCTCCCCAGCCGACTAAGGCTCTATCAATGCCTAGCCATGAAGGAAGGTTTAATAAAGGGATATGTTCAATTTTGATGAGTCTGGAAGGATCTAATTCAATATCCGAAGGGATCGGACCTACAGCAGCCCATTTCCACAAAACATTATTGAGGGATTTCAGTTTTTGTGATTCTGGAGCAGTATGAAAAAAGGACCATTGAGTTCCTTTTTTCATAGCCCAGTGCCAACGAGTATTGCCAATTAAAAGGCAATATTTTTCGTTATTCACTTTTGATTACTATTTGTCTTTTGGTCTGTATGGATCCCACATTCTTGTTTTAATCCTCCAAATCGGGTTTTTCTTCCACTTGCATCGTTACTATCAGGTGCACTTGAATGCCAATCGCCAATAGTGGAATAACCTTTTTCAAAAAGAGGATGTTGTGGCAGATTATGTTTTTGCATGTAATAAAAAATATCTTTTTTAGACCATTCCAATATTGGTCTTAATGAAAGTCGTGATCTTATTAGATCTAATATTTCCATAGAGTTTCTATTATCCGTTTGACTGCTTCTTACACCACTAGCCCAGCAGTTGATTTTATATTCGTTTAAAGCTGTTTCGAGAGGTTCGACTTTGCGAATATTGTGATATTTTTCTAGGTCTTTTAAAGAGTTTTTTTCCCAAAGCTGCCCATATAAAGCTTCCATCCTTGCGGGGGATATTTTGCTTTGAACGATAGTTATATTTAATTTAAGTTTTTTTGATAGTGAGTCTGCATATTGATAGGTCTCAGGAGGCAAATAACCAGTATCCACCCAGATGATTTTGATATTATTTCCATCATCAATTTTATGAAGCATGTGCAGTAATACTGATGATTGAATTCCAAAACTTGTAGTTATTGCAAATCTCTGGCCAAATTCTTGATATGCCCATGCCAGGCGCTTTTCTGGAGAAAGTTTCTCTAGATGAAGACAGGCTTGTTGTAAGGGGATGTTTAATAATGGGATTTCTGCCATGTTTTGGCTAATCATGTTCATATGATCTATTGTCCCTTTTCATTAGTTTGTTTGTAGTTTTTCTCAATTATTTCAGGTATTGTTCCAATGGAGTCTAATTCTTCAAAAAGTAATGCTGTTGTTGTTATTGGTGGTGGCTTTGGAGGTTTAACTACTGCTTTTTCTTTAAGTAATGGTAAGAAAAGGCCTCCAATTATCTTGATTGAGCCACGTAAAAGATTTGTATTTTTACCATTGCTATATGAATTATTAGCTGGTGAGCTTGAAACTTGGGAAGTAGCTCCTTCTTATAAATCATTACTTGCATCAAGAGGAATTATTCATATTGATCAGTATGTTGAAAACATTGATTTAGATAAAGAGATTGTTATTACTTCTAATGGAGAGGAAATTAAGTACGGAAAACTTGTTATCAGTACTGGTTCGCAGCCAGATTCTTTTGGCATTCCAGGTGTTGAAGAGTACGCTCTTATGTTTAATCAATATCAAGATGTAGCAAAAATAAAAAATTTAATTCTGAGTTTAAATAATTCTCCCAATCAAAATTTATTTATTGTTGGTGCAGGACCCACAGGAGTTGAATTAGCTTGTAAATTAGCTGATTTAATAGTTCAACCAATTGCAATAAATTTAGTGGAATTGGGTGAAAGGGTTTTACCTAATGTTAAATCGTTTAATCAGGAACAAGCAGAACAAGCATTAAGAAAAAAATCTGTGAAAGTTCATTTAAATACAAGGGTTTTAAAAATTACTCGGGAAAAATTAGAATTTTTAAGTATTTTGCAAGATCAATCAAAATCGTTGTCAATGAGTCATTCAGGAGTGATTTGGACCGCAGGAGTAAAATCATCAATACCAAATGGTTTGCCGAAAAATATCTTAAAAGATAGAAAAATATTGATCAACTCTCAATTAAATGTCATCGGATATGACAATGTTTTTGCTATTGGAGATATTTCTTATGATTTAGGTAATCCTCTTTTTTCTACGGCTCAAGTTGCGATGCAACAGGGAGAGCATTTGGGTGTAAATTTGCGTGATTTCTTTGACGGGAAAATTGTTAATCGCCCTTTTCAATTTGTTGATCGTGGAGAGATGCTCAGTTTGGGTGTAGGTCAAGCAACTCTTACAGCCATGGGCTTAACAATGTCAGGATCACTTGCTTTCCAAATTCGACGTATGGCTTATTTATCTAAATTTCCGAATTTGTCTCTAGGTGTTAGATCTGCTGGTTCGTGGTTGTGCAGTCATGCTAAGAATTTGATTGATTGAGAGAATATATTGGTCGTCAAAAAGTTATTTTATTTCTTGTTGATCTTTGTCAGAATTAATTCAGTAATGAAGACAATGGAAACAAAACAATATGCATGAATTATTTTCAGTTTTAGAAAACTTTCACGCACTCGTAACTTTGAGCGTGTTGTTTTTGGCTATATTTCTTTTTGTTAGTGGATTTCTAGCTCCTGAGTTAACCGGTCTTCTAAGTGTTTCACTCTTGATGGCAACAGGGGTATTAGAACCTCAAAAAGCTTTAGCTGGCTTTGGTAGTCCTGCACTTATAACATTGATGGGTTTATTTGCAGTTTCTGCTGCTTTATTTAAAAGTGGGGCTTTGGATCGTTTAAGAGAATTAATTGCTTTTGAAAGTATTAATACACCTCGTAGGTTGATAGGAATTTTAGGTTTGGTAGTTGCACCAATTTCAGGAATTGTTCCTAATACACCTGTGGTTGCATCACTTTTACCTGTAATAGAGGCTTGGTGTGCGAAGCGCAATATTTCTCCATCTAGAGTTTTGTTACCTCTTTCTTTCGCAACTTTATTAGGTGGAACTTTGACTCTTCTAGGAAGTTCTGTCAATTTGTTGGTTAGTGATATTAGCGCTCAACTGGGATATGGCCCTCTAGAACTTTTTAGCTTTACTGCAATTGGTGTGCCTATATGGTTACTTGGAACGGTGTACTTGTTATTAGCACCACAGTCTTTGTTGCCTGATAGAGGAAAAGAAAACAATGATATTAGTAGTAGTAGATCTGATCAAACTGGCTACTTTACTGAGGTGACCATTCCAAATGATTCTGAACTTGTAGGACAATCATTGCATAATAGTAGGTTGCAGAGACGTTTTGATGTAGATGTTTTAGAGCTTCAACGAGGTAAAGAAAGACTTATTCCTCCTCTTGCCGATCGTACTATGGAACCAGGAGATAGGTTATTGCTTCGGGTGACTCGTGCAGATCTTCTTCGATTACAGCAAGAACATACTGTTCAACTTGCTAAAAGAACTTTCAATAATGATTCAACAAATCCTTTTGATTGGCAAATTGTTGAAGGGCAAAAAACCGTTGAAGTCCTTCTTCCTGCAGGATCGACTTTAGCTGGTGCAAGTTTAAGAGAATTAAGATTTCGACAGAGACATAATGCAACAGTTCTTGCTTTAAGACGTGGACAGCAAACTGTTCAAGAACGTCTTGGTCAGGCGATTTTACATGAGGGAGATGTATTGCTTTTACAAGCGCCTCTAGATTCCATTCGTGGTCTACAAGCCAGCAATGACTTGGTTGTTCTTGATCAGCTTGAGAATGACTTGCCTACTGTGAAGCGCAAACCTATCGCTATAGCAATAGCAATAGCAATGATTCTTTTGCCTACTTTGACGACATTGCCTTTAGTAGCATCAGTTTTAATTGCGGTGATTGCTATGGTTGTAGGTGGTTGCATTCGCCCAGCTGAGGTTCAAGATTCTATTCGTTTAGATGTCATCCTTCTGTTGGGATCTCTTTCTAGTTTTAGTGTTGCAATGCAATCCACTGGTCTTGCAGATGCCTTCGCAGGAGGACTTGAGTATTGGTTGGATGGCTTGCCTACTTATTTTGCTTTGTTAGTCATTTTCTTGTCTACGACAATTTTTACACAGTTTATTAGTAATGCAGCCTCTGTTGCGTTGTTGGCACCTATTGCAGTGCATCTCGCGCCAGGCATGAATCTTCCTCCTTCTGCACTTTTGATGACAGTTTTATTTGGTGCGAGTCAGTCATTTTTAACTCCAATGGGCTATCAAACAAATTTAATGGTATTTGGACCTGGTCGCTATCGTTTTCTTGATGTAACAAGGTATGGAGCAGGACTCACTGTGTTAATGACAATAGTTGTACCACTATTAATTCTTTGGCAATACTAAGGTGTAGCCATTAGACCTTTAATTATGAATATAATTTTCTAAATCTTAGAAAGCAATCTATTCAGTGTCTTTTTCCAAAACAGTCAGTTTAAAACTTGTGTGGTATAGAAGATTAACTGTTCCACAGTTCACTCTTCTAACCGGTTCTTTGGTTATTTTCCTGGGCACTTTTTTGCTTGCAACACCTTTATGTTCTTCTAATGAAGTTGGTATATGGCAATCTTTTTTTACGGCCACATCTGCTGTGACAGTAACAGGTTTGACGATAATTGATATAGGCAAAGACTTAACAATATATGGTCAAATTCTTTTAGCAGTAATGCTACTTGTTGGAGGTTTAGGTTTAATGGCGATTACAACTTTTTTACAAGGCTTTGTTGTTAGTGGAACAGAATTGAGATGTCGCTTAGATCGTGGAAAAACTCTTGATGAATTTGGAGTGGGTGGAGTAGGTAGAACTTTTCGTGGCATTGCCTTTACGGCAGCAGTTTTAATAATTATTGGAGCTTTTATTTTATTTTATTTTGGGTTCTCTGATATACCGAATTTAGGAGATCGTTTATGGGCATCACTATTTCATAGCATTTCTGCATATAACAATGCAGGGTTTGGTCTTTGGTCAAACAGTATGGAAGATTATCGAAGTAATGGGATTGTAAATTTTGTATTGATTGTTCTGATTGTTTTAGGAGGTTTAGGATGGAGAGTCACAAGTGATCTTTGGAGTAATAGAAAAAATTTCAAGTTGCGTAGCCTAAGTCTTCACACTCGTTTAGTTATTAGAACTTCTTTATTTTTAATTGGTTTCGGAACATTTGGATTAGTTATTACTGAATCAATATCACAAGGATCTTATCTTTTCTCAGTTTCTTGGCATGAAAGGCTCTTAACTTCTTTCTTTGAATCTGTTAGCGCTAGGACTGCAGGATTTACTAGCATGCCTATCTCTATTGAGAGTATTTCAGATTCAGGCCTATTGCTTTTGATGACATTAATGTTTATAGGAGCCAGTCCTGGAGGTACTGGAGGAGGAATTAAAACTACGACTATTGCAGCACTTATGGCTGCGACGAGATCAACTTTGCGAGGACAAGATACTGTGGTTATTAGACATCGACAAATCTCAGATAAAGTTGTATTAAAAGCAGTTGGTATTACGGTTGGATCACTTCTATTTGTTCTCCTCATGGCCTTGTTAATTACCATGACAACTGGCTTGGGTGGTCAAGATCGCTTTTCTTTCTTGGAAATATTATTTACATGTATTTCTGCTTTTGCGACAGTAGGTTTTGATATAGGTGTGACACAGGATTTAAATTCACTTGGTCAATTCGTGTTGGTGGTAGGTATGTTTGTAGGTAGATTAGGAATACTTTTGTTTCTAAGTGCAATTTGGCAAGCACTGAATAGGGATAGGATTCAGCATCAGAATCGTATTGGCTATCCACGTGAAGATCTTTATGTTTGAATTCTTTTCTTGGAGGTATTAAAATGAGTGAATGGTGGCAATGGTTACCTAAAAAAGGAAGCGATTCTCTTGGCTTTGCTGTAGTAGGAATTGGTCGTTTCGGGACTGCTGTTTGTCGTGAGTTGATTCGTAATGGGGTTGAAGTACTTGCGGTTGACTCTTCGGAACGCGCTATAGAAGAATTACGTCAGTTGGAGCCATCAATTGAAGCTAGAGTTGTTGATTCCACTGATGAAGAATCAATGAAGGAAGCAGGTGTTCTTGAAATGGGCACTGTAGTTGTAGGAATTAGTGAGCCAATTGAAGCAAGTATTACAACAACTTTGATAGCAAAAGATACTCAAGGAAGTCAAGTTCAACAAGTAATTGCTAGAGCAACAAGTGATTTACATGAAAGAATGCTTGTAAGGGTTGGTGCAGATAGAGTAGTTTTTCCTTCTAGGATGCAAGGGGAGAGACTTGGTTTAGAGCTGGTCCGTCCAAACCTGATTGAAAGACTTGAATTAGATGATCAAACAGGAATTGATGAGATTAAAGTCCCAGAAATTTTTGTAGGGCGCTCTTTAAGAGATTTAAATCTCCGAAAGAACTATTTAGTTAATGTTTTGGCAGCAGGTCCTGCAAAACGTTTAACAGTAAATCCACCTGCTAAATATATTTTAGAAAAAGATCATGTTTTAGTTGTAATGGGATTGATGGAGCATTTGCAAAAATTGCCTCAAGTGTGAATGTATGTTTTAGGTTTAATGAGTGGTACCAGCGCCGATGGGGTGGATGCTGCATTAGTAGATTTTAAAGGTAATTTACGTAAGCCCACCTGGAGATTGATTAATAAAGCATCAGTTTCATTTGATTCTGACTTACAAAAAATCATTGTTGATGTTGGTCAGGGTTCCAGGCTTAGTAGTACTGAATGGTTAGAACTTTCAGAGATAATCACAGAGTTTCATTATCGAGCAGCGAAGGCTTGTGACCCTAAGAGCATTGCTCGTGTTGTTGGTTGTCATGGCCAGACTGTTAGTCATAGGCCTCCAAAAGATTTTGATCGAGGAGCCAGTTTGCAGCTTATTCAAGCTCCTTTACTAGCAACTTTTCTTAATAGACCTGTTGTCTTTGATTTTAGAGCTAAAAATCTTGCCTTAGGTGGTCAAGGTGCTCCGTTATCTCCTCTTTTAGATCTTGCATTATTAGGCGGAGGACCAGGTTGGAGAGGAGTTCTTAATCTTGGAGGTATTGCAAATCTTTCATTGTTGCCTCCTAGATGTGGACCAGATCGAAACTATGATCTTATGGGATGGGACTGTGGGCCAGCGAACAGCTTGATAGATTTTGCTGCCAGGAAGTTTAGTAATGGGAAACTAAATTTTGATTCTGATGGATTGATGGCTGCGGCAGGAAACCCAGATTTGGTTGCTATAGAGAAATGGTTGGAGGAAGATTTTTTTCAACTTCTACCTCCGAAATCAACAGGGAGAGAAGTTTTTGGTTGCAAAGATCTAGAAAGAAGATTATCTGAAATTGATTGCAATAATGTTAATGATGTAATTGCAACTTTGACATGTTTTACTGCTTCGATTGTTGCTCAGGATTTAGATAATCTTTTTCGACGTCACTATATAAAACCGATTGAATTATTTGTTGCCGGCGGAGGTAGTAAAAACCCAGTTCTTATGAAAGAAATTTCAAAAAAATGTAAAGGGATTAGAGTTTTGGCTATGGAGGAGATTGGTATTTCTTCTGAGGCAAGAGAAGCTATGGCTTTTGCCTTTTTGGCATGGTGGTATTGCAATCAAAAAACTTGTACTGAATTGATTACAGGCGCAGAAAGACCAACTGTACTTGGCAGTTTCGTGAAGCCTTGAAAAGGTAATTTATGGTCGATGAAATTTTATTCTGCGTGGTGCTCCTTTTAAGCGTCTTGCTTGTTGAGATTCCAGTGATGATCGGAATTGATCTGTCGCAGATATTTTTGAAATACTCTTTTGTTTTGATAGTTGCTCAGCTTCTAATCGACTCACACCTTCTTGAATAAGTACCTTTGCCATATTGCTGACAGTTCTTGATTCTTGTTCAGCTAAAAAAGTTAATCGATCACAAAGGTCTTCGGGGAGCACAACTTGTACTCTGGGAGACTTTGGTTTCCCGTTCGAGGAATTTTGCCGGGTAGCCATGACCCAAAGGATGTAACGGGTACTTAATAGTGTACACTTATAGTCAAGGATACTATCCTTTAGTATGATTGTTTCGAGATCAAACTTCATTTTTGCTCTTTTGCAAAAAGTTTCAAATGATTTATCCCAATTAAATTTATGCCTATTTCGTTAAAGCTTTTGCTTTGACATTTAATTCAGTCTTGGTACGCACTCTCTCCTCAAAATGACTAAAAAACCAACTCTTCCATCTTCCCCTCGATCACAAGGATCACGTTTAATTGAGAATAATGTAGCTAGAAAGGTTCATAGGAATAAAACTAGAAAGGGTAAAGAAAATAGTGATGTATTAGTTTCTGCGGTCATCAGTTCATATTTATTGACTCATTTGCACCATGTTTTGCAAAAAGCAGAATTTTCTGCAAATAACGAAGGAAGAAGCGTTCAGGCTGATAATTTTGCACAACTAAGAAAGGTCTTATGTATGGATGCAAGAAGTATGAAAGATGCATCTGCATTAGGTATGAGAGAGGCTGATTCAGGAAAATTTCATGATTCAAACTTTGGGCCAAAAGTGGCTTAAATGAATAAGGTAAAGCAGTTGTCAATTTTCTTATGAGCCGCAGCAATGTAGATCAGCTTTATCATCGGATTGAGGAAAACTCTTCATACAGAAAAGCTCTTTTTCGTCAAGCTTTGCAGGATCCACAAGGAGCGTTGAAATCAATAGTTCAAATAGGAGATGATCTTGGCTTACCTGTTTCTATAGAAGATGTGAAGGAATATCTTGCACATCTTGATGATACGGATACTAAGCAATGGTTTATAAAAGCTAGAGGGGGGCTTTGATATTTGGACTTTTTTGTTTCGTCTTTTCTTTGATTAAAGGTACTTTTTGCAATTCTCTTTTTTCATAACCTCCTCCGCCTGCCAAAGTCCAAAAAAACCAATAGCTAGGGATAGCCAATCCTGCGGCTAAAAACAAAGCAGCAATTTGTTCTAGTCTTATCATTATTCAAACTTAGTAGACTTGGAAGTTTAGTATTTAAGCTCTGCATCCGTGAGCAGTTTAACTTTATTTATATGAGGCATCTTTTTAGTGATTAGACTTGAGCGAGTTAGTAAAATTTATCCTACAGCGGAAGTTCTTAAAGAAATTACGTGGGAAATTAGATCTGGCCAACGAATTGGTCTGGTTGGAGTCAATGGTGCAGGCAAATCCACTCAATTAAGAATCATTGCTGGATTAGAAGAAGTAAGTGGAGGTGAAGTTATTTATGAGGGTGAACCTCGAATAGCTTATTTGCAGCAAGAGTTTGATGTTGATTTAAATAGAACTGTTAGGCAGGAACTTTTTCAAGCATTTGATGTTGCTTCAAAGGTTTTAAATCAAATACATGAGATTGAGGATGAAATGGTATCAAATAGAGCTTTATTAGATAGCACTTACCTTGATTCTTTGGTTAAGCAGCACGGAAATCTTCAAATTAGCTTTGAATCTTTACATGGTTATGAGTTGGAGGCAAAAATTGAGAAGTCTTTAGTAAATATCGGTTTTTCTTCTAGTGATGGGGATCGATTTATTAGGGATTTTTCTGGAGGTTGGCAAATGAGGGTTGCTTTAGGGAAAATTATTTTGCAAGAACCAGATTTATTATTATTAGATGAACCAACTAATCATTTAGATTTAGATACAATTGATTGGCTTGAGAATTATCTTTTAAATCAAACTTCTGCAATGGTTATTATTAGCCATGATCGAAGCTTTTTAGATAGAATTTGTACGCATATAGTATGTACGGAAAGAGGGATATCTCGAACTTATCTTGGAAATTATACTCAATACTTAGATCAAAAGAATCTCGAAGTTGAATCACAGAAAGCATCTTTTGATCGCCAACAAAAAGAATTATCAGCTCAACAGGATTATATTGATAGGTTTAGAGCTAGTGCTACCAGAAGTAGCCAAGCGAAGAGTAGAGAGAAACTATTAAATAAAATAGAAAGAATAGATATGCCTGAATCAGAATTAATTAAGCCTAAATTTTCTTTTCCAGAAGCACCTAAGTCTGGTAAAAGAGTACTTGAAATACGTGATCTAACACATACTTATGATGATAAAATAATCTTTTTAGGAGCTAAACTTGCAATTGAGGCAGGAGACCATATTGCAATTTTAGGGCCGAATGGTTCCGGTAAATCGACATTGTTGCGCTTAATAATGGGCATAGAAACTCCTGAGGATGGAATAGCAGAGCTTGGAAAACATAATATTGTAGCTAACTATTTTGAACAAAATCAATCTGAGGCTTTAAATTTGGAGCTTACAGTTTTACAAACTTTGTTTGAAGCTGTTCCAGATTGGACTCAAACAAAAGTACGTTCTCTCCTAGGAGGTCTTGGTTTTAGTAATGATGATGTATTCAAGAAGATTTCTGATCTTAGTGGTGGAGAAAAAGCTCGAGTTGCATTAGCTTTGATAATAGTTAGCCCTTGTAATTTAATGCTTCTTGATGAACCAACGAATCATTTAGATATTCCTGCTAAAGAAATGCTTGAAACTGCAATTAGAGAGTTTAAAGGATCTTTAATTCTCGTATCACACGATCGATTTTTTATATCAAAAGTTGCCAATCGAATTGTAGAAATAAGAGATGGTCAGTTGTTATTTTATAAAGGTAACTATGATTATTTTATCTCTAAGAAAAGAGAGGAAAAAGAATTGGCGGAGATGATTATTAAAAACGCTGAAAAAGAAGCAAAAAGAGTTGCTAAACGTAAGTTGCAGAGAAAAAAAGCTAAAAGGATCTAAGTAGAATTCTTCTATTATTATTCCTTATTTATCTAACATTAGTTTTCAATATTGCTCAAATTCACTAATGTCTTTTGGCATTATAAAAGTTTTGAATTTTTTGTTATTTCTTAAAATTGTAAATTCCATTTCATTATCAATACCATTATTGTTAATTGCAATTACTACATCTCTAGGAGATTTAATCTCTTTTTCATCAATAGCAATAATAATATCCTCGGATTTTAAGCCTTTTATTGCTGCTGGACTATTTGGCAAAACATAATTAATTAAAGCACCTTTTAAAATTTTTTTATTTAACTTCTTTTCATACAAATTTGGGTAGGAAAGACTGACACCAATTATTGCATGGATAGCCTTACCATTTAATGCTAATTGATTGGCAATATTTATGGCTTGGTTTATTGGAATTGCAAATCCAATTCCTGCTCCGGGTCCAGAATGAATTAAAGTATTTATTCCAATTACTTCTCCATCCGCATTCAGTAAAGGCCCACCAGAATTTCCAGGGTTTATTGCAGCATCGGTTTGTATTAAATTTAGTCTTTTATTTGCTATGCCTAATTGAGAAACATTTCTATTTAGATTACTAATAATTCCCAAAGTGACTGTTTTCTCTAATCCATATGGATTGCCTACAGCAATAGCCCAGTCTCCTACTTTTATCTCATCAGAATTTCCTAAAGTTGCTTTAGGCCATGGTCCTACACTATCAAGTCTAATTACTGCTAAATCTGTAAGAGAATCTTCTCCAACAACTCTTCCGGAAACTCTTCTTCCATCTGATAATCCTACAACTAGTTTATCTGTTTTTTCTACAACATGTGCATTGGTAAGTACAAGACCTGCTGATGAAAAAATAACACCACTTCCTTGTACTCTTTCAATTCTCCATTGAGACGAATTGATATTAGGTAGATCTAGAAATTTTTGAAGATAAGGATCTATTAATAAGCTTGGTGGAATGAGATATCGTTGTTTATTGCGAACCTTTCTTTGAGTATCAATAGTAACTACTGCTGCCCCGCTTCTTTCCAATGCTTCTGAAACAAAAGATTTCTTTGCAAAAATTGGACTATCTGTTTGTTTAACTTTTCGTGTAAGTGGTATTGGGTAAGAAATATCTTTTGTAAAAGATAATGCAATAATAAATAGACTTATAAAATAAGTTAATTTCTTTGGATATCTTTTGATTTTGAAGAAAAACATTTATTCTATTGTGTTTATATTCCGAGACTTTTGATAATAGGCTGACTTGACGTAGAATCATTGTTTTTTGGTGTCAATTGCTTGAGACAATTACTATGGTTTTTTAGCTTTTTTGAAAAGTAGAAAAATTTCATGACTTGAAAATGATAAAAAATCGGCTGGCTTTCTATAAATATTTTGATTATGTTCTTTTTCTATTCTTGCAATTAAGGTTTGGCTGCCAACAGTTATTATAAATGCATTAGCTTGCATAGTTTCTCTTATTTAAAAGACATTTTATTTTTTGCATATTAAAATTATGTTCGACTCTGTATTCCCATTTTTATATGCTTGTGTCTTAATCCTCCTTCTATGGCAAGCATTGCGGGTTATGTCTAGAGGTTTTGTTGCTGCTAATTCACTTCAACGATCTAAAAAACAGATGTCTAAAGATCGGACGGGTAAATTTACTGTTCATCCTGAATTACTTAATGAAGAAGGCCAGATTACAGATGAGGATCTTTTGACTGTTCGATTCTCTAATGATATGGATCCTCCAAAGCAAACCGAATCGTCTTCTTAATAGCTATAATTAGTGACTATTAGGAAGACAAGTATTTCTTCAATTAAACAAGGGGTAAAATTTTGGAGCAAAGAACACGAGTAGTTGGAGCTGTAATTAAATCTTTGAGGCTTCCCCCTAGATTTAGATTACGTCTAGTTAAGGAAGATCCTGTTCGCCTTGAATTGAGTCTTACTCCTGCATATGGCAAAGAGCCTGTCCAAGTTGGGTTGGTTGAATCTTTGGATTTGGTTGCACGAAGAGATCGAGAGGGGCGAATTCCAAGAGATCTGCAAGGAACATGGGATTGGACTGTCCGTCATGGCAAAGTTAGTACTGGAGGATGGAATCCTTTTTTAAAAGAGGCGCTCCAAACAATGTTTGAGACTGGTTTGCCTGCAATAATTTATGAGGAGTTAACAGGCGAGGAATATCATCCAGTTGATGGAACAAAACATGTTCGTTAAATGATCAGTAAAGTTTCTTTAGGCAAATAAATAACTTTTTTCTCGTTACTCGATAGAATTTATTTAATTTCACAAAAATCATGTCATCTGAAGATATCGAACCTCGCTATGGATTTGTAAATTATGCTGAGATTTGGAATGGCAGGTTAGCCATGCTTGGAATTGTTATTGGATTGAGCACAGAATTACTAACAGGACAGGGAATTCTTGGGCAAATTGGATTTGGTTGATTGCTTTAAAAATTTGATTTTGGTTAATAATCTTGAATAATGAAACGATTCCTAATTTTTCAATTCAGGAGCTCAATCAAGCAATAGGAGATCTTGTTTCCAGGGGATTTGCTCCAAGATTTTTTTTACATGCTTCTGTTTCCAGTTCTAGATTAAAAAATGGTCATTTATGGCTCACACTAACTGATGGAGATGCAAGTATTTCTGCTGTCATTTGGTCTTCATCATTAAAATTCATTTCTTTTCATCCCAAGGATGATGATGGCGTTGAAATACTTGGAAAATTAAATTTTTGGAAAAATAGAGCAACTCTAATAGTTCAAGTTATACAAATCAGGCCAACACTTTCCACAGTATTAAAAAAATTTGAGAAGGTGCGTTCTTTATTAATTCAAGAAGGTTTGATTAATGAAGCAAGACGAAGGGCGTTACCAAAGTTTCCGAATGCTATTGCAATTTGTACGAGTGTACCAAGTTCTGCTTATGCCGATGTTCTTCGAATAGCCAAAGAACGTTGGCCACTTACAAAGTTATTTGTTTTTCCTATACCTGTTCAAGGTGATGTAGCAGCAAAGATTAAATCAGTAATATCTGATTTAGCTAAGTTTTATGATCAGTTAGGTATTGAAGCAATTATCGTCACAAGAGGCGGAGGTAGTAGAGAGGATTTGATGGTTTTTGATGATGATGAGTTATGCAGAGAATTAGCATATTTTCCAGTGCCAGTAATTACGGGAATAGGCCATGAAGATGATTTGACAGTGGCAGATTTAGTTTCTGACCATAGATCGGCAACTCCTACGGCTGCAATTGTCGATTTATTACCTAGCAAAGCAATGGCGCGAAATGAGCTAGATCAGATTAAACAAAGATCCCAAGATTTTGTTAATTGGATTATTCAAAGAAAATATCAAATAATTTCAGATAGAAGAAAAATAATGTTAGATATTCCACCTATTTCAATCTTTAATAAAAAAAAAGAGAAATTATTTCAAAGGTCTGAAATTCTTAATGCTTTATCTCCTCAAAGCATTTTAAAAAGAGGGTTTTGTATTCTGAGAAATCATTTAAATCACTCAGTAAAAAGTATTAATGATGTCAATTTAGAAGAAAAAGTATTGATAGATTGTGCAGATGGTTCTATAGAATCAATAGTTAAGAAAGTTTCTCCACATACTTTGAACTAATGAAAAAATCAAAAGTTAATCAATCTTCTGATATTGAATCAGATAGTAAGATAAAAAAACAAGCATTAACAAATCAAAATAAAAAGCTTTTATCTGAAATCTCTAAATTATCTTATGAACAATCATTAGAAAAATTAGATATTATTATAGCTAATTTACAGAATGAAAATTTTTTAATAGAGGAGCTTCAAGAAAATTACCTTAAGGCCAGTTTTTATCTTGAGCATTGTGAGAACTTACTAGAAAATATAGAACAAACAATCATTGAAATTGATTTGAATAAATTTAAATCTAAAAGAAAAGATTAAATTAATCAGTTTCTTTAGCTTCAATATCGATTGTTGCTGAGCTTGCTGGAATATTAAAATTCGTTTCTTGTTTTTCGCTATTATTACTTGCACCACATATTGGACAATTTTCAGAAGCTGAAATATATGTGGCACCACATTTCTTGCAATTGATTAAATTTGATTTCAAACTTTTCCAACTAAACCATCCTATACCAGCGATTATTATTGATATTAAAAATAATAAGATCATTATTCCACCTGCCATATCTATAAATAATCTTCCTATTGGAGTAGGTAAAACAAAAAGTATAATAACCGAAAACCAAATAATAGTTAGATTTTTATTCATCTTCCTATAGTTTAATTAATTTTATTTGGTTTATTAATTCTATTACTGACTAAACCAATACTCCAACATTGACCAAAATAAATAATTAATCCAACTAACCAAATCCATAAAGTTAAAACTAAAACACCACTAATAATTCCGTATGCTTGAAATCTTGATCCTAATGAAAGTATTGTTCTACTAACGGCAGAATTTAATAATGTTAGTAAGGTACCTATCATTATTGATCCAGGTATAAGAGGCCTAATAGGTACTCGGCGTCTAGGTACCAATGCTTGTAATAATAGTGCCATTATTGTGAAACCTATGAAAGGAAACATTATTTGACCAAGTTCAATCAAGGGTATTTTCCCTAATGCATCTGTTACTTGAGGGCTAGTATTTTTTAAGTCTGTCCAAAATGCTCCTGGAATCATTCTTAAATAAGAACTAACTTCATCCAGAACCATTAAGACCCCAACCAACAAAACAACAAAAAATGCTTCAATTCTGTTTCGAATTAGTCTAAAAGCCTGCGCTCTAAGAGGAATTGGACTTGTTTTTGAAGGCAAGGCGTCTTCCCATAGTCGATCTGAACCTCTCTGTAAGGTCAAATATGCATTACCAGCAGTGATGATAAGAAACATTGCACCTAATATTCCTGCACCAAAGCCTTGATTGACCAGCTTGATTAATGTTGTTTCTACTAATCCAACTACAGAAGGAGGTAATACTTGAGCTGCTAATCCAATGATTTGTTGATCCAGTCCTTGCTGTTTGCCTAAAAACCATGAGGCTACAGATAGTGAAATCAATAAAATTGGGAAGAAAGATTGGAGAGTGTAGTAAGCAAATGCAGCACTGAGGTCTACACAATCACACCGATTCCATCTTTGAGAGGCGTTCCAAATACTGCGAATAAACCAGTTTACTTGTTTACGCAAGTGAAATACCACTCTTTAGAGATCCCAGATTCGCTAATTTTAGTGTAAAGAGACTAAACATTTAAGTATAAATTTCTTAATTTATATTTTTAATGAGATTATTTAATATTTAATTAATTTCTTTTCTATTAATATTGCTTTAGTTAATTTATTCCATTAGTGTATTACCCCAGGGGCTAAGTTTTTCTAAATCTTGTTTTGATATTGCAGCAATTAGTGGAAAATTAACCGAACTTAAGTCTTGACCTTCCTTTATATTTAAAGGATTCATACGTAACCATTTTAAAGAACAACCAAGTTCATTTAAAATTAACCAAGCAGCAGCTAAATCCCATATTTTCGGTGTAGCTTCAATGGCTCCAAAAGTTTGCCCTATAGCTACACTTGTCATATTTAGGCTAGAGACTCCTAATAGTCGGATTTTTCCAGGAAATCTTTTCTTCGGTTCTTTTTGCAAAATAATAATTGATCGACTACAAAGAGATATACAATCACTTTTTTTGACAATTATATCTTCGTAATTAATTTTTTCATTATTAATCCACACTCCACAACCTTTAATTGCAAGAATTCTTTTTTTAAGAGCTGGAATATCAAGAATAGCTGTGTTGGGTTGTCCATTGACAAAACGTGCAATGGAAATTGCCCAAAAAGGTATCCCTGCGGCAAAATTTGTTGTTCCATCAAGAGGGTCTACTATCCAATACGCTTGCGAGGAAGGAACTATTTTGGAACCTTCTTCACTTAAGATTCCTTCTTTGGAGTTCGTAATGGATGAGATACCTTCTACTAAATGCTTATCACTCCATCGATCGCAGCTTGTTATTAGAGTTCCATCAGGTTTTAACTCAGAATTGATTTTTCCAAAATCATTTAATTGTCTTTGTGCAACTTCGTCAACTAACCGGTTTAAAGACAGCAATTGCCCTTCATTAAGTAGTTGGTTGTTTAGATTAATCTTCATCGCTATATGACTAGATAAGCTCCATGCAGGTTTCGTTTGCTAATGATAAGGACTGGGGCGAATTTTTTTTGTTTAAGTCATGAGTATCAAAATTTTCATTATCAGCATTTTGAAAATAGCAGTTTTTGATTTTGTTAATCCCTGTTTTTCTTTGTAATTTAATCAAGTTTATATTGTAATCAGTTATCAATGTAAAATAATCTACCTCTGCTTGAGTCAGATCTTTTTGATTATTGATAACTTCAAGTTGAGTTGATATACCTGCTTTTAGTCTTAATATAGAAAGTCTTAATGATTCTTTGGAGGTTTTTATTTCCTGTAAAGAATATTTAATATTATTTTTTGCTGTATTCATTCTTATAAATATTTCTTCAATTTCATATCTAATTTGATCTTTCTTTAGTTCAATATTTGTTTTAATTTCTTTTGTTTTCTCTTTATTAGCAAGATAATTTGATTTTGAAAAACCACCATCCAGTATTGGCCATTGAAATTGTATCCCTATTGTATTGTTAAAGCTATTAATATTGTTATCATTTCTCGGAGATGGCATGCCTATTTCTCCTTGAGATAAATATCCATCAATAGTATTATAAATAGATAATGTTGGTCTATTTTTTGCCAATGATATTTTTGCTTGGTTGTTATTTATTTTTAAATTAATCATTAATTCTTCTAATTCTTTTCTGTATTGCAATGCTGCAATAATGCTTGACTCTAATGAGGATTCCCATTGACCTAATATTCTAGGTTTTGTGATAATTTTAGGTGTTAAATTTTCATCCAAATTTAGTATACTTGCAAGCTTACTCTCGTTAATTTTTCTTATACCTATTTTTTCCAATAAATATTTATTATCTTTTGAAAGTTTTGTTTCTGCCTCTAATAAATCAAACTTACTACCTATGCCAGAATTAAATCTTATTTTTGATTCCTGTAATTCAATCTTGGAACTTTTAATAGAATCTTTTGCAATACGAACTTCTTGAATTGATTTTTGTAAAAGGAAGAATCTTTCATGTGCTTCTAAAATTAAGTCACGATATTTTATTTCATAAGCAATTCTTGCTTTATCTAAGTTTTCTTTTGCAATTTCTATTTGCGGAATTCTTGTAGGATTTATTAAGTCCCATTTTAATGTTGCACTTAGACTTGATTTTATTTGATTATTAGATGTATTTGTTGAAAGCTCATTGTAAGTATTACCCGTCATATATTGAGGCAAGCCTGAACTTGAAAGATTCAAACTAGGATACCATGATGATATTTCTCTTTTTAATAAGTATTTTTTCTCCTCAATTTGATTATTGATAATTTTAAGTTCATCACTATTATCTGCTATTATTTTTTCTAACTCTTCTAGTGTAACTTCTTCTTTCTTTTTGATCTTTACCTGAAAAACTTTACTTGCATCTATTTTTTCAATAGGATCTATATTTGATAATAGATTTTTATTTGTAGTTTTTTCTTTTGCTTTAAGAGCTTCATTAGCTAAAACTATGCATGACATTGAATTGAAAAGAGTATAAAAGATTATTAAACTAGTAGAGATTTTTTTCACTGCTTTCATTGAATTTTAGATTGAATGGTAAGTGTTTTCCAGTGCTTTTTTAACAAAGTCATCTGCTCCAAAGACAATCTTTATTGGAATTTTAAGAATTTTGGATACTTCTTCTACAGTAATATCATCTAGGAAAGTTGATTCGCCATGCTTTAGCATTATAGAAGGCAATAACAGTTCATCGCCAAGATCTTTGTTCATTAACCCATCAATTAAATCTTTTCCAGTTAGTAATCCAGTAACTATGTTGTCTTTACCCCAATATGGGCTACTTAGTCCAAATAGTTTTAATGACATTCCTTGAATTTTGTTGATTCTTGAAGATATTGGCTCTAATGCTTCTTCCACAAGCTTCCCTACCACCCAGCTGCATTTTTTCTTTATGGATATTCTTTTAGGAAGAGTTGAGGTAGCTTTATCAATATTTTCTAAAAATGATCTGATACTTCCTACTCCATTTTCTTCTTGAGGAAGATTTTCATAGATTGGTCTATCTGGGAGAGATTGATTAGCTAATAAATACCATTCATCGGATAACCATGCAAAACGTGTACCAATTCTAGATTCAAAATCATTTTGTAATTTCTCTACCAGCTTAATTACCTTTTTTGCACATGTTTTATCTACTGGCCTTAATCCATCATTTTCCGGGCGAAAACGTGTTAAGCCGACAGGAACAATTGCGGTTGAAAGAATCGTAGGCAAGTCTCCAGAAGCATATTTAAAGAGGTCATTGATTGTTTTATGAAGATGATCATTATCATTTAACCCTGGGCATACAACGATTTGCGCATGTAGCTGAAGTTGTCTATCTGCAAACCACTGAATTTGTTCCATGATTAAACCTGCTCGCTGATTTTTTAACAATTGGGCTCTTAATGTTGGATCAGTTGAGTGGACAGAAATAAACAAAGGTGACAGACGTTGGTCCTGAATTCTCATCCAATCTTTGGGTAAAAGATTTGTAAGTGTTAGGTATGAGCCATAAAGGAAACTCATTCGATAGTCATCATCTTTAAGATAAAGAGATTTACGATGGCCAGATGGTTGTTGATCTATAAAACAAAAAGGACAATGGTTATTACATTGCTTGAGACCATCAAATAGAGCTTCAGTAAAAACAAGACCTAGGTCAGCATCTATCTCTTTTTCTAGATGAATTGTATGTAGAGATCCGTCCTGATCAAGTACTTCAAGATCCAAATCTTCTTCTGCAATTAAAAATTTATAATCTATTAAGTCTCTAGGTTTAATATTATTAATTGAAATCAATCTATCTCCAGCTTCAAAGCCTATATCTTCTCCAATGGAATCTTTTTCAACTCCGTGAACTATTGCAGGTAGAGGCGTATCAACTACCGATGCGTCATGAAAAGTTGAGGATGTAATGCTTGGCGAGGTTTCATTCCACACAGACTAAGTACACTAAGTACATCTTTCCTTTAGTTTGCTATGAATCTGGAAACTTTTTCGTAAAATTAGTCAAGTTTTAAGGCTTCAACAAAAATTGAGAAGCTTGTAATTTTAAAATATAGACTTTGCTTGAAATATGTAAAGTCGTAAAATCAAGGAACTTGTTTTTAGAATTTACTGCTTGTGCTGATTTTATTTTCTTAGGAGTTCATGAAAGAAGACTTTTTTCTTATTAAACCATCAGATCTTATTTAGCCCTGAGCTACTTTTTCCCTGCTAACGACCCCTCAGATTTCTCCGAGGGATATTTATCAAGACCTAGAACCTTGCGAATTTGGGTTGGAGCTCTTGTAGTTCTTCCAGTATTTCTCCAAGCACCATGGGTTCATTTTTTCCCTCTTTCAGCGTTACTATTTACTTTTGTATTACTTGGACTAGGAATTGTTTTAGGACAACATTTTGCAAAAAAGTGGTTCAGGATAGGTTCTCTTCTTGTAGGTGTTAGTGGTAGTTGGTTGGGTGGATGTTTGTTTTGGGGATGGTTACGAATGCACCCTGTTTTGCATCTTCCTGTTGAAGCAGTTGCAATGCCTTTGGCATGTATAGGACTTACTACTAAATGGAGAATAGGATCTAGTTTTTATTTGGCTTGTTTGCTTGGCACAGCTTTTACTGATTTGATGATGGTTTTTACAGGAGTCATGAGTTCATGGCCAGATGTTGTTTCTGAACCCATTGAAAAAGCAGCTATAACACTGAATCAAAGTTCTTTGCATCTTTTTAGGCTCCCAACCTTAGTCTTTCTTGCTATTGCTGCTTTTTTTATAGCTTTTTTATCAAATCAAATGAATCAACGAGGGAAGATAAATTCTTTAGTAGGAGTTGCTTGGTTGGTTGCGGGAACGGCATTAGCAACAACACTTTGGGTGGATGGATTATTTGTTTTTACTACACTTGTCCAACCTCAATTAAGTGGATTGATTTAGATGTAGGAGCATTTTCTTGTGGACGTTTCAATCAACAAAAATCCAATTATAAATGGTTCTTGGGATGTAGTCGTTGTAGGTGCAGGTGCTGCTGGATTAATGACTTGTATTGAGTTGCCTTCTGATTTGAAAGTCCTTCTTATTAATAGAAATACAAGTAAAAGGTCTTCCAGTCGTTGGGCTCAAGGCGGAATTGCTGCTGTTACTCGATCTGAGGATAGCTTTCAAAGTCATTTAGAAGATACTTTGAGAGCTGGTTGTGGTTTATGTGATATAGAAGCAGTACGAATGCTTGTGGAGAAGGCACCTCAATGTGTTGAAAGACTACAAACATTAGGTATGGAATTTGATAAAGATGAAACAGGACTTGCTACTACATTAGAAGCTGCACATTCCTATAAACGTGTTTTACATGTGCAGGATCAAACGGGTAGAGCATTAGTTGATGTCCTTAGAGAACAGGTTGAAAGACGATCTAATGTTCTTCATCGGCGCGGTGTTCGCGTTACTCAGCTTTGGGTTGAAAATGATCTCTGTCATGGAGTTCAAGTTTTAGATGGTTCTTTTCTTTATTGGATCCCTGCTAGGGCTGTTATTTTGGCTTCTGGAGGAGGGGGGCATTTATTTGCGAATACCACAAACCCTGCGCAAGCTTGCGGAGAAGGTTTGTCTTTAGCTTGGAAAGCAGGTGCAGCAATAGATGATCTTGAATTTTTTCAGTTTCACCCTACAGCTTTAAAACTTGAAGGAGTAACTTCTTTTCTGATTTCTGAGGCTGTTAGAGGGGAAGGTGGTGTTTTAGTAGATCGCTATGGGAATAGTCCTGTTTCTAATTTATTGAAAAAAGATCTTGCTCCACGTGATCAGGTTAGTAGAGCTCTTGTTAAGGTTATGCAAACTCAAAATGTAAATTGTATAGGACTTGATTTAAGTAATATTCCTACTAAAAAAGTTTATTCTCGCTTCCCATTATTTATTGAAAGGTGTAAAGAAATTGGCATTGATCCATTCAAGGGCTTAATTCCAGTTGCCCCTGCAGCTCATTACTGGATGGGTGGCATATCAACAGATTTAAGAGGTGCAACTTCTGTGTCTGGATTGTATGCAGTAGGAGAAGTTGCATGTACTGGAGTACATGGAGCAAACAGACTTGCAAGTAATTCTTTATTGGAATGTCTTGTATTTGCTAGTCAATTTTCCAGCATTAAACTACCTGATTTTCATAAGAGCAATTTGCCTTCTAGAAATTGTCAGTTTGTAGATGTTTCAATGGATATTTATAATTCGTATAGTGAGGAATACTTGAGGAATTCTATTGAGAAATTAAGGCAATTATTTTGGAAAGAAGTAGGCGTTAATCGTTCTAAAAATGGTATGAAAAATGCTATAAAATCTATTAGTTCAGATTTAGCTTTATTATCAAGGAATAACTTGTTAAATTTAGTTAATTTTCAATCCAAAGAAATGTGTCATAGTTTTAATGAAATCACAAGAAGTAAATTAAATTTACTTCTTGATTTAAGTCATCGTCAATTAACTAGTTTAATAACTTTAAATGCTTGTATATTTAGATGTGAAAGTAGAGGAGGTCATTACAGGCTTGATTCACCAGCTACTTTGCCATATTGGAAATGTCATACTAGGCAGATGAAAGGTCAAAGAATTTCAACTAGGCCTATAGATGGAAGATTTTAAAAATTTCTAGATCCTTTGTATCCACTTAAATCTGCTAATTCATTTAGACTTCGAACACCTGAAATAATTTCACCATTAATTTCCCAAGAGGGGAAGCCAGTTATTCCTTTAGATTGGCATAATTCTGTCTGACTGTCTTTTCCATCAGCTGCACATTCTATGGCTATTAGATGAGATGCAGCTTCTCTCCCAAACATTTCTTTTTGATCATGACAGTGCGGGCACCAATATGCATTGTAAAGCCGAATTTCTTGTTCGTTTAAATATTTTGCTAATTTAATAGAATCAGGTGAACTTTGATTAATAATTAATGGAGGAATATTCTCTCCATTAGCAGATAAATTTTCTTTATTCGGATCAACTGATGATGACCAAATTAATCCTCCTAGAAAGATAATAATTGCGACCGCAAAGCCTTTAATAATTAGGTCTCTTCTCTCTTCCCACCCTCCTCCAAGTACAGTTAAAATTAGAATAATGCTAGAGATTATTGTAGAAAGAACACAGAAAAAACAAAATGCTTCTATTCTAAATATCATTATTCCCATTAGCAAAAAGCTAAATATTGTCATACCAGTTGAAAGAAAAAATAGGCACCACCATCCTGTTCTTGAACTATCTAGTTTTTTCGTAGTTAATAATGGTAAAAATGGAATTATTGCAAGTAGAAGTATAAGTATGTAGCTAATCAATCCTACTAAAGATAGAGGAACTGCTGAATTATTTACTTCAAAAATAGTTCCCCATGGACTATCTAAAACTTTGTCACATCCCTGGGTACCACCAGGGCATGAAAGGGAACTTATCCATCCCCATTTTTTAAAAGTAATTGATCCTGTATCTATTACTCCTATAGTTGCCAGAATTCCAATAATAGTTCTTGCTAATTTGGATCCCTGATCTTGTCTTCTTCGACTTTTCAGACGAGATGTACTCATTGATTAATTAGTGGATATAGCAATTCTTACAGTTTTCATGAAAGAAGTCTTTGTTTTTTAGATATGCCAGTCATAATGTTTTCAAATTATTGATTTTCATAGGTATTTCAATAATGATTGTCTTAGTCGTTTAAGAAAAATCATAAAAAAAACATTCGTTTCTTCAGAAACACGGCCAACGGTTGCTTTTATCCATTTGGGTTGTGAAAAGAATCTCGTTGATACAGAGCATATGATGGGCTTATTGGATCAAGGAGGCTATAGAGTCAGTTCAAATCCTTCAGAAGCATCTCTTGTTGTAGTTAATACTTGTAGTTTCATTCAGGAAGCAAGAGAAGAATCCGTTAGGGCTTTAGTAGATTTAGCAGAAAAAGATAAGCAAATTATTATTGCAGGGTGTTTGGCTCAACATTTCCAAGAAGATTTGCTTAATTCCATTCCAGAAGCAAAGGCAATTATTGGGACTGGTGACTATCACCATATTTTGCAAGTTCTTCAGAGAATTGAGAAAGGAGAAATAGTAAATAAAGTATCTCAAATACCAACATTTGTTGGGGATGAAAATTTACCTAGGTATAGAAAAAGAGGAGAGTTTGTTTCATATTTAAAGGTTGCTGAAGGATGTGATTACAATTGTGCTTTTTGTATTATTCCAAGACTAAGAGGTAAGCAAAGAAGTCGTTCAATTGAATCAATTATTTCAGAGGCTAATCAACTTGCGAAGAAAGGTGTTAAGGAGTTGATTCTAATTAGTCAAATTACTACAAATTATGGACTAGATATTTATGGAAAACCTTGTCTAGATGAGTTGCTAAGAGCATTAGGTAATGTTGATATCCCTTGGATCAGAGTTCATTATGCTTATCCAACAGGATTGACATCAGAAGTAATTCAGGCATTTAAGGATGTACACAATATTTTGCCTTATTTTGATCTTCCTTTGCAACATAGCCACCCTGATGTACTTAAGGCAATGAATCGGCCTTGGCAGTTGGATTTGAATACTGATTTGCTTGAAAGAATTCGCAATCAATTACCAGATTCAATTTTTCGTACTTCTTTAATTGTTGGGTTCCCTGGAGAAACTGAAATGCACTTTAATCATCTTGTTTCATTTATTGAAAAGCAAGAATTTGATCATATTGGGGTGTTTACTTTTTCATCTGAGGAAGGGACTAAAGCCGCTAATTTACCTAATCAAGTGCCTTCTAGTATTGCTCAAGCGAGAAAGGATAAGATAATTTCGATACAGCAACCTATTGCGGAGAAAAAGAATCAAGCATGGATTGGTCGTACTGTAGATTTTTTAATTGAACGAATTGATCAAGACACAGGAGAACTTGTAGGTCGCTGTTCACGTTTCGCCCCAGAAGTTGATGGTTTGGTCAGAATTAAATATGATTTAAGATCAACAAAATTGATTCCAGGGATGATGATACCTGCCTTAATAACAGGTTCAGATTTATATGATTTAACTGGGAAAGTTATTACAACAAAAGAAATGGTTTTTTCGGCTAGAAATAATTATTAAATAATTACTTTTCTAATCTAAGCTTTTATTTTACAAAACATTTCCTATTAGTTTTTTATATCAATTTGATAGCTTTTAAAATTTTGTTGATACCAAATGCTGCACCAAGGCCAAAACCAACAATTGCAAAATAAAATAAAATACCCATTGAAAAGAGTTAGTTCTTGCTTATTACAACAGATGGAGGACCCTTTTGTGGAGACCAAAAGCGATTCTTTGATATTTAGTCTTGAATATAAGTTGTTCCATTAATTAGTGAATATTCAGCTTTTTGTAGTTCTCTTCCGATATATAGAGCATGATCTAGCTTGCTTATTGGCAAAGGTTCGTTCCTTTCAGTCAGCTTAATGCCAATTTCTTTTGCAGTTCTTCCTGTAATTATTGAGAGTGGTTTTCGCTTATTTCCTGTATGACATCCAAGGAGCTCCCCTGTGTCAGGATCAGTTGCTAATCCTTCCTTATCGATATTATTGCTAAAATGCTCGACTATAAGTTCATTTGTTTGATGGTTTACTTTGATAATAAAATATCCCTTAGGATCGAGTTCAATAAATCTTGAAGAATATTTGTCATCTATCAATTTTTTTGTAGCTACTTTGTCTAGTTCTGATTTTTCTTTTTTCATAATCATTTTATTATAAATGAGATACTAATTTAAACAAATAAAGTTTTTAGAAAGAAATATTTTTTATGCATTTTAAATTCATTTCTTTTTTTTGATAGAATTTATCCATCCTTTTTTTTCTGTAGACTTGAAAGAACTCAAAAATATGTAATTATATTAAAAATGTATTAGTTTAAAATTACTTTAATTATGAAACTAATTGGACATTGTAATTCTTGCTTGAACTGGTTTTGCATTAGAACCTTCTTTCCCATTATTTTAATACGAAATAATGAAAAATATTGTAGATATTGTGGTTCTGAGTTGGAGATAAAGAAATGGTAAATTAAATATTAATTGGAAATAAGATTTTTTAGAATTATCAAAAGGAATAAATTAACAACTATAAAAGAAATATAGACTATTCTTGGATTTTTTAGTCCTTTTGGTGCTGTCATTTCTATACCTAAAAACTTAAACAAAGTTTGATTCTCATTGTCATCATAGGATAAAATATTTTCCTTTAAAGATTTACTTCTTTCAATTTCGCTTGTCTTCTCTGAGTTATTATTTTCCTTCATAAAAAATTGTTTATTTAATAAATAATTTTTATTTTAAGTCTTTATTATTATCCTTGAAAGGAACTTCATTATTTGACGCATTGATTTCTTGAATCATTAGATGATTTATTTTAGGGAGCCATGCTTTAATAAGAGATTCCATCTCACTGTTATACCAGCGATGAAGACTAAAGCGAGGAATTGAAGAAAAACCTCTTCTTAGCTTGTGACTACCTCCCGCACCTGGATCAAATATAGTTATTCCATTTTTTATTGCCCATGAGATTGGTGAGTAGTAGCACAAATCAAAATGTAAGTTTTTTATCTCCTGATTGCTACCCCAATATCTACCCCAAAGTATTTCCCAGTTAGTAATAAAGAGAGACATTGCAACTGGTTCTTTAATATTCCCTCTATTTGCATTAAATAAAAGAATATTTTCTCTAAGACTATCATTCAATAAATGTTTGAAAAAATCTTTTGTGAGATATTTACTACCCCATGCTCCCCATTTTCTACAATGTAATTCATAAAGATTGTACATAAGTTGAATTAGTTCTAAATCTATTTCTTTCCCATTCAGAATTGATATTTGAAGCCCAGCTTGTTCGATTGATTTTTTCTCTCTTTTTATATTTCTTCGCTGGTTAGAATTAAATTTTGCAAGGTATTCTTCAAAACTACTTTCTCCTTTTGAGTTCCATAAGCTTTGTTTATTGATCCAGCAGGAGCATTGAGCAGCTTCACCAAATTTTTTCCAATGTTGATCTACATATAGGAAATTACAACTTAATATTCTATTCTTGATAGCAAAATCATCAATTATACGCATTATAATTTTTGTAATATCACCTTCATCTTCTTGATTAGAAATAAAAAACTTATAACCTTCTATAGGACTTAAAGGTGACATTCCTATTAGCTTAGGATAATATTGAAGATTTATTTGATTAGCTAAATTTGCAAATGGTTGATCGAAAATGAATTCACCGTAGCTATGATTTTTTAAGTACAGCGGTGCGAATGCAATAAGACGATTATTATCCCAAAGTGTTAGATGAATAGGCTGCCATCCAAACTTTCTAGATATACTTTCTGAATTTTCTAGAGCATATAACCAATTCCAATGAAAAAAAGGAATGTTTTTATTATCTAAAAGAGTTTCCCAATTTTCTTTAGGAATTTCTTCAATGGAGCCATGCCATTTTGCCTTAAGTGATTTATTCAAGATTTATTCCTATAATATTTGATCATTAATTCATTATCTTCAAGTTTTTCTATCTCTTTAAGAGTCCATGCTCTTGCTGAAGATAATTGGATTGGCAGATCAATTAGCTTTGTAGGGGTCCATGTATATTTTCCTCCTAAAATTCTAGGCACAATAGTTAACTGTAGTTCATCAATCTGATCTTCTAATAGTATAGATTTAACCAGTTTCTTTCCACCTAATAGTACTATTTTGTTGCATCCTTCTTCACTGATTTTCTTAAAAGTTTCTGACCAATCCTCTTGAATAAATAAATGCCTATGAAAACCTTTTGTATCTAGAAGCTTTTGATTCGATGTTGGGCTTAATAGCCATCTTGTAATTGGTTGTTCAAAAAAACCCCAGTTTTTTGAAAAAGAAGAATTTTTAGAAACTATTAATGAAATTGGTTGAGAGGAGCGACCCTCTTTATGACGTCTTTCAATTAATTTTGCATTATGAATTAAGCATGTATTTTGATGAGCTCTAAGAGTTCCACTTCCCATTAAAGTTCCATCAGACCAGGCTAATGCTTTTTCTAAAACTTTTCTGTCTCCTTTCCCTCCAAGATTGCTCTTTCCTCCTTTTGGAAATGCGAGACGACCATCTAGACTGATTGCTAGTACTAGACGAACGAAAGTTTTTTTCAAGAAACTATTGGATATTTACCATATTTAAGTTGTCTAATAATGGGGTCTCAGCATATATTACTGCAGCATTATTAGGACTTTCTTGGAGATGAACTTTATGAAGATTGGCTCCAATGTTATTAATAGGATCCTTTAATATATCTGCAATATGTAAAGCAATATTCTCAGCAGTAGGGACACAATTTTTAAAATGAGGTATATCCTTATTTAGAAAAGTGTGATCAAAAGGCTCTATCACTAAATCTTCAACTATTTTTTGAAGTGAAGAAAGATCACATATCATACCCGATCTTTCTTGAATTATTCCTCTTACGGTTATATCAATTAAATAGTTATGACCATGACCATGAGTTCTGGCACATTTACCGTATATGTTTTCATTCTCTATTTGAGATAACTCTTCTCTTGCTAAGCGGTGTGCTGCAGCAAAGTGTTTACGAATTGTTAGGAATGCTTCCATATCGTTTCCAAGATAGTCAGCCCATAGCGAAGGTTCTTCGTAAAGGCGCAAAGCTATTAGAGGTAATTTGGATTCTAGTCTCATCCAGATTACTCTTGATAATGCTTCTGTGGTTGGTAAGGATCCTGATCTTTTTGAAATATCAAATTCAGGCCAAGTTTGATTTATAAAGCGGAAGTTAAGTTGGCTAGATACTTCTTTTTTGATTGCATGCTTTACATCAGAAAGGTTTAGGACCATTCCATTTTCATTTAGCTGCCCTGCCATAGATACAATTAACTCGTAATTGTGACCATGGCCTGGAGCAAATGCACATCCCCCAAAGGATTGTGAATTATCATCAGCTGATAACTCTGGGAGCCAATATTGGTGACTTGCGCTAAATGTTGCTCGACGGGTAATAACACAATTCCGCCCTTTCCCATGTTTATTTTTAGATGTGAGTTCTTTCATTTTCATTTCACATCAAGAACATCATCTTAAGAAGTTTTTCCCTTTGTGTGCTTATGACTGATTCTTTAATTAAATCCTTAGGGGGTCGCATTATTTATCTTGTAGGGATGATGGGCTCTGGTAAGAGTATGACAGGTCCTCTTCTTGCCGAATTGTTAAATTACAGTTTTATTGATCAGGATACATTGATTGAAAAAATAGCTAAAACATCTATTCAAAATATTTTTCAAGAAAATGGAGAATGTGGTTTTAGAAATCTTGAAACCAAAGTTTTAAAAGAAATTGGTATGACACATTCTTTGGTTGTTGCAACAGGAGGTGGCATTGTCACTCGTTCTGAGAACTGGGGGATACTTCACCAGGGAATAGTTGTTTGGATTAACCCCAGTCTCAATTGTTTAATGAAAAGACTTCAGTTAGAAACGAGTAATCGCCCTTTACTTAATGAGAATGATTTAACTTCTACTCTTCAAAACTTAATAAAAGATCGTCATTCTTTATATTCTGAATCTGACTTAGAGATATCTGTTGATGAACAAACTCCTAAAGAAGTTGCGGAAAAAATTTATAAAAAATTGCTAGATGTCATTCAGAATTAGTATTTTCAACTCTGATAGCAAACCATTCAATAGAAAACCCTGGTTTTATTTCAAGATCGCATGCAGTATCTAATAATCTTTGAGCAGCTGCTTTCATGGAAGGTTGATTTTTCAAATCTTGAGGAATTTCTTCCATTTTTGAGATCCAACTTTCTAACCATTTCAACGTTTTCTTTTCTGTAAGGAATTTTTCATCTTTACATGGCTCTAAAATGACATAATGTTCAGAATCTCTAATTAAAGGATGTGACATAGATTCAAGAATTTATAGAGTTGCTGGATCTTTTTCAAATAGCTTTTCTTCAAGTTCGTCTCGCCAATCAAATAAATCTTTTAATTGAGGATTATCAGCAAATCCTGGACATCCTTTATGATAAAGCCTTTTTCCTGATGAAAAAGGAAAACATAATAGGGATAATTGAGCTGCAACAGCTAAATCTGCAATAGTTAGAGAATTTCCCACTAAATATTGATTTACGGAAACTGATTTGGAAATTTTTTTTAAGCTATCGAGTAATTGTTGACTTTGATTTGTATTGATTATTTCATTTACTCCATTAATCAATTCAAAAGGCAATGTATTGACAAGGTTTTTTAATGAGCCTGGAAAGCTTTCTGGCAAAAGAGCTTCTCTTAGTAATGGATCCATGGAAGCTGCCTTAATTAACTCCAACCGCACCGATTTTGCTAAAGCTGTATCGGCCCAGTCCTCAATCATTTCGACTATCGCAGCTTCTTTTGGATCTTTGGGAACTAAGGATGGTTCTTTTGTAATTTTTTCTAAATATTCAATGATTGCAGTTGAGTCGGAAATCACATTCTCACCATCTTTCAATACAGGAAGTTGTTTTTGTCCAGAAAGCTTGAAAATCTGAAGTTGCCCGATCCCAGGCTTGATTTCAACGATTCTATAGGTCAGTTTTTTGGCTTCTAGACCTAAGCGAACTTTTAGGCAAAAAGAAGAATGCTGAAATTGATATAGTTCCAACATAAAGTTTTAGAGTCAAAGGATGTAAGAGTAGCTATTAAGGATATGAAATAGTGTGATCAATGGGTGAGTTTTTTTCCAATGTTTCTAGATACCCCAAATATCTTATAACTATTATTCTTGGTGTTTTTGCTTCTTTTCTTCAACCATTGATCCGAAGAGGTAAGAATCCGGTAACTGCAATAGCACTTATTGGAGCTTTGATAAGTGGTCTTTTGACATTGATTTTTATTGTCAAAGCAATGGTTTACCCAGCATCTATGGTGTGAAGATGACTCAAAGTAGACGGGTTGAAAAAGTAGCTGCGTTAATTCGTAAGGAAATGGGTCAGTTGCTACTTCATGGAATTAGAGATCTGAGTTTTCATTCAACAATGATTACTATTACTGATGTTCAGGTTTCTGGTGACCTTCAGCATTGCAAAATTTTTGTAAGTATTTTTGGAAATGAGAATAAACAAAATCAAGTTTTTTCCGTTTTAGAAGCATCTCAGTCTTTTTTAAAAGGAGAAATGGGTAGGAGATTAAATATGAGGCGAGCACCTGATGTTGTATTTAAGCTAGATAAAGGAATGGAAAAAGGGATTTCTGTTTTGAATCTTTTAGATAAGTTAGAAGAAGAACGAAAAACTAAAAATTCTACTTTTTCTAGTCAGAAAGATTAATTTTGATCTCGTTACAAAAAAATGAATTAAGAAAAAAAGTTTTGGAGCTTTTAGTAATTAGGGCTAGTGGCTTCTCTTTTGATTCGCAAAGACAATATCCTTTATGGGAATTGCCGAATGAGCAATTGAAGTATCTCTTAAAACAAGGCCTTGGTGGGGTGATATTGCATGGTGGAAGTGTTCAAGAAATAAAAAATAGGTCTATTACCTTGAGAAGATGGGCCAAGCAGTCAATTCTTCTATGTGCAGATGTTGAAGAAGGGGTTGGGCAACGTTTTGAGGGAGGATCTTGGTTGCCTCCTCCAATGGCATTAGGACTGAGATATGCAAAGAATCCTCAAGAGGCACTCTATTTAGCAGAGCAATATGGAAGATGCATAGGTTCTCAAGCACGCCGATGTGGTTTGAATTGGGTTTTAGCTCCAGTTTGCGATGTAAATAGCAATCCATTAAATCCTGTTATTAATATGCGTGCTTGGGGGAAAGACCCTCATACTGTTTCTGCTCTTGTATGTTCTTTCCATAGAGGGCTTATCTCTCAAGGAGTTCTCAGTTGTGCAAAACATTTTCCAGGTCATGGGGATACAAGAGTTGATTCTCATCTGGAATTGCCAATTCTTGATAATGATTTTTCTAGATTAAAGGAGATAGAACTTATTCCGTTTAAGGATCTGATTGATAATGGGGTGCATAGTGTGATGACTGCTCATATTCTTTTGAAAAAGATTGATTCTGCTTTTATTGCAACTTTTTCAAAAAAGCTCTTATCTCATCTTCTAAGAGAAAAACTTGGTTTTCAAGGATTAATTGTTACAGACGCACTGATTATGAAAGCAATTACTAAGAAATATGGTCCTGGAGAGGCAGCTGTTATGGCTTTTGAAGCAGGTGCAGATTTAATTCTCATGCCTGAGAATCCATTTGAGGCAATTGAAGCAATTGTTGAAGCATTGATTAAGGGAAGAATTCCTGTCAAAAGACTTGAACAATCTTTAGAAAGAAGATATAGAGCAATATCTAAATTAAACAGTTTTGACTGTGATTCTTTCGATGATGAAATCTCTTTTAATAACAAAGAATTTGAACAATCTGATGATCAATGCTTAGTTAAAAAAATAATTGATATTTCTGTTGAGATTAGAAATAATCTCTCAAGTAATGATTCAAATGGTTTAGTTAATTTAATAAGAGTTGATGATATTTTACCTTGTAAATTTCTTTCTAAGTCTTCACCTGCTTTCCTTATCCCTAAAAAATTTGGATATAAAAATGTTTTGTTTCATTCATTAGGAGTTGATCCTTGGAAAAAGGATTCTAATGATCAATTAGCTTTAGATCGATTTGGCAAAGGTCCCTTCTTACTTCAGTTGTTTGTAAGAGGGAATCCTTTTCAAGGCAATCAAAATGAGACTGCGCGTTGGAAAGCGGTTGTGCATCAGTTGCAAAGTAAAGACCTTCTTTCTGCCTTAATTGTTTATGGGAGCTTTTATTTTTGGCATGATTTAAGCAAGGTCTTAAATCCTTCTATTCCAACGGCATATAGCCCTGGTCAGATGCCAGCAGCACAACAGAAGACTCTTGATGCCTTTTTCCAAAATGATAAAGAGCAAACTCTTATTAAAGAAAATGTTATAAAGTTCACTGATTAAATGGGTAAATTAAATTTCTGTATTGGAATTGCATGAATCTTGAGTCCGTTCTTCCTTTGCAAGGAAAGAAAGTAATTATTACAAGAGCTCAGAATCAGCAAACTGAGGCTCGTGATCTTTTTGAAGCTAAGGGTGCAAGGGTTTTTGATTTACCTTCTCTTGTCATTGTTCCTCCAGATGATTTCTCTCCTTTAGATGAGGCTTTATTAAAATTAAAAGATTTTCATTGGATAATTTTTTCTAGTGCAAATGGAGTAAAGGCGGTCGAGCAAAGATTGCAATTATTGGGTAGCTCTCTCCATTTGATGCCTAAAAGTTTAAAGATTGCATCTGTCGGGAAGAAAACATCAACATTATTGGAATCTTTTAATGTGATTCCTAATTTTGTTCCTCCTGAATTTGTTGCTGATAGCTTGATACATAATTTCCCAACATCAGCAATGGGTTTGAAAATTTTAATTCCTAGAGTTCAAACAGGCGGTAGAACTATTTTGGCTGAAGCTTTTGGTCAAGCTGGTGCACAGGTTATTGAAGTTCCTGCATATGAATCAAAATGTCCTGCAGATATTCCAAAGGAAACATTTAACGAGTTAAATAATTCTAAAGTCGATGCAATTGTTTTTACAAGTGGCAAAACAGTCGCTAATACTTCTCGCCTAATTTATAAGTTTTTTGGAGATAGAGACATATTGAAGGGAGTTAAGATTATTTCAATAGGACCACAGACTAGTATTAGTTGTCAGAAATATTTTAATAGATTTGATGAAGAGGCAAATCGCCATGATTTAGATGGATTGGTTCAGGCATGTATTCAGTCAATAGGTAAGAGTAATTAGTTTTTTATAAGTTTATGTTTTACCATAATCATTTTCGACTAGTTTTTTAAAATTATCTAGATTCTTCTGAAGTTCATTAGTTACCAATTTACCAAGGATATCTTCTTTCATAAAACGGGCTAATGCTTTTGGTAATTCATACGAAATGATTAATGTTACTGAAGTATAGTTTTCTTTTTTTTCAGAGAACCTTACAGACCCTTTAGTGGGTAATCCTCCTATGGAAGACCATTCCAGTTTTTGCTTATCAATTCTTTCATTAATTTTTGCTTTCCACTTAAACCGAAAACCATTTGCAGCTAATGTCCATTCTGTAATATCTGGAAGGTTTTTTGTTTCATCTTCAATTGCTTTTACTGATTCTATCCATGTCATCCATAAAGGCATTGCATCTAAATCACTCCAAACTTTCCAAACCTTTTCTGCAGGGGCGTTTATTTCATTAATTACTGTATGTTCAAGCCATTGTCCCATGTTAATTAACAGATGAATTCCTTTGTAGCTGACTTGGCTTATTCAGTATTGCAGCTGCAGCTAAATGACCACTCATTGTTGCACCTTCCATTGAGTCAATATAATCTTGCTGGGTATAACTTCCAGCTAAGAAAAAGTTATTGACTGGTGTTGATTGCTTTGGTCTAAATTTTTCCATTCCAGGAGATTCTCGATAAAGAGATTGGTTTAATTTCACAACATTACTCCAAATTAATTTTAGATTATTGGCTGAAGGGAAAAGATCTCTAACTTGAGAATCTGTATGTTCAATTATCTCTTTATTTGGCTTGGGGATCCAAGGATCTCCTGGAGTAAGCACGCATTGTAATAGAGAGCCAAGCCCTTCTTTGTAATAATCTTCAGGACTAGTTAAGGCAAGATCAGCAAAACAGCTGAAATCTGCATCTGCCGTATATAAAAGGTTATTTAATCCATAGGGGGATGAGAGGTATTGTTTTGTAGAATTCTTATCTAATTCAGTTACCCATCCGTCATATCTTAATTGAACAGTGGCAACAGGAACTGCTTCTAATTTATCAATACATGCAAATTCTGGAAAAACTTTCCATTCTTGAGGAATAATTTGTTTAATACCAGGGACATCACAAGCTGCAAGATACTTATCTGCTTTAATTCTTTCTTCTCCAGTAGGAGTATTTAAAACTATCTCTGTTACTTTAGGGTTTATTTTACTTGTAAACTTTATTTCTTTAACTTTGTTTCTTAAATGAAGTTTTCCACCTTTATCTTCAATATAATTAAGAATAGGCTTTGTGAGCCATTTATGTGGAGATCCTTTTAACAAATTTAATTTTGAAGCCTCTGTTTTTGCAGCAAACATCATAAATATAGTTAGCATGCATCTTGCTGAGATTGATTTGCAATCTATAAATCCAAGTGCATAAGCAATAGGATTCCACATTTTTGAGATACTATTTTTACTTCCACCATGATTTAGAAACCATTCTTCAAAACTAATAGAATCAAGCTTCCTAATTGTTTTCATCGCACTTTCGTAATCAATAAGACCTTGAACAATAGGACTTGTTCCAAGAGCAAGGGCGTTTCTTAATTTGTCAACCCAGCTCAGTTGTGAAGTAGTAAAAAATGCCTTAAGACCATTAAATGGCGCCCCCAGAACAAAACGAAAATCGAGAGACTTAACGCTTCCTCCTTTATTAACAAATAAATGAGTGTGTTCTTTGGGTAATAAATTCTCTAATGCGCCTACTTTTTTCATTAATGCAAAAAGATTTGCATAATTAAAGAAAAATACATGTAGTCCCATTTCTATGTGGTTGCCATCATTGTCTTCCCAGCTTCCAACTTTTCCTCCTAGGAAAGGCCTGGCTTCGTAAAGGTCAACTTTGTGACCTGCATCAACGAGATCCACTGCTGCTGAAAGTCCTGCGAGGCCAGCGCCAATGATCGCAACTTTCATACTTTTGAAATAAAGAATTTAATCATCCTATGAACAATAAGGGAAATGTTGTGAAAGACAAAATTGAATGATTGTTAAGAAAGTGAGGTTAGAGTAGAGCAAGATAAATGACTTGCTTCCCTTTGCAAAATTCAGAAACACATACTGCTCAGGATGGAAAAGGTATTTTAATTACTGACTCTGCTATGACGCAGTTGGCTAAATTGTGTAATGAAAAAGGCTCAGACCAATTGCTTCGAGTTGGTGTTCGATCTGGAGGTTGTAGTGGCATGAGTTATACAATGGATTTTTTAGAGTCTGAAGCTATAGAAACTGAGGATGAGGTATATGCATATCAAACAAGTGATGGTACGGAATTCAGAGTTGTTTGTGATCCTAAAAGTCTTTTATATATTTATGGTATGCAATTAGATTTCAGTAACGACTTAATTGGAGGTGGTTTTAATTTTACTAATCCAAATGCAACTCAAACATGTGGATGTGGAAGTTCATTTGCGGTTTAAATTTCCTTACATAATTTTATTTTTTTAAATCACTTTTCTTTCTCAAATGGAAAAAAATAGTGAAAGTCTTTTCGATGATGCTATGGCTAGATATCAATCTGGCGAAGAAGCAAGTTCATTAATAAAAGATTTTCAAATCATTACCAATTCATCTCCGAATCAATCAGCAGGTTGGACATGTTTGTCTTGGTTGCAGTTGTTATGTGACAGTAATGATGATGCTTTACGTTCTGCTCGTATGGCAGTAAAGTTGAATGCACAAGATCCTCAATCAAGAATCAATTTAAGTGTTGCTCTTCTTGAAACAAACTCTAAGGGCGTTAGAGAGCATATTGAATTTATTAAAAGAGCGTTGTTAATTCTTCCTGAGCTTGAAAAAGAATTAAAACTTTCAATAGAAGATGGATTAAATCGTAAACCTAACTGGGATGCATTAAAAAAAATTCAATTGTGGCTGGGGCTTTAAATGTCTAGATTACTTTTGATAAGTAATGGTCATGGAGAAGACTTATCAGGTTCACTATTAGGCGTTGAATTAAAAAGACAAGGTCATAATGTTGATGCTTTCCCTCTAGTTGGGAAAGGTAAAGAATATAAAAAAGCAGGGATAAAAGTTCCTGATTTTTTACGTGAATTTAGTACAGGAGGACTTGGATATACAAGTTTTCGAGGTCGTTTGACTGAGTTAATAGAAGGTCAAGTTATTTATCTTTTTAAAACGCTTATTCGTTTATTATTTATTACAAGAAAATATGAGCTTTTAATTGTTATTGGAGATGTTATCCCTGTTTTTGCAGCATGGATTAGTTGTAAAAAAACTATTGTTTATTTGGTTGCCTATTCGAGTTATTATGAGGGTAAATTAAGATTACCTTGGCCTGCTTCCTATTGTTTAAAAAGTAAACGTTTTATAGAGGTTTTTAGTCGTGATCAATTGACTGCTGACGATTTAACTTACCAATTGAATCGTTCAGTTAGTTTTTTAGGAAATCCATTTATGGATAATGTTTTTTTTACTAAAAAAGAATTTGAGAAGAAATTCTTCAGATTGGGACTTTTGCCAGGAAGTAGAAGACCTGAGTTAGATAAAAACGTGTTAATGATTCTAAGAGTTTTGCTTTATTTTCCTAATCAAATTTTGTTAAATGAGCACGTTAGTTTTGATATGGCTTTAATTGATTCTTTGGGATTTGAAGAGCTTTTGAAATTAATTTCTAACGAAGGGTGGGTGTTATTGCATGGTTCAAGAAATAGTCAATCAATTGTTTTTAAAAATGGTTCTTGCACGCTTAATATTCATCGAGATTTATTTGTAGAAGTTTTGCAGAGTAGTGATGCTCTGCTTTGTATGGCTGGTACAGCAGCTGAGCAAGCAATTGGTTTATCTAAACCTGTTATTCAATTGCCTGGTAATGGTCCTCAATTTACATCTTCATTTGCTGAAGCTCAGCGGCGGTTATTAGGTCCAACAGTTTTTTGTGCAAAGAATAATTTGAATAGTTCAAGTAATATTTATTTGGAGACTTCAGATTTAATTTTGGAAGTCTTAGATCGAATAAAAAATGATTCTAGTTTTTCCAATCTTTGTTTAAAAGAAGCCTCTTTAAGAATTGGCTTAAAAGGAGGAACTCAACGTATTGTTCAATCAATAAACTCATTTTTAAATTGATTATTAACTTGCTTATTTTTTTAGTGGTTTTTGATTGTTTCTAAAGCCTTATTAAGTTCAGGGTATTGAAAGTGGAATCCATTCTTTTCAAGACGATTAGATATTACTATTTGACCTTCAAGAACTACTTTTGCACCATCTCCTAATAATAATTGAAGTAAAGGAGCTGGGAGAGGAATAAGACTTGGCCTATTAAGAACTTTTCCAAGAGCTTTTGAGAATTCTTTCATTCTCACAGGCTTTGGACTTACGCCATTATAGATTCCTTCCCAAGCTTTATTAGTAAGAGCATTTTCAATTATCTGGCATAAGTCAGTTCTATGAATCCAGCTCATCCATTGCATACCATTGCCTATAGGACCACCGAATCCAGCTTGGAAAACGGGAAGCATTTTACCTAATGCCCCCCCATCTTTTTCGAGTACTATCCCTGTTCTAAGGATTACTAATCTTGTTTTCTGACTTGCATTTAATGCAATCTGTTCCCACTTATTGCAAAGATTCGCTAAAAAGTCTTTTCCTGAAGGACTCTTTTCCGAAAAGATTTCATCTGGGCTTGTTCCATAAAACCCTATTGCAGAACCTTGTATTAAGACTTTTGGCTTAGCTTTAAGTGTAGAAATTGATTGAATTAAATTTTTTGTTGTATTTATACGACTGTTTTCAATTTCCTGGCGTTGTTTTTTGGTCCAACGTTTTCCTGAAATTGGTTCGCCCACAAGGTTTATAATGCCATCTGCTTTTTTGATTGCTTCAATTAATTCTATCTGTTCCCAATTAGAAGAAATAGCTGGATTGGTTTTCAAGTAGATGATCTGGTTTGAACTATTATCAGAAATAAATCTTTTACCTTTTTTCCTACTGACTATTGTTAGTTGGTGACCAGATTTAATAAGTTTTGGAACCAATTCAGAACCAATAAACCCTGAACAGCCAAGAAGTAGAAGATGCATAAAACCTCAATTTATTGATAGATCGAAACTTGTTGCTAGAAAGTGAATAAATTTATTTTATCTTGAATTTATTTTGATGACTGACAGCGCTTCTCCTATTAAGGCAACTAAACCCTTGCGGAAGGGAGCTTTGGTTCGTGTCAATCCAGAAAAATATAAAAATAGTCTTGAATCTTTAGCAAGTGATGCTTTGCCACCTGACTATATTTTTGATGGTCCTGGGGAATTATTAGCTGTTAAAGGGGATTATGGACAAGTTCGTTGGCGTCGTCCTGTCCCAGATGTTTGGTTAAGGATGGATCAATTAGAAGCATGGACTGCATAAGATTTGTATTTTTAGAGAATAGACAAGTGGCTTCTTTGTTTCTTAAGTAGTAAATGTTGCTTTTTTGCTTTGCGAAGCATTTCTATACCATCATGAAGGTAACTTTCAATGTAACCAGATGAATAGATCTCCCATTCATTTATTCCATCTTCCATCTCAGAAAAACATTGGTAAAGACTTAGACTAAATTGTTTTAATGGAGCAGGTGTTTTCATACACTCATAAATATCATGTATTTTTTTTAGTTTTTTTTGACTTTTATCAATATAATTGCAAAAAAATTTCATTAAATTATCATCGTATGGATCAGCTGAAAGTTCTTTGACTTGTTCTTGAAAAGGGTTAATTATTTCAGCTACTAATTTATCTATAGGCTGATAAACAACTTTTAGCCACAAAGAAATTTCTTTATCAGTATTAGAGCCTTGTTTTTTTGATGACTTAAATGTTTTTTCAGATGCTTCATATTTTTTGTTTTTACTAGAAAAGGTTTTTCTTATTTCTGCGTCTTTTAACATTTCCCAGGCTTGATTTATAGCAAGCATTTTTTCTTTGTCGCCGCCCGCATCTGGATGATATTTTTTTACTAAAGCTCTATGTGCAATTTTGATTTCTGCAATTGAAGAATGTTCAGAAATTCCAAGAATTTTAAAGGGATTTATTGTCATCATTTCCTTGCTTTTCTCTTTATTTAAATATATCCATCTTGTTTGGGTTGGATAGAGGAGAAATTATTGAACATAGAAGTGGATAAATATCTTTCTCCGAAACTTGGTAGAACTATTACCAATCGTTGATTGGTCATTTCAGGCCTCTTACCTATTTTTAGTGCAGCACAAACAGCTGCCCCACTGCTAATTCCGCTTAGCAGACCTTCTTGTCTTGCTAATTGTCTGCCAGTCTCCATTGCTTCTTGATCAGTGATTTCTAAAATTTCATCGATCAATGATGCGTCAAGAACTTTTGGAATGAATCCAGCTCCAATGCCTTGAATGCTATGAGGTCCAGCATCTTTGCCTGAAAGAACTGCACTAGCACTTGGCTCAATTCCAAAAACCTTTAATTTAGGATTTTTTTGTTTTAGAACTTTGGCACAGCCTGTAATAGTCCCACCAGTTCCTATTCCTGCAATAAAGCCATCAATATTGCCCTCGCAGTCTGACCAAATTTCTTCTGCTGTTGTTGTTTCATGTATTTTTGGGTTTGCTGGATTATCAAATTGCTGCAATAAATATGAGTTTGGAGTTGAAGCTACTAGTTCTTTGGCCAGATTTATAGCTCCTTGCATGCCATCTTTCCCTGGGGTTAGTTGAAGTTCGGCTCCATATGCTCTTAACATTGCCCTCCTTTCAGTGCTCATCGTATCTGGCATAGTAAGAATCAGTCGATAACCTTTTGCAGCTGCAACCATTGCTAGAGCTATACCAGTATTACCGCTTGTAGGTTCTATTAAGACTGTTTTACCAGGATAGATAGTACCCTCTTCTTCAGCGGCTACAACCATTGCTCCCGCTATACGATCTTTCACTGATGATGTGGGATTAAAACTCTCTAGTTTGGCTAGTAACTCTGCTTTGCATCCAAAGTATTTAGGAAGGCTATGAAGCCTTACTAGTGGCGTATGTCCAACTAGATTGGTTATGTCAGATGCAATTGGCATTAATTTCCTTGATAAATTTGATTATGAAGATGTTCAAATTGAATTCTTGTTCATATTATTTTCATTCCAAAGCCAAAATCAATAAAATCAATGAGTTTGAGAAATTATTGTGTATTTAATTGAGCTTGCTCTGAAATTGAGCCCAATACCATTGTCGGTTCAACGCAAAGATTTAGAAGATGCTAAAAGTCTTTATCATCAAATTAAAGAATCTATAAGTAATGGAGAACCCAAACTTTTGGAGATTAATTGTGAGCAATTGGAAGATAAAAAAATTGCTGTTTTAATTAGTGAGGTTTTGGCCGTTCAAATGTACGAAAAGACGCCTGGAGTTGGTGGGAGCAGGCGCCCTGGCTTTTCTTTTGAAAATTAAATTATATGGGAGTAAAACCAAATGAAATCTTGCGGGAAGCCCAAATTCTTTTTCTGGAAGATGTTTCTTACTCTTGGAAAGCAGGTATTAAAGCATTAGATCATTGTAGCTTTTCTATACCAGGCCCTGGCTTGTGGATGTTGGTAGGTGCGAATGGCAGTGGAAAAAGTACATTATTTCGATTGATTAGTGGAATTATTAGGCCTCAGAGTGGTCAGATTAATTGTTCTTTCAAGTCTGCTTTGGTGTTGCAAAATCCTGATCATCACTTACTTCTTCCAAGTTGTGGAAGTGATTTGATGTTAAGTGTCCCTTCAGGTTTAAGTGCTTTTCAAAGAAATAAAATAATTAACTTTGTTCTGAACCAAGTTGGCTTGCAGAATATGGCGGATAGGCCAATTCATACTCTGAGTGGAGGTCAAAAACAGCGCCTTTCTTTAGCTGGGGCCTTAGCGAGTAATGCCAATTTACTTTTACTGGATGAACCTACTGCTTTGTTAGATCCTTTAAGTCAACGGTCTATTTTGGAAATAGTTAGGAAGATTTCTAGAAAATCTAATGATCAACCAATTACTGCTCTTTGGATTACCCATCGTCTTGAAGAGCTTACATATTGTGATGGTGCAGTAATTATGGATAAAGGCCGAATAGGACAATGGTTGTCTGGTGAACAAGTCATCAGAAAATTAAAGTGACTTGCGGTAGGAGGGGTTTCAAGAGTAAGTTTTGTGGGTGCTATCCTCGGTAGCTCAGCGGTAGAGCGATCGGCTGTTAACCGATTGGTCGCAGGTTCGAATCCCGCCCGGGGAGTTTTTTAATTCAGTAGAGCCCTTCATGTTTTTCCATATGATGCTTAATGATTTGCCACTGAGCATGATCTAATGAAGCCTTGCATTTTGTTAATAGAAGATGACAAGGACATGCGAGAGCTTGTAGCAGGTCATTTAGAACATACAGGTTTTGATGTTCAAAGAGCAGAAGATGGAATTAAAGGCCAAGCATTGGCACTTCAATATAAGCCTGATTTGATATTGCTTGATTTAATGCTTCCGAACGTGGATGGTCTCACTCTTTGTCAACGACTCAGAAGGGATGAAAGAACAGCTTTAATTCCTATTTTGATGATTACTGCTTTAGGCTCTACGAAAGATAAGGTTACTGGCTTTAATTCAGGGGCTGATGATTATTTAACTAAACCATTTGATCTTGATGAATTGCAAGTAAGGATTAAAGCATTGCTTAGAAGGACTGATCGTGCACCGTTGGGAAGTACTGGACATCCAGAAATTCTGAATTATGGACCTCTGACATTGGTACCCGAGAGATTTGAGGCAATTTGGTTTGAAGAGCCAGTTAGACTAACTCATTTAGAGTTTGAATTATTGCATTGTCTTCTTCAAAGACATGGTCAAACTGTAGCTCCATCATTAATCCTTAAAGAGGTTTGGGGATATGAACCTGATGATGATATTGAAACGATTCGTGTTCATGTTCGTCATTTACGAACAAAACTAGAG
>CACIYC010000003.1 GCA_902590775.1 uncultured Prochlorococcus sp.
GAAAAAATAGGCCTAAAGATAAGGGAGAATACTTTACTAAGAATTCCTTTCTTACTAATTATTGGAGACAAAGAACAGGAAACAAAATCAGTATCTGTGAGGACAAGAGAAGGATTAGATCTCGGTGCAATGTCATTTAAATCTTTTAAAACTATACTTGAAGAATCAATTTCTCTAAGATCTAATCACAAAATTACCAAGAATATTTGATGATTTCTATAAATTTAATAATCGAAATCTTTTTTATTTGAAAAATAATGTATCTACTAGCTGGTGACATTGGAGGAACTAAAACACTCCTAGGAATATACAAATTTAATAATGGACTTGAACTAATTAATAAAATACATTATGTTTCAAAAGAATGGGAAGGATTTGATTTAATCCTTAGTCATTTCTTATCTAAATTACCAAAAGACATAGAAAGGCCTAAATATGGATGCATTGGTGTTGCAGGGGCAATTAGTCATGGAAATGTAAAATTAACAAATCTAAAATGGCAAATAAATGAATCCAGAATATGCAAAATGGCAAACTTAAAAAAGTTAATATTAATAAATGATTTTTTAAGCTTTATATATGGAATTCCATTTCTTTCAAAGAATCAATATGCTTCCCTTCAGTCTCCAAAGGGAAATCAAAACAATGATAAGAATAATTCACTAATAGCAGTTATAGGAGCTGGAACAGGTCTAGGTATTGGGAGAGCATTAATTAATAATAATGGGATAAAGGCAATTGCCAGCGAAGGAGGTCATAAAGAATTTTCTCCTAGAAATGAAACCGAATGGGAACTAACAAAATGGCTTAAAAAAGATCTTAATATAAATAGATTATCTATTGAACGTATAGTAAGTGGAACTGGTCTTGGTAATATAGCCCGATGGAGAATATCAAGAACAGATGCAATAAGGCATCCACTTCACGAAATAATAAACAACAAAATTAATCAAAATCTAAATAATATTCAATTACCAGAACAAGTTTGCAAATTAGCCCAAAGTGGTGATCTGTTAATGCAAGAAGTTGTAAATACTTGGATTAGTGCTTATGGTTCTGCAGCAGGAGATCTTGCCTTGCATGAGCTTTGCGAAGGTGGGCTATGGATTGCAGGAGGGACAGCAAAAAAACACTTAAAGGATCTAAGCTCAGATAAATTCTTAAAACCATTAAAAAATAAAGGTCGCTTCACTCAATTTCTTGAGAAGATTCCAATAATGGCCTTAATTGACTCAGATGCTGGCTTGTTTGGTGCTGCATGCAAAGCACATCTAATTAGCAAATCTGATGACAAACTAATTTGAACCTTTAAAAGATAATGATTCAGCCGGAAATTGGCAAAAAAGTACACGTAGAAGTTCCTTCTACTACAGCCAACCTGGGGCCAGGTTTTGACTGTTTAGGAGCAGCATTAGATCTTAAAAATCACTTCACCATTACTCGCATTGAAGGAGATAGTGAAAGATTTGAATTAATCATGGAAAGCACAGAAGGTAATCATTTAAGAGGTGGACCAGAAAATCTTTTCTATCGAGCAGCTCAAAGAGTCTGGCAAACAGCTCAAGTAGAACCATTCGCATTGGAAGCCAGAGTAAAACTAGCAGTACCTCCAGCAAGAGGACTTGGAAGCAGTGCCACAGCAATAGTTGCTGGACTAGTTGGAGCAAATGCTTTATTAAACGATCCGTTAAGTAAAGAAAAACTTCTTGAACTTGCAATTGATATTGAAGGTCACCCAGATAATGTCGTTCCCTCTCTTCTTGGAGGATTATGTTTTACAGCAAAAGCTGCGTCTCAAAGATGGAGAGTTGTCAGATGCGATTGGGATCTATCAATAAAAGCTGTAGTTGCAATACCATCACTTAGATTAAGCACTAGTGAAGCTAGACGTGTAATGCCTAAAACTGTCCCATTAGGTGATGCTGTAATGAATTTAGGATCTCTCACACTCTTGCTAAATGGACTTAGGACAGGTCGAGAAGATTTAATTACCGATGGAATGCATGACAGATTACATGAGCCATACAGATGGAAATTAATTAAAGGGGGGAATCAAGTCTGTGAAGCTGCTATCACTGCAGGAGCTTTTGGATGTGCCATAAGTGGTGCCGGTCCAAGCATCCTTGCCTTATGCAAAGAAGATACTGGGAAGGCCATAAGCCAAGCTATGGTCAAAGCTTGGGAGAGCACTGGAGTTGCAAGCAGAGCTCCCTTACTGAGCCTCCAAACCAATGGGTCTACCTGGCACCCTGACAAGGCTTGAGTAGTTATACTTAGTGAAATTCACCAAGGACTGATAAAGTTCATCCTCATTCTCATCAAGATTATGGACGCAACTTTACTTACAGCAGAAGCGTCCAGAGAGTCATTCCCTTGGCTATCTTCTATCGTTCTACTTCCTATAATTGGGGCGCTAATACTTCAATTCCTTCCAAAAAGACAAGAAACAGACCACTATTTCTATAGAAATTTTGCAATTTATTTTCTTACAGCCGATTTTTTAATAATTTTATATTCTTTTAGCCAACTATTTAATCGAGATCTCAGTGAACTTCAATTAGTCGAAAGATCTCCATGGCTCCCATCTATAGGACTTGAATGGTCTTTAGGAGTAGACGGAATATCGGCTCCTTTGGTTGCATTAAGTGGATTGATAACTCTCCTTTCAGCAGCTGCGAGTTGGAAAATAACAAATAAACCAAAACTTTATTTTTCCTTATTGTTAATTCAAGCTTCTGCACAGGCACTGGTCTTCCTTTCTCAAGATTTCCTTTTATTCTTCCTTGCTTGGGAATTAGAACTAGTACCTGTTTACCTTTTAATTGCAATATGGGGTGGAAAGAAAAGATTATATGCAGCTACAAAATTTATTCTTTATACAGCTCTTGCTTCTTTACTAATACTCGTTAGTGGTCTTGCGCTAGCTTTATCTGGGGGTGATTTCTCATTAAACCTAACAGATCTTTCATTAAAATCTGCATCGGGAACATTTGGTTTACTTTGTTATCTAGGTTTTTTGATTGGATTTGGAGTAAAGCTACCTATATTTCCACTTCATACATGGTTACCTGATGCACATGGAGAAGCAAATGCTCCTGTCTCAATGTTATTAGCTGGAATACTTCTAAAAATGGGAGGTTATGCATTAATCAGATTCAATGTTCAGATGCTACCAGATATTCATATTCAATTAGCACCAGCTTTGATAATTATAGGCATTGTAAATATTATCTATGGAGCATTAAATGCGTTTGCTCAAGATAATGTTAAAAGGAGAATAGCTTGCAGCTCAGTAAGTCATATGGGATTTGTTCTTTTAGGAATTGGTGCAATAAATACTCTTGGAATCAATGGGGCAATGCTCCAAATGATTAGCCATGGCCTTATTGCTGCTGCAATGTTCTTTATAACAGGTTCTTTTTACGAAAGAACAAAAACACTTTCTATTCCGAATATGGGCGGTCTAGCAAAAGCCCTACCAATAACATTTGCTCTATTTCTAATAAGCTCACTAGCTTCACTAGCTTTACCTGGAATGAGTGGTTTTATTAGTGAAATTACTATATTTTTAGGAATAACAAGTCAAGAAGCATTTACATCATTGTTTAAATCAATATCAATATTAATTGCAGGAATAGGTCTAGTGCTAACACCAATATATCTATTATCTATGTGCAGACGTGTATTTTTTGGTCCAAGAATACCCGCATTAGCAATAGTTCAAGAAATGGATAAAAGGGAACTATTTATTGCTTTAAGTTTATTAATACCAAACTTACTAATAGGTTTTTGGCCCAGAATTGCAACTGAATTATTTGAGGCTTCATCAAATCAAGTTGCAATTAATTTATCTTCTCATATTCTTACAGTATTAACCTAAGCAATCTGACTTATAACAATGCCAAAAGAAAGAAACCGAGCTTCGATTTTAATTGGAAAAGGACTACCTGATTTTGAAAATATCAAACCAAAAGAAATAGAAAAGGATCTGCCTATTTTAATCGAAGAGCTTAATAATGAATTTAGTTTTGTGGAAAATAGTATAGATATTAAGTTAAAGAATAATACAAATATTGGCTGGAAAGAAATAATAATTCCTTTATATAAGATTGAAGAAAAACTTCGATGGAGCTGGAGTATTGTTTCTCATTTAAATGGAGTCTCAAATTCTGTTGAATTAAGAAAGGTTTATTCTTCACTTCAACCAGAAATTGTTCGCTTCAGCAACCGTGTAGGCCAAAGCAAAGTGTTTTTCAAAGCACTTTCAAACCTGTCGGAAAAGGATGCAATAGCTTTAGACAATGCTCAGGAAAGAATCATTCAAACAGAATTGCTATCAATGAAACACAAGGGAGTAGGTCTTAATAAAAAAGAAAGAGAAAAATTTAACTCAAATAGTGAGCGATTAGCAGAATTATCAAATCAATTTAGTAATAACATTCTAGACGCAACTAAAGAATGGAAAATTTTACTTACAAAGCCTGAAGAAATTGCAGGTCTACCACAACGGAGTCTTGAAGCGATGTCAAAAGCAGCAAAAGAAAATCCTCTATATTTATCTAAAATAACAAATGAATCCTCAGCCAAGACAGGACCATGGCTACTTGGGCTAGACATGCCAAGCTACATAGCATTTATTACATACTCACAAAACAGAGATCTTCGAGAAAAAATCTACAAAGCCTATGTAAGTAGAGCCAGTGAAGGCAAACTTGATAATAAAAGTTTAATTGAAGAAATTCTTTTTCTGAGACGTAATCAAGCCAAATTACTTGGATATCAAAATTGGTCCGAAAAAAGTCTTGCAAGCAAAATGGCTAAAAGTGTTAACGAGGTCGAAAGGCTGCTTGAAGAGCTTAGAGTTGCTGCAATGACCGCTGCAAAAATAGAAATAGATAGATTAACTAATTTTGCTTCCGAAGAAACAAAGGGAGAAATTCAAAAAATTGAGCCATGGGATATCAATTTTTGGTCAGAGAAGCTACGACAAAATTTATTTAACCTTAATCAAGAAGAACTCAGGCCTTGGTTCCCCTTGCCACAAGTTCTTGATGGCTTATTTAAATTATGTGAAAGACTCTTTGATATACATATAAAACCTACAAGAACAAGCTATCCAAAATGGCATGAAACTGTTGAGTTCTTCAATGTTCATGATAGTAATGGTATGCATATAGCATCTTTTTACTTGGATCCTTACTCAAGACCTGAAACGAAAAGAGGAGGAGCATGGATGGATGAATGTCTAACTAAAGAGGAATTAGAGAATGGGAATGTCGTATTGCCAGTAGCTTATCTAGTCTGCAATCAAACACCTCCAATTGATGATACTCCTAGTCTTATGAGTTTTGAAGAAGTAAAAACTCTCTTTCATGAATTCGGTCATGGACTACAGCATATGCTTACTACTGTTAGGCAACCAAAAGCTGCTGGAATCAACAATATAGAGTGGGATGCCGTAGAACTACCTAGCCAATTCATGGAAAATTGGTGCCTTGATAAACAAACCATAAATAATATTGCAAGGCATTGGAAAACAAAAGAAGCACTCCCAGAAACTGAATTTAAAAAATTACAATTAAATCAAACCTTCAATTCTGGACTTGCAACTCTTAGACAAATTCACTTTGCTATAACAGATCTCAAATTACATGAATTATGGGAAAAGAATTTAGGCATTACCCCTGATGCATTGCGTAGAGATTTAGCAAAAACAACTTGTATTTTGCAACCAATTCCCGAAGATCAATTCTTATGTGCCTTTAGTCATATTTTTTCTGGAGGCTACTCTGCAGGTTACTATTCATACAAATGGGCAGAAGTATTGAGTGCAGATGCATTTTCTTGTTTTGAAGAAGCTGGCTTGGACAACGAAGAAAAAATAAAGAAAATAGGGAAACACTTTAGGGATACAATTCTGAGTCTTGGAGGAAGCAAGTCTCCTTCTGTAATCTTTGAATCATTTAGAGGAAGGCCCGCTAATACAAAAGCATTGATTCGGCATTGTGGATTTTCAGGAAGCACTTAACACATAAGATGAAATCATTTCAATGCTTTTTGAGTTCTTTATTAACCCTTTGTGAGTAAAAACTGGCACTGCAATAGAAGTGCCAAAGGGCAAAACCGCTCGATAACCAGGAAATACCATTAAATCCCATAAAGAAAAAAAACTTTTACATCTTATTTCTTGAAGGTTATCTGAGGAAATTTCTAATGACTTAATCAAGTCACTTTGTAATTTCATGTCTGCTATCCCTGCGAAAAGAAAACCAGGAACTAGTTGTGCAGTCAAGGTGCCCTTATGAGGACAGCCAATACTAAAGAAGCGAATAGTTCGTGTGAAACCTTTCATTTCCTGTATCCATACCCTAGCTATTAATCCACCCATCGAGAAGCCAATCAAATCAATAGGTACATCATTCCCAAATCTTTCTTTGATCTGCTTATCAAGTTCAAATGCTAAATCCCTAATACCTACTCTTCCTAAATAATGAGGCAAAAAAGGAGCCATTAAAAGATTACTAGGTTGATTTAAATGATCAATTAAATGCTCAAACAAATCTGGGGTATTCCACAAACCATGCACTAAAACTATTGGTCTAATAAGATTTGTCATCTAAATAATAATTATGAGATATTTCTCTTTCTACTCACGGAAACAGATCCAGAAAAGCCATCCATTGGTGGGAAGCATTTCTTCAAAACTATTTGCATTGGAATAGATCCATACAAACTTTCAAGTTTATTAAAAATCAACTCGCTAAATTGCTCTATTGTCTTACATTCAACCTTGAAAGAAAGTTCCTGAACACTTTTCACGGCAAGACTATAATCAAATGTCGACGAAAGTTCATCATTCTTAGAAACCTTTTCCATATCAACCCAAAGAATAATATCAAGAAGAAAAGGTTGACCTGTTAAACGTTCTTTTTCTAATACACCTACATGAGCCCAAAGATTTATATGATTAATGTGAATAGAATCAAGAGATATAGAATCCTTCATAACTACACATCAATATGCGTAAAGAAGTTCTTCCCTGAATTGAAATCTGAAACTATATGACCTTGTCCCTTCAGGAAATATCTATATGTAACAAGTCCCTCTAATCCTACTGGACCTCTTGGAGGCATCGTTTGAGTGCTAATACCCACCTCTGCGCCAAAACCATATCGAAAACCATCAGCAAATCTCGTAGAACAATTATGGTAAACTCCTGAACTATCGACAGACTGCAAGAATTTCTTAGCTATATCTTTGTTATTAGTAACAATACCGTCAGTATGCCTAGAGCCATAACGACGTATATGTGACATAGCCTCATCCACAGATAAGACTATTTTAACAGAAAGTTTTAAATCAAGGTATTCCGTAGACCAATCATTCTCTTGAGCTTCATTAGGAACACCTAAGTCTTGAGAATAAGAATCGCCAACTAAAACCACGCCTGCTTTCACAAAAGCAGGTATAGCAACTTTCAAGAATGAAGAAGCTATATCTTTGTGAACTAATAAAGTTTCAATTGCATTACAAGCTGCAGGGTATTGACACTTACTATCAATTGCAATATCAGTTGCTTGACTCAAATCGACATCTGAATCTATATATAAATGACATATACCATCCGCATGGCCTAAAACTGGAATTCGAGTATTGTCTTGGATAAACCTAACTAGTTCATTACTTCCTCTAGGAATTATAAGATCAACATAATGATCTAAACAAAGCAAACTCAGGCTTTCTTGGCGAGTAGTTAATAAACAAATAGTTTCTTGAGAAATATTCGACTCTTTCAATCCTTCTTTAATAGCCGAAACGATTGCTTCATTCGTTAGTTTTGCTTCACTACCACCTTTAAGAATAGCGCCATTTCCAGAACGTATTGCTAATGAAGCTATTTGCATGACAGCATCAGGTCTTGACTCGAAGATCACACCTAAAACGCCTAATGGAACAGTAATTCGTTCTAAGCGAAGGCCTTCAGATAATTCGCGATGCAATTGAAGTGATCCTATAGGGTCAGGCAAACTTGCTACTTGCCGAACTGCGTCAATAGAATTGATCAATTTATCAGAATTCAATTTTAATCTTGATAAAAGTGATTGACTAAGTCCCGCTTCCTTAGATCTATTCAAATCTTTTTCATTGGCAGCGACAATTTCATTGGATTTTAGAAGCAAAGCATCAGCCATAGCTGTTATCGCAGCTTGGCGTTGTTCATTTGTACTTTGTGCTAAAAATAATGAGGCTTCTTTTACTAATGAAGCACGCCTTATCAGATCATCTGATGGGTCAGGGATATTAGTTTGACTTTTCATGTAATGAACGATTCATATAAACATATTGTCTCAAACGTGGGTTCTAAAGATATCAAATTAGTAAAATAATACAGATTACTTACAAGTTTTTACAATCTATCAAATTATTTTATAGAGTCCAAATAAAGTGAAAATTAGAACACAAAACTAATACCTAAAGAAAAGTTGAAGTTGACTCTGCCAATTTCCATCCTGATCAAAAGAACCTAAAACCCCTACACTTGGATGTAATTGATATGTAACTGTTCCATGAGGTGGGATATCATTTCGATTTGGTGTTGTTTGAATTGAAAAATTAATTTTATCTGATAAATCCATCCCAACTTCAGCTATCCAAGCTTGTTGCGGAGATAAATCTTCTGAATCCCCTTCGTCTGTAGTTAAGTTGCTATTATTACTTTCATCATCATCATCATTAGTAAGTTTATTAGAAACGAAAGCCGGATAAAAAGAAAGATGAAGCTTTTCACTAAATGCATCACTTAATTTAGACAAGGCAGGTGAAAGGAAGGATCTATTAAGTAAGCCCATTAACACCTCACCTTGACCTCCACTCATAAGCATTGTAAGAGAGTTCCCTCCAATGAGATCGAAAAGCTGGCTTTTTGGTAAGGCTGGTGTACTTGTTAGTTCATATGTCTCAGAAATACGATCTGCAAGTCCAGTAGCTATTAACTCAATTTTTACAAACCTTGATCCACCTATGCCAACAGAACTAGAGCTATTCATTACAAAATCATTCGATGATTCTAATTGATTTGGATCTTGAACAACATCTGGCACTCGTGTGATTAGCTTTATATCTAAAAAAGGAACCAATCCCATAGAAGGTATAAATGTAGCAGTATTTTTATATTTTCTATCTAAATCAAAAGTGGTTGTAAAAAGATTTACACGACCTTTCTCAAGCCTAATCAATCCAGTTAAATCAAGGTTCTCATTCAATAAGCCATCAAGAATTAATTTACCTGAAGCCGTAAAACTTGCAAAAGGAAGCGACTCAACACGTAATTCAGGGCCTAGATAAAGATTTAAAGAATTAAAACCTATATAAGATAATCCTTTGGGAATACTTGAATTAAATATTTTGCTAGCAGAAGACTCTTGATCTTGAAGGAAAAGTATAATAGGTTCTGCATCTACTCGTTGATAATCCCAATTTTGTTCAGGAAAGTTGCTGTAAGCAACACGACTGGGTCGAGAAGAAAAGTTGTCATCAACATTTATTAAATTTTTTCGCTTACTTCTTGAACGCTTCGTTGAGATGGCTCCTTGCTCAATGGTTATTTCACCTCCAATTAAAGGCTTAAAGAGAGAACCTTTTATTTGAAGATCAGAAGAAAGCTTGGCTACTATATTCTGCTGATTCAGTTCAATCTCTTTCATGACAATACTTAATTGTTCCTTACTATCGATAACTTCCCTAAACAAAGACATCGCTCCTTGAGCTTTAAAAGTTCCCTTACGACCAATTCTTGCTTCAAAATTCTGAACCTCAAACCTATTAAAATCAAAAAATATTTTGCTTGTAAGATTTCTAATCAGCATATTATTTAGAACAAAGTTTCCATCTCTTATCACGACAAAACCATTTGAAACAGTTTGATTTAATGTGCCTCTTACTAGGATTTTTAAATCAATATTGCCAGATCTCCAACTAATCAAATCATTTGTAAGTCCATCCAGAAAACTTAAAGCATCTCCATTACTTTCAATTTTTAAATCAAATGGTATTTCTTTAGCTAAAGGAATATCACCAGAAATAGTAATCGATTCTGAAGAAGTAGACTCTCTAAGGAAAATATCTGTAGTCAATGTTGAATTGGCTATAAATATGTTCCCTTTCTCTAATACAAACTCTTTGTCTACAATCTTTGCATCCTTTAGTACAAGTTCCGCATTTAATTCTGGTGAAGTTCTCTTAAAGTTATATCTACCTGTCATTCCAAACATCCCACTCAATGAAGATGGTGTTGAAAAAAATAATGATAACATCGAGAAAGGAAGATTAAGTATAGAAAATTCTCCATTTTCAGTTAACGATAATGACCTAAAGGTAGCCATAAATGGGGTAATGTCTGACTTGTTACGATTATCTCCCTTAACCCATACCTTCCCGGAAGCCTCAAGATCTAGTTTCAAGTCAGAAATTTTAGATCCTTCTAAATTTGCTATTGCATCTATACTTCCCTTTAACATAGCAGGATCAATAAATTTCTTATTTCTTTCTTGTAAATAAATATCATTAAGAGAACGAAGTGATTTCTCTAGTGTAATTATCTGGTTTTCAAGTGATGTTTTAGGAGTAATTAAAAATCTATTTAAATCACTGGCTTGACCAAAAGCCAATTTAGGGAACAAATTAAATTCAGAAATCTTTAGGCCAGTATCAACTAACCATCTAGGGCTAAGCCCTTTTGCTTCAGCTTTAGCAACTACTCTGCCCCCTAAGCGTCCTTTTGCATTTATCAATATTTTTCCTTTCGAATGTGGAATAATCTCAGCCGCGACTGAATACATATTCTCTGAATAGCTGCCCTTTAGTTGCCATTTTTTTAATGCAATTCCAAGCCACCTATAACTCTTAGTAGTTAGTTGTCCATCTACAAAAAATGGATCTAATCTTAAAGATCCTTCGCCAATAACCTTTCCCATAACTCGTTTAAATCTCTTCTCAGGGGGAACAGCTACTTCTAAGCGATCTAATCTAAACTCATCAGCATTCCAACTATATCCATTAGGAATTCGGTCAAGATAAATAAAACCTCCATACCTTTCTAAAGTCAGGGTCCGTAACGACCAATCCTTCGCGAATTTTGCATCAACTTTTCCTGAGGCATCTGGAACGACAGAAGCCATTGAAAGTTCACCTCCTCCAGTTAGTGAGCCCATAAAATTCCCTTTCCATTTTTCCTGTAGTCTTACTGCACTAATTTGAGGATTATCCAACTCTATTTTGAGATCACTGCGTAAAGAAGCAATAGATCCTGAAATACTACCGTTAGTAGAAAGACTCCCTGATAAAGGAATACCTATCAAAGAGTTTAAAGAAGACAATGAGAAGTCATTAAGATCAACTTTTCCATTTAATTCGCCTACAGAAAATCCTTTTTCATTTACAGCAAGAGGCAAAGAAGCTTTTAAATTCAATGGAGAATTAATTTGATCATTTGAATGAATAGACGAATGAAGATCAAGCTCATACGTGGATAATTTTTTTAAAGGCATAGATAAACTAAGATCAGCATTCCATGAACCATACTCAAAACGGCTCTGAGGAATCTCAAGAAAGCCATTACTACATTTAATAGACGTATTTTTAGAATATAGCTTTAATTTGTTAGACGAAATTGGTTTCAAGGTAAGATTACTAAGGCTGAGATCTCCTTTACAACTGATATTCGAAGGTTTTATGCTCACCTTCATTCTTCCATTAATTTTCCCGCCATCAATTATTTTTAAATTTTTAGCACCTATGACATGAAGATTCTCAAGACCCAAATTCTTCACACTTAATTTTCCATTAAAATTAAATCGATCAAAATATCCCGAACCATTTAAGGCAAAAGATCCTTTATCAGGGAACAAAAGAGTTAAAGCACCACTTATTTTTTGATCAGGAAGCTTAATTAAAATTGTAGATTTAGTTTGTATCTCCTCAGTCTGTGAATCAACGAAAATAGTCGAACCTTTATCTAATTTAATTTTCAAATCAAGCCTTGGAGCTTCTCCACCTTTAGATTTACCAAACACCCAATATGTACCATTTTCATTGGAATTTAGAATTAATTGTGATTTCGTAGGACTAAGAACCAATACTGGTCTCCAATTAAAAAAGCTAGCAATTGGTGCTATTTGAATTTTTAAGCTAGAGACTGAAAACGAAGAATTATCTAATGGGCCTTTTGAAAATCTAGAAGGCCCAATAGCAACTCCCCATGGCCTCAATCCTTTATAAGGACCAAGGGACAGAGGATGTCCAAATTGATTTGACAACGTTTTTTCTAGTCCTGGTCGAACACTATTGATATAACTTTTTAAAATCTTATCTGAAGAAATATAAACAGACACTCCACCAAAACCTATCAGAGCCCCTAAAAGACTCAATTTTTTGAGTTTTGTTGGTTGAATCTTCACTCCTTTAAAACTTTCTATGTCTTTTAGAGAGCAGACGAACTATAAGAAGGGAATGTATTGTTAACCAGTCAATGTCAATTTCAGAATTCTTACAAGAAGCTATCTCTTGGTTAGCTTGGTCAGGGCTTGGGCTTGGATTAATAACTATAATCGCATTTTTGATTGGATGGGGAGCAAGGTTTAGACTAGTTGGGGCAACGGTTTTCACTCTTTTATTATCAGGTAGCTGTTGGGCATTTAAAGAAAGTTATTCTCCTCCAATAGGAGTAGAAGGAGCTTTATATGTACCAGTTGTTTATGACAACGGGGCAGATCTTGTAGTGGCGCAAGCCCCAGAAGATTTCCCTAACGAAGCTATTCAACCTTCTCTTGAACAAATTGCAAGAAATTTAAAAGGAGGTGGAAGAAATGAAGAAAATGTTCATGTTCGTATTCGAAAAATTGAATCCACAGGACCTGGTGTTAGTCAACCTATAATTCTTGGGGAAGTTATTAAAAATAATTTTAATAACAAAATAATTCCAATTTCTATTGAAGCATTCCAAAAAAACGAACTCAATAATGAGCCAGATGACTCACAATCAATGGAAGTTAATGATCTTGAGGATGAGTCACTAAACATAGAAAAAGAGTCCCAAACTAAAGCTCTAATAGAAAATATAGAGTCTTAGACTTAGGACATATTTTACTTATTAAATCAAAATAAAAATGCATTAGATGCTTACTTAAGTATTTAAATATTTAAAACCATATCCTAAAAGAATTGTAAAAACTTTAATCTAATCTTAAATACAAGGGAGGAGGCAATATTTTAACTGACATAACACCTCAACTTATATAGTGATTTCAAGTCTGAAATAAAGAAAACCTTACAAATATAAAATGACCTATTTAAGCGCAATATTAATTGCCTACCTTGCCTCTACATCAATAGCTTATGGGCAGTCAAACCTTCTCGAGAGCGTCAAAAAGAACCCTGATGAAGCAAAAGCACTATGCAATAAATTCAAAAAGCAAAATCAAAAGGGGATATCTTATAGATCCAAAAAAGTTATCGACGATATTAGTCGTGAAAGGAATCTAAGCTTCACAGATGCAGAAATCCTGTCTGTATATGTAATTGGAATGTATTGCCCAGAAATCAAATGACTTGAAAGAAAAATGAAATCAGTGAAATATCAGGATAATACTTTAATTCTTAAAGATGGAACAAAGCTTCATTCCAAGCATTGGATGCCCCATGGAAATGGCCCATGGCCTGCATTGTTAATGAGACAACCATACGGGAAAGAACTTGGCTCAACCGTTACATATGCTCATCCTTCATGGTGGGCAAGTCAAGGATATCTAGTAATAATTCAAGATGTTCGTGGTCAAGGAAGTTCAGAAGGAGAATTCAAAGGATTTGAACAAGAGTCATCTGATACGACCCATACTCACAAATGGGTAAGGTCCTTACCAGAATGCAATGGACTTTTAGGTACTTTTGGTTTTTCCTATCAAGGTTTTACCCAATTAATTGGGGAGCCTGGATCAAGCCCCCCAGACTGCCTCGCTCCAGCGATGACAGGGATTAATGAAGGGAACCATTGGAGCAGCGAAGGAGGAGCGTTTTGGTGGCATATAGGCATATCCTGGGGGCTTCAATTGGCTGCTCAAAAACTCCAGAGAGAAAAAAATTTGAATGGATGGCAACAAATCCGTGAAAGCCTAGAAACACAAAATTATCTAACAAATGGGCTCAACCTATTACAAAAATTTGATTCTCAAGGTATGGCCTACAAATGGCTAAAGAATTCTGAAAGCACCCAAAAAGAATGGAAAAGTCATGATCCATTACAAACATGGCTTAAACAACCAATGCTTCTTATAGGGGGTTGGTGGGACCCTCACCTAAATGGAATCCTTGAAATTCATCAAAAATCTATTGAAGCAGGAGGTTGTCCAGAATTACATATAGGACCAGCTACTCATCTTCAATGGTGGGAAGAAACAAATCAAATACAATTAGATTTTTTCAATCGATTTCTTAAAAGGAGTACTTCAACAAAATTTCAATCAACAAAAAAACTTTGGAATCTAACAAGTAATACATGGGAAGATTCAAATCTATCTAAAAGAACGCTTAAGGAACAAAATTGGAGTCTATCAAGCACTGGCCTTGCCTGTGCAAACTCAAATGATGGAAAGCTTGCACCTGGATCTATAGGAGAAGGCTTCTTAAATATTGTTCATGATCCTTGGCGGCCTGTACCAGCAATAGGAGGACACTTAAGTCCTTGTCCTGGAGAAGCTGAAAGATCATTTATAGATAAAAGGGGAGACGTAGCAACCTTTACAAGTGATCCTTTTGAGAAAGAACAGATTCTTGAAAGCATTCCAACTCTCTCACTAAATGCAAAATCTGATAAAACTGGATTTGATCTATGCATTGTACTCTCGATTATCTACAAAGACCAATGCCAAGTTCATCAACTTTCAACCGGAGTATTACGAGTCTTAGGCAAAGATTCTAATATTCTTTTAAAAAGAGAGATATCTCTTCAACCTTTTTTAGCCAAAATTTATGAGGGGTCTCGAATTCGTTTGTCAATTTCGGGAGCATTCTGGCCAGCAATTGCTATTAACCCTGGAACATACAAAAGTCCTTGTATTTTCCCTAACCCAAATTGCTCAATAACAACAATTTTTCTTGATCTTTCGCAATCCACTCTCAAATTAGATCCTATTTTTAAAAAATAAGTTCCCAATACTCCCTTTAATCAGATAAGCTCGTTTTTCAATTCTCTACCTCTAAAGTTATGGCCCCCAGCATTCTTATGGACTGGACGGCAACCGAAGGGCAAAGTTTAGCTAATTGTAAAAATGATAATCCTTTAGGTGTTCTTGGCCCACAGCCCATTGATAACAAATGGATTTTAAGAATATGGATACCAGAAGCTGAAGAAGTAGATCTCGTGCTACAAGATTGCAAAATAACATTAACTAATCCAAATCATCCTTGGATTTTTGAAACACTATTAGATAAAAATCCTGGAAATAATTACAACCTAAATATCAAAAGGGCTGGAATTTCTCATACTCAAAGAGATCCATGGTCCTTTAGAGAAGAATGGATGGGAGATATAGATAAGCATTTATTTGCTGAAGGAAATCACCATCATATTTGGCGCAAGATGGGCGCTCATATAACATCAATAGATGGAATTAAAGGAGTCATGTTTTGCTTATGGGCTCCTAATGCTAGAAGTGTTTCAATAATAGGAGATTTAAATTCATGGGATGGAAGACATCATCCTATGCAGAAAAGATTAGGTGGAATTTGGGAACTATTTATTCCAGATTTACAAAAAGGAAGCTTATACAAATATGAAATACGAACAGAAGAAGGGCATTGTTATCAAAAAGCAGATCCTTATGGTTTTCAACATGAAGTTAGACCTGATAAAAGCTCAATAATTGGTTCACTTGATAATTACAAGTGGCATGATGAAAGCTGGATAAAAAATAGAGACAAAAATGATCAACTAAATAAACCAATTTCAGTATATGAAATGCATCTAGGCAGTTGGATGCATGAGTCAAATGATAATCCATTTATTGATGAAGATGGTTCAGTAAGACCCTCAGTGCCTGCTGCTGATTTAAAACCTGAGACAAGATTACTAACTTATCCTGAACTTACAGAAAGAGTTATTCCATATGTAAAAGCTAGGGGATTTACTCATATTGAGTTAATGCCCATCTCAGAACATCCATTCGATGGCTCTTGGGGATATCAAGTCACAGGCTGGTATGCACCTACAAGTAGATACGGCACTCCAGATGAATTCAAAGCTTTTGTAGATAAATGTCATGATGAAGGGATTGGAGTAATTCTTGATTGGGTCCCAGGACATTTTCCTAAGGATGAACATGGATTAGCTTTTTTTGACGGTACGCATCTTTATGAACATTCAGATCCGCGAATTGGCGAGCACAAAGAATGGGGAACATTGATTTTCAATTACAGCAGGAATGAAGTTCGCAATTTCTTAGTCGCAAATTTAGTCTTTTGGTTCGAACAATTTCATATAGATGGCATAAGAGTTGATGCAGTTGCTTCGATGCTATACAAAGATTACTTAAGACCCGAAGGAGAATGGATACCTAATGAAGATGGAAGTAATCAAAATTATGAGGCCGTTCATTTTCTCCAACAAGCAAATCACGTACTTTTTCAACATTTTCCTGGTGCTCTATCTATCGCGGAAGAATCAACAACATGGTCAGGCGTAACCAAACCAACAGATATGGGGGGGCTTGGGTTCAATCTCAAATGGAATATGGGATGGATGCACGACATGCTCGACTACTTTGAAATTGATCCTTGGTTCAGACAATTCCATCAAAATAATGTAACTTTTTCAATTTGTTATAACTACACTGAAAATTTCATGCTCTCTCTTAGTCATGATGAAGTAGTTCATGGGAAAAGTCATCTGCTACATAAAATGCCTGGAGATGATTGGAAAAAATATGCAAATACAAGAGCTTTACTTGCTTATATGTGGACACATCCAGGCAAAAAAACAATATTTATGGGAATGGAATTTGGCCAAAGACAAGAATGGAATGTATGGGATGATCTTCAATGGGAACTATTAGAATATGAACCTCACAAAGGTATTCAGAGATTAATTGATGATCTAAATTCTCTTTATAAAAGAGAACCAGCTTTGTGGAGAGACGACTTCAGTGAATATGGTTTCCAATGGATTGACTGTAAAGACAATTCCAATTCAGTTATTAGCTTTATGCGTAGAGAAAAAGAAACTGGTGAATGGCTTGTAGTCATTACAAACTTTACACCCGAATCACATCCAAGTTATAGAATTGGTATTCCAGTTGAAGGTTTTTATGATGAAATCTTCAATACAGATTCTGATAAATATGGAGGATCAAATAAAGGTAATCTTGGTGGCAAATATTCAGAGAAATGGAATATACATGATTATGAAAATTCTCTGGAACTCTCTCTACCACCTTTAAGTGTTCTAGTTTTTAAGCATAATGAAAGCAAATCATTAAGAGAATGAATTGCAACAAAATCAAATTGATTTTTAAGAATGTTTAATTTCAAATGAGAAAGTACAAAAATCCAAAAAGGTGTAAAGAAGATGTCCTCTAATGGGCTTTTTTACACTTTTGGACTTCATGCTCAAGTAGGTTTTTATACTAAAGCGCATAGAGAATGACTGAATCTATCCCACTTTTGCTCCGTGCTGCCCGGGGTGAATCAGTAAACCGGCCTCCCGTTTGGATGATGCGACAGGCTGGTAGGTATATGAAAGTTTATAGGGATCTAAGAGAGAAATACCCAAGTTTTCGAGAGAGATCAGAAAACCCCGATTTGTCATACGAAATATCAATGCAACCTTTTAGGGAATTTAAACCTGATGGGGTAATTCTCTTTTCAGACATATTAACCCCTTTACCTGGAATGGGAATTGACTTTGACATAGTCGAAAGCAAAGGACCTCTAATAAATGAGCCTATACGCAGTTTGCAGCAGATAGATAATCTAAGATTTCTTGAACCTTCAAAATCACTTCCATTTGTAGGTGAAGTATTGAGCAGGTTGAGAGAAAGTGTAGGCAATGAAGCAGCTGTTTTGGGTTTTGTAGGAGCACCTTGGACACTTGCTGCATATGTAGTTGAAGGGAAAAGCAGCAAAAACTACTCAATAATTAAAGCAATGGCATTTAAAGAACCAGAAATATTGCACAAGCTTTTGAATCATTTTGCCGAATCTATAGCTACATACTTGAAATATCAAATTGATTCAGGTGCACAAGTTGTTCAAATGTTTGACTCTTGGGCAGGTCAACTAAGCCCAATTGATTACGACACTTTTGCCGCTCCCTACCAAAAGAAGGTTGTTGAAATTGTCAAAGAAACACATCCTCATGCACCAATGATTCTATATATCTCAGGGAGTGCAGGGGTTATTGAAAGAATGGCCGCCACAGGGGTTGACATAGTCTCCCTTGATTGGACAGTAGACATGGCTGAAGGCTGTGCTCGTTTACCTGATCACCTAGGTATTCAAGGCAATGTTGACCCAGGACTTCTATTTGGATCACCAAAAATAATTAGAGAAAGAATTGTAGATACAGTGTTAAAAGCAAAAGGAAGGAAACATATTCTTAATCTTGGTCATGGAATACTCCCAGGGACTCCAGAAGAAAACGCAAGAACATTCTTTGAAACTGGTAAAAACGTAAATGAATTGATCTCAAAAGCTTGAAAGAAGCTCGAATCCTTATCACTGGAGCCACTGGATGTGTAGGCCAATACACTAGTAAATGGCTATTAAATAATACTCAAGCAGATTTACTGTTATGGGTTAGAGACCCCAAGAAGCTAACATCAATAAATCTCAAGAATCCAAGGGTAAAACTATTAGTAGGTGATATTAGGAACCCAGAATTATTTGCAAAAGATCTAACTACAACCACTCATGTAATTCATACAGCTACAGCCTGGGGTGATCTAGAAAGAACACAACAAGTAAATATTTTAGCTGTGAAGAAGATCCTTTCATTCCTTAACCCACTTATTCTTCAAAAATTCATCTACTTTTCTACTGCAAGTATTCTAAATAAACAACTACAACTTCTTCCTCAAACAATTAAGTATGGAACTGAATATATCCAAACTAAAGCAAAATGCCTGAAAGAGCTTGAAATGCATAGTTTGTCAGAAAAGATAATTGCTGTTTTTCCAACACTTGTTTTTGGAGGGAAATACGACAATTCAGGTATATTTCCATCAAGCTATTTAACTCAAGGGCTAAAAGAAGCTGTTAATTGGCTTTGGCTTGCAAGATGGTTTAAGGGGTATTCAAAATTTCATTTTATCCATGCAGAAGACATAGCTTTTATCTGTGGTCATCTATTAACAAAATACGACTTAGAAGAATCTAATAATGATAATAAAAGAATAACTAAAATAGTACTTGGGCAACCATCATTATCTATAGATCAAGCTATCAATATTTTATTAAGATGGAAAGGAATGAGAAGGTTTTGCTCTATTCCTCTATGGAGATGGCTAATTGAGAGTTTAATCAATATATTACCTATCAAAATCTCCTCATGGGATAGGTTGATTATTAAGCAACGCCATTTCATTCATGATCCTGTAAAAGCTCCAGAAGACTTTGGAGGAACAAGTTTTGCTAAAACTCTTCATGAAATACTTTTCCATTCAGGGTTGCCAAAAAGTAAAAATTCGTTCTAACAGGTAATATACTTATAGAAATTAAAGAACAAATGATTCAAATGCTTCGCAACTTAATTACTGCAAGCTTTGCTTTGCTCCTTATCCTTGTATTTGGAGTCACATCAGCACAAGCTAAGACCGTTGAAGTCAAGCTAGGTACTGATGCAGGCATGCTTGCCTTCGAACCAAGCTCTGTAACTATTAGCGCAGGTGATTCCGTAAAATTTGTCAACAACAAGCTTGCACCTCACAATGCAGTCTTTGAAGGTCATGATGAATTAAGCCATCCAGACCTTGCATTTGCACCAGGAGAATCTTGGACAGAAACTTTCTCAACTGCTGGCAACTATGATTACTACTGTGAACCTCATAGAGGTGCTGGCATGGTTGGCAAAGTGGTAGTAAATTAATCACCTAATCCAACAAACAAAATACTTAAAAACTGGCGGAAACTCTACCGCCAGTTTTTTTTATGTCTTTTTTTTAATCTAGGTATAGTTAATGTAATATTTAATATTTTACCTAATGTATAATTAAAACTTGTTAGTTTTTAAAACTTAAGCTGAGCATAATACATCATTAAAAAAGCTATTAAAGGTAAGCAAAATATAGAGAAAATCATTGCAATAGCAGATAAAGTCAATATTTATTGCATAAAGATGAGATAACATCTATCAAAGAACATAGAAGCATAAAGGATTTGTTCAAGAAAAGTGAATTGAATGCTATAAAAAAAATGCTAATTTACTCTGGCTCATGCTGATAACCGAACAACTAGATGTTAACCGTCCTCAAAATTTCGGGAAACCCACTACGAAAGAAAGATTAAATAGAGATACTTAAAATAACAATAAGTAAAAGAGAAAGTTATGCAGCCTTCATCTGAAAACTTTACTGAATCTGCATGGAGCTCAATAATACATGCTAAGGAAAAAGCAGAGCAATCCTTTCACCAATACATTGAAAGTGAGCACCTATTCCTATCACTCCTAGAGGAAAATGAACTTGCAAAAGTAATAATAGAAAATTGCAGCGGCTCTACAAATTCTATAAAAACAAAGTTGAATAATTTTATAAAATCCCAAGCAATTATGAGAAATAAGCCCCAAGAAGTATTTGTGGGCAAATGTTTACAAAGAGTGTTAGAAGAAGCTAATAGTCATAAAGCTTCTCTTGAAGATAGCTTTGTTTCTATAGAACATCTTATAATTGCTCTCTCAAAGGATGAAAGATGCTGTAAAAAAATTCTTTTGGAAGAAAATATAAAAGAAGAGAATCTTCTTTTAGCAATAAAAACAATTAGAGGTAATCAAAAAGTGACCGATCAAAACCCTGAAGCAAAATATGAATCACTTAAAAAATATGGAAGGGATTTAACTTTTGAAGCTCGAGAAGGGAAGCTTGACCCTGTAATAGGAAGGGATGAAGAGATACGCCGAACCATTCAAATATTAAGTAGAAGAACTAAAAACAATCCTGTACTGATAGGCGATCCAGGTGTTGGTAAAACTGCAATAGTCGAAGGACTCGCACAAAGAATAATAAATGGAGATATCCCTTCTGCTTTGCAAAATCGTCAATTAATATCTCTAGACATGGGAGCTCTTATAGCAGGCGCGAAATTTCGAGGAGAGTTTGAAGAAAGGCTAAAAGCAGTATTAAAAGAAGTAACCTCGTCTCAAGGGAAAATAATACTTTTTATAGATGAGATCCATACAGTTGTTGGAGCAGGTGCCTCAGGAGGGGCCATGGATGCGAGTAATCTTTTAAAGCCAATGCTTGCAAGAGGTGAACTAAGGTGTATTGGTGCAACAACAATTAATGAGCATCGCAATCATATTGAAAAAGATCCTGCGTTAGAAAGAAGATTTCAACAAGTACTTATAAACGAGCCCTCTATAGAAGATACAATCTCTATCCTTAGAGGATTAAAAGAAAAATACGAAGTACATCATGGAGTAAGAATTTCAGACAATGCTCTAGTGGCCGCAGCAACTCTAAGTAACAGATATATTTCCGAACGATTCTTACCTGACAAAGCAATAGACCTAATAGATGAATCTGCTTCCAAATTAAAAATGGAAATAACTTCTAAGCCAGAACAAGTAGATGAAATAGACAGGAAAATCATTCAATTACAAATGGAAAAACTTTCTCTTAACAGAGAGTCTGATATTGCAAGTAAGGAAAAACTACTCTTTATAAATAAAGAATTAACTGAACTAGAACAAAAGCAAGCTTCACTCACAACTCAATGGCAAAAGGAAAAAGAATCAATTAAAACATTAAGTGAAATCAAAGAAGAGATAGAAAGAGTCCAAATACAAATTGAGCAAGCTAAAAGAAATTACGACCTAAACAAAGCAGCTGAACTTGAATATGGAAAACTTGCTTCTCTGTTTAAAAAATTAGATCAACAAGAAGAGGTTATTTTAAAGACTGATATAAATAAAAATGAGAAAGTACTTTTAAGAGAAGAAGTTACAGAAAATGATATTGCAGATGTAATAGCAAAGTGGACATCCATACCAGTAACAAGATTAGTAAAATCTGAAATAGAAAAACTTCTTAATCTTGAAGAAACCCTTAACGAACAAGTAATCGGTCAAGACAAAGCCACCAAGGCAGTCTCTGATGCCATACAAAGATCAAGGACAGGTCTAGGTGACCCAAATAAACCTATTGCAAGTTTTATATTTCTTGGACCTACAGGAGTCGGAAAAACAGAATTATCTAAATGTTTAGCCAATGAATTGTTTGATAGCAAAAAATCAATTATTCGAATTGACATGTCTGAATATATGGAAAAGCATAGTATAAGCAGACTTATTGGGGCACCTCCAGGATATATTGGATATGAATCAGGTGGACAATTATCTGAAGCTGTTAGAAGAAATCCTTACTCAGTAATATTGTTTGACGAAGTAGAAAAAGCACACGGTGATGTACTCAACGTATTACTTCAGATACTTGATGAAGGAAGAGTTACGGATGGTCAGGGGAAAACAATTGACTTTACAAACACCGTTTTAATATTAACTAGCAACATTGGTAGTCAATTAATAATAGATGCATTTGCCAATCAAAATAATATAAACATAGAAAAAGTAATCAAAACGGAATTACAAACAAAATTCAAACCTGAATTCTTAAATCGATTAGATGAACAAATTATTTTTAAAACGCTAACCAAAGAAAATATAAAGAAAATTATATATATTCAAATAGATCAACTTAAGAATAGACTAAATATTAAGGGCATCAAGTTACAAATAAATCCATTAGTTATAGAATGGATAAGTGAAAAAGCTTATGATCCAATATATGGTGCACGGCCAATTAAAAGAATTATTCAAAACCAATTAGAAACTGGTTTAGCAAAATTAATGCTTAGAGATAAAATTGAGGAGGTTAATAATATTGAAGTTAATATTATTAATGATAAATTAGAATTTAAATAATATTTGTTTTTTTAAGAAGGCAAACTATCAATACTAAACCTGTAACCCTGCTGTCTAACTGTTGTGATACCACCTCCATCCCCAAGTCCTGCTTGTTCTAACTTTCGCCTAAGTGTTAATACTTGAGTATCAACTGACCTTGGACCACCGCTAAAAGGAGGCCAAGCCATTCGCAACAATTCATGCCTACTACGAACCATTCCAGGAGGCATCAAGAGTGCACAGAGCAAAGCAAACTCTCTGGGGCTTAATTCAACAGGTTTTTCTCTTAATGTGACCTGTCTAAGAAGCAAGTGAACCTCAAGCGGACCAACAGTGACTCTCTCCTGTAGCCCTATACGGCCTCTTTTTAAGAGAGTTCTACATCTAGCAGCCAACTCTTCCAATCCAAAGGGTTTCCGCAAAACATCATCTGCACCCTCATCCAATAAAGCAACCAAAGTCTCTATACCTGACCTGGCAGTAAGCACCATTACTGGACAACCTAATTGTTGGCCTAAATTCAAAGCAGTACTTTGATCGAGAAGTTCTGCACTAACCAAAAGGTCTGGTGATTGATCCCTACATAAGTCAATTGCTTCAACAACTGAACCAACTGCAGCTGCAAGATGACCATCTTGTCTAAGTCTTTGAACAAGAACTGTTCTCAAAGTAGGATGAGGCTCTACAACAAGAATTCTTGATGGACTTTGAGTAGTTGAATCAACTGAACCAGGAGCTAATGATGCCTGCAGACTTTGCTCATCAGAAAGTAAATCTGGAGTTAATGTCACAGGTGAAAATCTAAAGTTGTTCTAAAATAACGAATCAAGAGCATAACTGTTAGAAATACCTACACATCATCGCAAAATGACATCACAAGCATTTCAAGACCCTAAATCCATAAGACATTTTCAATCAATATGTGATGTATGTCAGCAACTTATTAATAGTTTTCATACTCCTGCAGAATTGAAACTTTATACAGATGGATATCTACATGCTCTAAGGAAGGAAAGAACTCTTCCGCCAAGAGACCAAGAGAAGCTTGAAAAGCTTGTCTCTATATGGATAATGGATCCTTCAAGCTTTATTCGACCTGATGGAGATATAAACGACCTTTACTTTCAGAAACAAAGATAAATTCTTAAGTTGCTAGTGCAATTTCTATCTTTTCCCTCAACTCTCCAGAGTTGTACATTTCAATTAAGATGTCAGATCCACCTAAAAACTCACCCTTTAAATAAACCTGAGGGATAGTTGGCCAATCAGAATATTCTTTTATACCTTCTCTAATTTCCATATCTTCAAGAACATCAAAAGTCTCAAAGTGAATTCCAAGTGAATTAAGGATTTGTACGACATTGTTTGAAAAACCACATTGTGGCATCAACTTGTTGCCTTTCATAAAAACAATTATTGAATTTGAATTGACTAATGCTTCAATCCTTTTTTTTGTTTCCAAGTCCATTGTAAAAAAGTAAAAATTAAGGAGTAGAGGTCTTTAAGGCCAATGCATGAATTGCTTCACTGGCAAGCTTATGCTTCAAAGCCTTATAGATCATTTGATGCTGTTTGACCATTGATAATCCTTCAAATGATCTAGAGACAACATTTACCTGCAAATGGTCTCCACCTCCACTCATATCCTCAACCTCAACAAGAGCATCAGGGAGGGATTCCTTTATTAAGGTAACGACCTCATCAGGTTGAACCATGGGAAGCAAAAAAGCTAAAAAGCTTATTTTAATTAGAAAATTTTAATACCAATATTTATTAAAGTCTTTTATCACGCTCCAGGAAAGGAGTGTTAACAAATCCCAATTCAAATAGCTGCTGATAAGCTAATTGACCTTTGGGACTGGAAGGGTTAGAAATTCTTACAACTTCAACAAGAAGAGGAACAGCTAAAGCGGATTTATTAGTTTTTCTAAAAAGGGATGCAAGTCTTAAATTAGCTTCTGAAAGAGAAGACAATACTTTACGACTATTTGAATCCATCTCTCTAGGAATACGGAGATCAAGCCCTTTAAAAGAACTGCTCAAATCACTATAAAAACCCAATAAAAGCTTAGACATGTCTCGAGCCTTATCAAACTTCTTTCTAGCGGAAGCAAAATCCTCTTTCAGAAAGAAGGCATCACCTTCTTTAATCAAGTTATCAACGCTGTTTAAACTTAAACCAATTTCTTTAGTTGATAAAACTCTATAATCTTCAGCTTTTAAAGATTCAGCAAAAGAGGGAACGGCAGAAAATAAAAAACTTGAACTAATTGCTAAAGCTGTTAAAGAAATACCCCAACTCATTGAACAAAAGAATACATACTTTTGACTTTATATGTAAAAGAGATGGATTAGCAAATTCTACCAACTGCTTTAAGAGCAGATTTTTCTGCTGCATACATGCTTAAAGCTAATTGCTCATCAAAATCAGCTGCTGCAGACCTTCCTATCTTGCATATACGAATAGGCTCGCCAATACAAATAGCAGCAGACCCAAAAAGTTTTGGAACAGATTCACTGTAACCAAGACCAATTGGAACAACCTTTACATCTACACCATATCCAAACGCAAGTTGAGAAAGTCGAACAAGTCCCTTTTCTATTTTTATAGGCTTTCTCTTGCGATTAATTCTGCCTTCTGGAAAAACTACGAGTTGTTGTTCAGCAACTAAAAGATCAATCGAATATCTTAAAGCTTGTAATGATGGCTTTTTTTTGTCTACTGGGAAACAACCTAAACGATTCAAAAACCATCCTTGTAAACCTTTCATCTCTGATTCAGTAACCATGAATCGGCAATCTCTTTTTGTTACTCTCCTTCCAGCTGCCTTAGTCAACATAAGTGCGTCCCAGCGTGAACGATGAGTAGGAGCAAGAACAACTGCACCTGATAAAGGTAAATTCTCTTTTCCAAGAACTATTCTCTTCTTAAAATAATTTTTCAAAGCAATGTCTTGGGTTGCAATCATTGCAAGTTTCCCCCATAGAGGATTAATCCCCATACACAAATTTGTTTCTCTTTGAACTAAAACCAAGGTTTGTGGGGTGAGCGAATTTACTGTATTAAGCTTTATATAGAACTTAACGATGAAAAGTATCATTTTCCCAAAGGTATTGGGCAGTTAAGTTAGCGGCTAAAATCGAAAAGAAGAAAAAAACCAATTTGGTGAATAAAATCAAGCTAAATAGAACTTGAAATGGCAAGTCTTGGCATAAACATTGACCACATTGCAAATGTGCGTCAAGCCCGACGAACGAACGAACCCGATCCAGTCCAAATGGCTTTCCTTGCAGAACTAGGTGGAGCTGATGGCATCACAATTCATCTAAGAGAAGATAGAAGACATATTCAAGACAGGGACCTTAAACTACTCAGACAAACTATTGGGACCCGCCTCAATTTGGAAATGGCAGCAACAAAAGAAATGCTTGAGATAGCCTTAGATGTAAAGCCGGATATGATTACTTTGGTACCAGAAAAGAGAGAAGAAATAACAACAGAAGGAGGCCTGGATGTTATAAATAACAAAAAAACAATACTAGAATTTATAAGAAGGTTGAGATCTGCAGGAATTCCTACAAGTCTTTTCATCGATCCAAAATCCCAACAGATTGAAGCTTCTTCAGATGTCGGAGCAAAATGGATAGAACTACATACGGGTACCTATGCAAGGGCAACATGGGAAAATCAAAAGATAGAGTTCTCAAAAATCAATGAAAGTGTTTTAAAAGCAAGGAGTATTGGATTACGTGTTAATGCTGGTCATGGACTTACTTATAACAATGTTGAGCCCATTGCTTTAATAGAAGGGATGGAAGAATTAAATATCGGTCACACAATTATTGCCAGAGCAATAGCCATTGGTCTTAAAAACGCTGTTAAAGAAATGAAAGATCTAATTTCAACCCCTCGAAGAGAGCCTTTTTTCGGTTCTTAAGAAAACCCCTAAACCAAACGTATCTTGTTAACTGTTTACAGAAGCAATAGAGCGGAATGGTTAGCCGAAGTTCTTTCAGAGCAACTGAGGCTAAATCCACCAGCACCCTTTGAAACTCCAGAAGTCATTGTCAATACATGGCCTACAAGTCGATGGTTAGCTGAAAAGATAGCTACTACAAATGATATCAATGCAAAAATTAATTTTCCTTTCCCAAATTCCCAATTAAAAAAAGTTGTCCATCTTTTCCTGGGATTAGATCTCACATCAGATGATCCCTGGATAACGAATCAATTAGTCTGGACAATTCTAGATGTATTACCGGAACTACTTCAGACCCACGAGGCTAGCAATCTTCTCAAATGGATGGATGAAGATTGCATAATGAGTAATTCACTCAACTCAAAACGATGGGCTCTCGCTAAAAGGCTTACGGAAACAATTAACGAATATATATTGTACAGACCAAAATTAATTAAGCATTGGTGGAAATCAAATGAGCAATTTAGCGAGTCAATCAACAAATTGCCCTCCGAAGTAAAATGGCAACCTATATTAATTCAACTATTAAAACGAAGAATAAATAAGAAGCCAATATGCTTACAAATATATGATGTTATCGATAGACTTCAGCGCAATATAAAACCGAAAAATCAACTTCCTCATGAAATAACAATCTTTGGAGTAAGTAGTCTTGCTCCCATACAAGTAGATCTAATACAAGCCCTGTCTACAGTCATAAATGTAAAGATTTACTTATTAACTCCATGTCAAGATCTATGGAAACGAAGTAGAAACCTCAGAGAAGAATTAAACAGCAAACAGCAATTTAATATAGATAGCTTTTGGATAACAAAATCAGCACGGTTAGAAGCAAGTCTAGGAAGGATGGGTGCTGAATTCCAACAATTACTTGAAGGCACTGGGGAGGCCTTACAAGGAGAATGCCAAGAAGAAGACTTCTTTGCCTTGCCAATGCAAATGGCGATTCATAAATCAGAAACACCCACTTTACTTGAGCAGTTACAAGAAAATCTTGTAACAAGTGATGCTCCGAAAAAGTTAAATAGAACAGTTAATGATACGTCCTTGCTCTTTGTGGCCTCACCTGGACATAGAAGACAAGTGCAAATAGTCCGAGATCAAATAATTCAATGGCTAGCAGATGATAATACACTCCAACCAAGAGATATTATAATAATGACTCCTCAAATAAAGAAGTTAGCACCTTTAATAACAACTATATTCAATGATGTCGCATCTACAAAAGTAAGTCTTCCTTGGAAAATTACTGACCGCAGTCAACTTGAAAAACCTGGAGTCATCCAATTTATTATTGAACTAATAGACACTGCTTCCGAGCGACTTACAACAGAAAGTCTTGATCGTCTATTTTGTAATCAATTAATTCAAAGGGAGTTTAAACTCACCCAAGAAGAAGTAGATAAAATGATATATTGCCTACAGAAGACAGGTTTTCGATGGGGGCTTGACTCTAATGCTCGAAATGGAGATGCCACTAATAGTCTAAATTGGTGCCTGGAACGATGGATGCTAGGGATAATACTTCCCAGCACAACAAGTCTTACAATGGATGGAATCGCTCCATTTTCAGAAAACTTCTCAACTGATGAAATTTTAAAATGGTGGTCTTTATTATCTAAAATATGCGAACATTTAAAAAGTCTTCGTAATTCAAGAACTTGTAATGAATGGGTAGCTCTTCTAAATTTAATAATCACAGATCTTTTTAACGAAAAAGAAAAATGGTCTTGGGAATATGAATCTCTATTCACACATATTAAATCTTGGCAAAAGGTTGCTTGCAATTGCGACTTAAAAATAGAACCACGAGTTCTAAGCGATATTCTAAAAAAATCTATCTCTATGGAAAGTGGTCGATTTGGTCACAGATCAGGAAATATCACAATTAGCGCTCTTGAACCTATGAGGGCTATCCCTCACAAAATTATAGTTCTAATGGGATTAGATAGTTCCATATTTCCACATAACGAAACCAGGGATGGCTTTAACTTATTAGGATATGAACGTCTACTTGGAGATCCTAAAAGTACTGATAAAGATCGATATATACTTTTAGAGGCATTAATGTCAAGTAGACAGAATTTAATGTTAACGTGGAATTGTAGAGACGAAAAGACTGGTGAGGTTATTGAGGCGTCTAGCCCAATTCACCAATGGATTGAATATTTGAGAAATGAATTAAATGAAGATAGCTTGGTAGGTCTTATCAAAACACCTCCAGCCAACCAATTATGTCATAGTAATTTTATATCGAAAAACAATCAACCACCAATCAGTTGTGATACTAGAGACCTTCAAACTAGGTTATACCTTGATAAGGGGATAAAGAGTAAGAAAATAGGATTAGCCTTACCTCTCCAATGGAATGCAGATTTATCACATATAAAACATTCTATAAATAATGAGATTACGAAAAAATGGCTAATAGCTCCTCAACTCACTTGGCTTGAAAATTTACAAATCAGGCCAAAAGAAAAGCATAGGTTATTGGAATCATTAGAACATCTTGAACTATCAGAATTAGAGAGGTATGCAATCTTAAATAAAAAATATCTAGAAAAACAGATCAATATTAATGACTTAATAGATGAATCAAGGCATTTAGAAGAATTAAATTGGGAGCAACTCCTAAATGGTCAAGGCATTCTCCCTCCCAAAGCAGCAAAAAATATAGAATGTGAATTACTCAAATCTAGATGGGCAAGCCTTTCCTCTGCTGTACAAGATTTAGGGAAATTAAGTGAGTTAAAACTAAATGTCAGAAATGAATATATACAAATGGTTTTAGCTGGAGACTATCTACTAGTTGTAGAGATAGGAAAATTAAAGACGCGTTCTATAGTTCTTACATGGTTACAACATCTACAAGTATGTAGTCATGACATTCATCCAAGAAAAACAATGCTAATCACGAGAACTAAACACAATAAATATGCAATATCAGCTGAATTTAATACAATAGACCAAGAAGAAGCAAGTCTCTTGCTAGATAGAATCTATTTATTAGTAGAACAAGGCCTAGATTTTTGCTGGCCTGTTCCTCCAGAGAGTGGTTGGGCCCTTTCAAAGAAAAGACATTTTAATGAAAATCAATCTAATATCTTCTCAAAATCATGGGAAGGTGATTTGCAAAATCCTGGAGAAAATGAAAAGATTGAGATGCAAATATGTTTTGGACTTAATTCTAGTTCCAAAATATTTATAGGTAATAATAACTTTGAAAATTGTATGAATGAATTATATAAACCAATACTTTTAAATCTATCTACAAGTCAAAAGTCAATTTAATGGAGAATAATAATAAAAATATAGATTTTAAATTACAAGAAACTATACATAGTAATTATCAGATTGTAAGAAAGATTATTTGTTATAATCACAAAGGATCATTTTGGCTAATAGCTCAATTAATAATATTTTTTGCGCATCTACTTCCTCCCTTTCCAGTTCTTTTTATTTGGAATAGTTTTATTAAATCATTTTTTATTATATTTTTAATAATTGGAATATATAAAACATGTAAAGCTCTATTATCATTAGGAAGAAATCTTTCACCTTTTCCTGATCCAAAGGAAAATACTATTTTAATCACAGAAGGTTCATATAAATATTGTAGGCATCCCCTTTACCAAGCTATGATTATTATTTCTTTAAGTTATTCTTTTTACCTAGGAAGCTTGCTTCACTTGTTTTTATCTTCTCTTCTAGTTGTTACTCTAATTGGTAAAGCTAAGAGGGAAGAGCGTAAATTAAAATTAAAATATGAACAATACAGTAATTACTTAATTAAAACGCCAGCAATTTTCGATGGTATAAGATTTCTTGATTGGCGTAATTAATAAATAAATTAATAAAGAATATATAATAATGCAACCTTCACATTTTATCTTTAAACCAAATGACTATCCACTTGATCCTGGTTTTCGACTCATTGAGGCTAGTGCAGGTACAGGAAAAACATTCTCCCTTTCACATCTAGTATTACGTCTACTAACTGAAAAAGAATATTCTATTAATGAATTTCTGGTAATTAGTTTTACAAAGGCTACTGCTATAGAAATAAAATCTAAAATAAGTTCCCGTCTAATCGCTGCACTTAAAGGGCTTGAAAAAGATAATAAAGACTCAACAATTTTTTTGAATGACAAGGTCTTAGTTGATTGGTTGAATAAAAAGGTCAAAGATCAAGTCACACGAGAATATTGGATAAGTCTATTACTAAAGGCTTTAGAGACTATTGACAATGCAGATATAACTACAATCCATGGGTTCTGTAGTAAAAATCTTCAAAGAGAAGCTATAGCAATAGGTGGGAATATAGATTCAAAACCCATTTCTGAAGAAGATAATAGAGAGCTAATTCTTCGAATAATCCATGAATACTGGAGAGATCAACTTTTAGATCTATCTCCATTGCATTTGCAAGGACTACGAAATGCTGGCCTATCACTTAAGACACTTACAAATAGTTTATATGCTATAGATAATGATCCTAGTCTTAACTTAAATGTAGACAATGGAATTATTAATCCTCTAAAGCCTCTCTCATCACAATTTACAGAATGTCTCCGAGGATACTGGGATGATTTTGTAATCCAATGGCACAAAGAGGGGAATGACTTAGAGAAAATGCTTAAACAGAAAGCCATTGAATGGAAAGCAATGGGAATAGAAAATACAAGGCCGTTTTCTCCAAACCCTAGAAAGAAAAGAAGTGTAGAAATAAGCGAATGGATTAATCAGTATAATCTTGAAACGAATACTGATAAGAGTAATGGATTTCCATCCTATAAAAATATAAGAGAAAATCTATTATTAAGAAACTTTTTTCATCCTATAAAAATAGCTGAGGTTGAACGCCGCAATAATTTAATAGAATCATCATTAACTATGCCGGAGTTGCAAAATGCAATAGCAAACCTCTGGGATAAACCAGCTGAAATGGTATTACAACATGCACTATGCTGGTCTGTTCAAAAATTAAAAGACCTTCGTAAAGACAGTGGGTATATTACTTATAGCGATCAACTAAAGGCATTAGATCCTGAATCTCTAGATTCAGACTCAAAAGATCATATAATAAAAACATTGAGGCAGAAATATAAAGTTGTTTTAGTTGACGAATTTCAAGATACTGACCCCATTCAATGGCGAATCCTAAACAAAGCATTTAGAGAAAGTAAATTACATCTCCTTATTATTGTAGGAGATCCAAAGCAATCTATATACAAATTTCGAGGTGGTGATCTATCTACATATCTACAAGCAAGAGATCAAGCAGACAGAATCGATTCACTAATTACAAATTATAGAGCTACTCCTGAACTCTTAAATGGACTAAATACTCTCATGAGAGATGGACTCAAATATTCTCGATTAGACATTGTCCCTTTAATACCGGGTTCAAAGAATAACTTTCTTTCTTTTCCCAGTAATACAGTTCCTATTGAAATACTTGATCTTCAACTCAATGAAAGAATAAAAACATCACCTAGTTTTTCATTGCCATCAAAAGCTGAAGTTGATACCTACATTCCTCCAATTGTAGCCAACTATATTATTAAACTCCTTGAGAAGCATAAAGGCCAATTAAAACTAAATGATATTTGCATTCTCGTAAACCGTCATGAGCAAGGAGAAAACATTCGAAGTGGTCTAGCAAATAGTAATCTTCCCACTCGTTTGCTTAATCAAGGTGATATACTAGATAGCAATGCAGCAATCAATCTTCAAATTTTTCTTGATTGTTTAGCTAACCCTAAAGAATCTAAAAATATTAAACTTCTTGCATGTTCTCCATTAATACAATGGGATATAGAGAATTTTAAAAGTTCTGAAATAAGTGACAACACTGATAAGCTTGTAATTAAATGCATAGATTTGTCAGAAAGGCTACAAAAGATAGGATTACTAGGCTGCTTATATGAAATTCTAAATATAGAAAATACAGCAAAACTTACAACGATCGGTAGGTTTCTTGAAGATCTAAAGCAATGTACAGAGATTATAGAAGAAGAGATACATAATAAAGGTCTGGACGCGACTCAAGCAGCAAGATGGTTCAGACAAAAGCGTCAACAACGAATAGAAGCTATTCCTGAGAACCGACGACTAAATAGCGATGTTGAAGAACACGCTATCAATATTATTACAATCCATAGAAGTAAAGGTCTTCAATTTAAAATCGTTATCTGTCCATATTTATGGCAATCAAGTCCTCTCCCAACTGGACCATTATGGCGAATCAAAGACTCTCAAGAATGGCATATATCTCTCACTCCAGGATGGGGTAGAAGCAACCATGTTTTGAAAGAATCAAGGAATGAATCAATAGAGGAATCTGAAAGGCTTGCATATGTAGCTCTAACTCGTGCCGAAACAAAACTCTTAATCATTTGGAGTATGGCAAAAAATCAGGAAAATAACCCTTTAAGAAATATTCTCTTTGGGAAAAAGACAACACAATACGATCCACAGAAACTTACAAAAGAAAAGATAATTGACTGGGTGAATCCATCAGAGAATAATATTCAAGTTACCACCTTAAAGACAACAAAATCTAAGAAGAAATGGAAGCAGTCTAAATCAATGCTGTCATTGGATACGGGTCCAATTCCACAAAGAATCCTAGATAAAAGCTGGGGAAGGCACAGCTATTCTTCATGGATATCAACTAAAGGAAATCATAGTGACTTTTTAGAAAGTCCTAAAGACAAAGAAGACGGAAAAGATACTGAACAAAATGAAATGACTTCAACAAAAGACAATCTAGATAATTCTGGTCTAGATCTATCTAAGAATAAATACACCCAAAGTCCATTAGCTAATTTTCCACGTGGTCCTTTGGCTGGGGAATGTTTACACAGAATCTTCGAAAAACTAGATTTCGATCTTTCTGTTAGCAATAATAAAACTCAATCATTAATAGAAGAAGAGCTAGAAATCAGTGGTATAAATAATTCATTAAAGAAAAATGTTCAAGATCTTCTAGAGAGAATTCTAAATATTCCTTTAGGTAAAGAACTAGAGAATTTTCAGTTCAATCAATTAGATGAGAATAGACGTATAACAGAATTAAGTTTTGATCTATCTATGTCAATTGGAGGAAATCCTATTACGCAAAGAGAAATCTCTAAAATATTCAAAAAAACATCTGCAAAAAACTTTAAAAAGAAACATGCTGAATCTATTCAAAACCTAAATATATCAAGTAGAGGCTTTTTAACAGGTTCAATTGATCTTGTCTTTACCGACAAAAAAGAAACTAAAGAGGCTCGTTGGTGGGTGGTTGATTGGAAAAGCAACTGGCTAGGAGAAATCAATGAAGAAAACCAAGAGAGAAATTGTAGTCCAATTCATTATTCAAGGTCCTCAATGGAAAATCAAATGATATCTCATAACTACCATTTGCAAGCATATATCTACCTAGTTGCTCTACATAGATATCTCAAATGGAGATTAGTAAATTACGATCCAAGCAAACATCTAGGAGGATACATTTATATATTCCTTAGAGGGGTTCCAAATCACCAAGAAATAAGAAGATTTTCAATTAAGAAAGATATACCAGGAATCATTATTGAAAGAACATCCTTAGAGCAGGTAATCGAATTAGATTCCTTAATCAAGCGAGGAGGATAATGCGTATTCACGAAAAGTCTCAATCCCATTCAAAAATAGCCATAGCCTTATACAAAATTTTAAGTAAGCGGATCCCTCATAATAGTTCATGTGTTCATCTAAAAGATCTCGTCCATTTACTAATGGAGGCATTGTCTAGAGGGGAAATCTCAATTAGTTTTGATCAAGACCATTCAAAGAACACGTCGAAAACTGATGGATGGCCTGATGAACATATAAACGAAATAAAATCAAGTGGGTGGTTAGATGGAGATAAATCTCCAATGGTTTTGAAGGGAATTGAACTTAGCTGGAGACGTTGGCATGAAGAAATGAAAAGCCTACTAGAAACATTATTAGAAAAATCATTTAGCAAGCCAAAGTACATTAAGAGCATAAGCTCAAAAGATCCTTTTCAAGGGACATCAAAACTTAACTCAAAACAATTATCTGCAGTAAATGCTATTTCTAAAACTAATTTATTACTACTCAGTGGAGGACCTGGTACAGGGAAAACTAGCACAATAGTTAGCATACTAATTTACGCATTATCTATTGAAGATAGCCTGAAAATAGGTCTTGCCGCACCAACTGGCAAAGCAACTAGAAGATTAGAGGACACAATCCAAAATTCCTTAAAAAATGTAGATAATAAATATACAGAAAAACTATTAGATATTCCTTGTTTGACAATTCACAGCTGGTTACAAGCCAATGAAGAAGGGTTTATCAAATGCAAAACCAACAAACTAAAGCTTGATATTCTCATCATAGATGAGATGTCAATGGTTGACATCTCACTAATGCAAGGAGTTATCAATGCTCTACCTAATCAAAGTCAACTAATATTAGTAGGAGATCTTGATCAGCTACCTCCAGTTGGTATTGGTGCTGTTTGGAATGAGCTACAAAGAAAGAATAATCAATTTAACTTTAAACATTGTGCAGTTCATCTTACTAAACTCTATCGCAATAGAGGAGAATTAGCTTCTTTATCTAAAGTCATAAGAAGTAAGAGTTTAGAATCTTTTTTCAAAAAACTTACGCACTTGCCAAATAAATCAAATGTAAAAGTTATTTCATCCTCATCAAAAGGAGAAATACCTAAAACAATAATTCAGTCAATTAGATCTCATGAAAAGTCTCTTACAAAGTTAAGAATAAAATTAAAGAATTTAATGCAATCAAATAGGAACGATCTAAATAGTGCAGAAGAAAACCAAGCTGCTGAAAATTTACTAAATTGTCTAGATCAACTAATTGTTCTCTGCCCTAGACGATATGGCCTATGGAGTGTGGATCATATACATAAGACATTATTAGGAGAAAAACTAAAGGAAGGAGTATCACAATGGCCTGAAGGGACCCCAGTAATTTGCAGCCAAAATCAAAATGAACTGCATCTTTCTAACGGAGATATTGGAATGATAATAGAAAGAAGAAAATGCAAATATCTATTATTTAGAGTTAACTCAGTTGATGAGAAAAAAAGGTGCCAATTAATTCATCCTGCAAGAGTTAAGATTATTGAACCTGCATATGCAATAACAATACATAAAGCGCAAGGGAGTGAATCTAACCATGTAATATGTATGTGGCCAAACCAACCAAAAAGTAAGCCTATTGGATATAGAGATTTTAGAGAGAATGAGGATTATGAAAAAAAATTAATTTATACAGCTATCACAAGAGCAAAAATAGAATTAAATCTTGCAATATTTCTAGAAAGCTAAGAATATGAAGTTAACAAAAAAAGTTTAATTTGCCTCACAAAATGATAGATTAAAAAGAACCTAGAAAAAGGTGAGTCAACAAAGCACGGTTATTGCCGATTGGAGGTTGTCTGCCTGACTTTTAAGGGTATTCAGGTGAGCAATTTCCCAAATGGCAAAAACAAAATCAACTAAGGATATTACATCTTTAGATACCTCCGAAAAATCAAATCAATCTGATTTTAATAAAGTTATTGACTCATTAGAAAATCAGGAAGAAAAAAAAGAAAATGGCAAAGATAAACAAGTAATTAATATCGAAAAAGGTTTTGACTGTTTTGGATTTAGCGAAGGTCTTATAACAACTCTCGCAAATAAAGGGTACGTAGATCCTACACCCATTCAAAAGGCTGCAATTCCTGAATTGATGCTTGGAAGAGACTTATTAGGTCAAGCACAAACAGGTACCGGAAAAACAGCAGCATTTGCTTTGCCATTACTTGAAAGGATTAACAATAAAGAGCAGCATCCTCAGGTTCTTGTCCTAACACCTACTCGTGAACTTGCAATGCAGGTCGCTGAATCATTTAAAGCATATTCAGAAGGACATCCAAATATCAAGATATTAGCTTTGTACGGAGGATCTGATTTTAGATCACAGATTTATTCACTTAAAAGAGGTATTGAAATTGTTGTAGGGACACCCGGTCGAGTAATGGACCACATCCGCCAAGGAACATTAATTCAAGAAGCTCTTCAATGTCTAGTCCTTGATGAAGCAGATGAAATGCTAAGGATGGGTTTTATTGACGATATTGAGTGGATCCTTGAACAATTGCCTAATGAACGTCAAATGGTATTATTCTCTGCGACAATGCCGCCGGAGATCAGAAGATTATCAAAAAGATATCTCAAAGATCCAGCTGAAATCACAATTAAATCCAAGAAGAAAGAAGCCCAGCTAATCAGACAAAGATACATAACAATGCAAAATAGCTATAAGCTTGAGGTCCTTAAACGAGTGCTAGAATTAAACCTAGGTGAAGGAGTTATAATATTTGCAAGAACAAAAGCAATTACACTAAAGCTTGCGGAAAGCTTAGAAGCATCAAAACATAATGTAGCCGTACTTAATGGAGATGTCCCACAAAATCTTAGAGAAAGGACAGTGGAAAGACTAAAGAATGGAGGTATAGATGTACTGGTTGCGACTGATGTGGCCGCTAGAGGGTTGGACGTAGAAAGGATAAGCTTGGTAATAAACTATGACATGCCTTTTGATTCTGAAGCATACGTTCATCGCATAGGGAGGACTGGAAGAGCTGGAAGAACTGGCGACGCCATCCTGTTTATTAGTCCCAGAGAAAGATCTTTTCTAGGCAACTTAGAAAGAGCTGGAGGTCAAAAAATAGAAAAAATGGAAATTCCTAATAATGAAACTATTAACAAACATAGAGTTGAGAAAATTAAAAAAGATTTAATAAGGAACGCATCAAGCAAAAGGAAAACATCTGAAGAGTTAAGTTTATTAAAAGGAATTGTTGATGAAATAGAGAGTGAACTTGAGTTAACTTCTAAAGAAATTGCACTAGCAGCGTTAAATCTCGCTTTAGGAGAATCTACTACCCTGTTAGCAAGTGATGATGAGAACTGGATAAATCAAGCAGAGAGGTATAGCAGGAGTAATGATCGTCGTGATAGTAGAGGTCGAAACCGAAGACGACACGAAATTGGGCCAAACTCCAACGATAAAGATAAAGATCGCTTTAGAGTAGAAGTTGGTCATCGTGACAGAGTAAAACCTGGCAATATAGTGGGTGCTATTGCAAATGAAGCGGGAATAAATGGACGTATGATTGGGCGAATCCAAATCTTTGAAAATTACAGCTTAGTCGACCTCCCTAAAGGAATGCCTACATCTATTTTCCAGAACCTTAAAAAAGTAAAGATCATGAATAAAGAGCTAAATATTAACAGACAAAATTAAATAGATTTTTTATGAATAACATTCCTAAACTTATATCATTAAAATTTCTAATTATTTTAATAGGAATTTCATTATCACTATTTAACAGAAGTTCTCGTTCTGAAGGTTTAGATATAATTGTCAAGGAATTATGTCTTGAGGGATTCAAAAAAGAATTAGATTATAATCAGAAAATGATCAATATGGAAATTGGTGAATATACATGTGATTGTTTTCTAAGTAAAATCAAAGAGAATATAACCTTTGATCTAGCGATTCAAAGTTGCAAAAAAGACGCTTCAAAGAGATTTGAGTTTTAATAAACTTATAAACCCTAATGAAGAAACTAACATTAAATTCCAAAAAAGAATTAGACAATAATCCTTTATTTAGGCTTATAAAAAATCAATATAAACAAAGATCACTAATCATATGTGCTTCAACTTGCTCAATACTAAATAAAATATTTGATCTTGCTCCTCCTGTTCTTATAGGTCTATCTATAGACGTAGTAGTCAGAGAAAAGTCATCATGGCTAGCAAGTTTTGGATTTGAATCTGTACCACTTCAAATATTTATACTTGCTATTGCATCATTTATCATCTGGAGTGCCGAATCATTCTTTGAATACTTATACGCTTTGCTCTGGAGAAACCTTGCACAAAGCACACAGCACAATTTAAGAATACAAGCATATAACCATCTGCAAAAACTGGAAATGTCTTTCTTTGAGAATGACAGTTCAGGCCGCTTACTAGCTATATTGAACGATGATATCAATCAATTAGAGAGGTTCTTAGATCAGGGTGCCAATCAATTGCTTCAATTGTTTGTAACTGTTTTTTTAGTAGGTACAGCAATGGTCCTACTGGCTCCAGGAGTTGCAATATTTGCATTTATACCAATACCTATCATTCTCTGGGGATCAATAAAATTTCAAAAGCAACTGGCACCAAAATACAAAGACGTAAGAAGAAAAGCTGGTGATCTCGCAGCCCGATTAAGCAATAATCTTGGTGGAATGCTTACAATCAAAAGTTTTGCGACTGAATCATGGGAGCTTGATCGACTGAGATTAGATAGTCACTCATACCAAAGAAGTAATAGAGAAGCAATAAAACTCTCAGCTGCCTTTATCCCACTTATCCGTTTTGCAATTCTATTTGCATTTCTTGCAATTCTTATTATTGGAGGGCTAAATGCATCGGAAGGGAAACTAGAAATTGGAATCTACAGTTTCCTTGTATTTATAACCCAACGATTGCTTTGGCCTCTTACGACACTAGGACATGTTCTTGACGAATATCAGAGATCGATGGCTTCTATTAATAGAGTTCTTGACCTAATTGACGAACCAATAATAATTTCAGGAGGTTCTCTAAAACTTGAGCCAAAGAAAGTAATAGGAGATATAAGTTTTAAAAATGTTTGCTTCAAATATCATAATAGAGAAAACCTTCTAACAAATTTTAATTTAGACATAGTAGCTGGAACCACAATTGGAATTGTTGGCTCTACAGGATCTGGCAAAAGTAGTTTAGTTAAGTTAATTCTCAGACTATATGAAATAACTTCCGGACAAATACAACTTGATGGCATTCCCATACAAAAATTTAATCTGCGCGATTTACGAAGATCTATAGCTCTCGTTAGTCAAGACGTATATCTCTTTCATGGAACAATTGAAGAAAATATTGCATATGGAAATAACAATGCCTCATTTAAAGAAATAGAAAAAGCTGCAACGCTTGCTGAAGCCTCAGAGTTCATTGAAAAGCTACCAAGAAGATATAAAACTCTTGTTGGAGAACGTGGCCAAAAACTTTCTGGTGGTCAATGCCAAAGAATTGCTTTAGCAAGAGCAATCCTAAAAGATGCTCCAATCCTTATTCTCGATGAAGCAACAGCATCTGTAGACAATGAAACTGAAGCTGCTATTCAAAGATCTCTAGCAAAAGTAACATCTAACAGAACCACTTTGGTTATTGCTCATAGATTAAGCACCATTCAAAATGCAGATAGAATTATTGTTTTAAATGAAGGATCAATCATTGAATCAGGTACTCATGAATCTTTACTAAAAAAGGAGGGACTTTATTCAAATTTATGGAGTGTTCAAGCTGGTTCAATTCAAATTTGAGATTTAAACTCTTATTCTTTTTCTTCTAAGAGAGTTTATATAAAGAAATTGAATGAGTTTATTACACGCTTGAATAGATCCTCTACATTTTTCCATCTAACATCATTCGTACCAGCAGCAAAAGTATACAAATATCCGTGATCTACTACAACTGTTGCAAGTTCATGACGATCTCGTTCAGAAAGATGAATCAAATATTCAATATCATAAAAAGTTCTTCCATCTACATCTCTTGCATTCGCATCAATTAATTCTGCCTTTCTATCCCCTCCATCAGGAGCCAACAAATTGTTCATCAATCTTTCTCCCACCTCTAAGGGGCTGCCAATTTTCTTAAGCTCAATATCATCAGAAACATCTGAGATAACAAGACTTAAAGTCTCGTCACTATTAATTAGATCATGAAAAACAAGTTCAGGGCCATCCTTAACTGCAATGCGGGTCCATCCTATTGGATAAAAGAAACCATAACGTCCATCTCCACTTTTAAAAGTTTCTAGCCCTGAAGTCATACCAGCACTACAAGAACTAAGAGAGCAAATAAGAAATATTAAGGCAAAGAAGCGTACTGATGATCGAAGTAAAGATCTCATGATTTTCTTTATAAAGAAATATCTATAGCAATAATTTACTTACATACATAAGAATTAGTAAATTTCACTTTAAGACTTAAGGTGTTTAAATTCTTATATGTTTGCGAGGCAAGACTCTGAGTAGCTTCACACGACCACTGGCTCACCTAATAGATCAATTCGAACAACTTCCAGGAATTGGTCCAAGGACAGCTCAGAGACTTGCTTTGTATTTGCTTCGACAACCAGAAGAAAAAGTCAGAATTTTCTCCAATGCTCTTCTAAACGCACATACAAAAGTAGGGCAATGTAAAAAATGTTTTCATCTAACAGCAGCAACTGAATGTGAAATATGCCTCAATGCAAACAGAAATAAATCATTAATCTGTGTTGTAGCAGATTCGAGAGACTTAATTGCTTTGGAAAGATCTCGTGAATATAAAGGGCTATACCACGTTCTTGGTGGCCTAATTTCACCAATGGATGGAATTGGGCCAGAATTGTTAAATATTTCTTCATTAGTTCATAGAGTTGCAAATGAAAGTATTTCAGAAGTCATACTTGCCTTAACTCCAAGTATTGAAGGTGATACTACAAGTCTGTATGTAGCGAAGCTTTTGCGAGCTTTTGTCAAAGTTACAAGAATCGCATATGGTTTACCAGTCGGCAGTGAACTTGAATATGCTGATGATGTAACTCTTACTAGAGCAATTGAAGGTAGACGCGAAGTTGAATAAATATTAAAAAAAAGAAATGCCTAAAACCAACAAAGAAACACGTTTTAGCAGAATTAAACCGAGCCAAAGGCTACCTGAGTGGATAAAACCAACTTTAAGCAAAGCTTCTCAATTAGAACGTGTTCAAAACCTAGTCCAAGAATTCAATTTAAACACTATCTGCGAAGAAGGTCGCTGTCCAAACCGTGGAGAATGTTATGCATCGGGAACTGCAACTTTTCTCCTTGGTGGATCAATCTGTACGCGAAGTTGTGCTTTTTGCCAAGTAGAGAAAGGAAAATCACCAGTAACAATTGATCCTAATGAAGCGATAAGAGTAGCCAAGGCTGTACATAAACTCAACCTCAAATATGTTGTTCTTACATCTGTCGCAAGGGATGATTTAAATGATCATGGTGCATCTCTTTTTGTTAATACAATTTTTAATATAAGAAAAATCAATCCAAAAACATCCATAGAAGTTCTTACACCTGATTTCTGGGGTGGAGTTGTTGATAAAGAAAAAGCAGTTCAAATCCAAAGAAGTCGACTACGCTCAGTACTGGAAGCAAAACCTATATGCTTCAACCACAATATAGAAACTGTTGAACGTCTACAAAAAGAGGTACGTAGAGGTGCCACATACAAAAGATCTCTTCACCTCTTACGTGCTGCAAATGAGATTGATCAAACTATTCCGACAAAATCCGGATTAATGCTAGGTCTTGGAGAAGAACTTGAGGAAGTTATTCAATCTCTTAAAGACCTAAGAAAGGTGAACTGTCAACAAGTAACAATAGGTCAATACTTACGACCTTCATTAGCGCATCTACCCGTTCAAAGATATTGGCACCCCAATGAATTTGAACTTTTAAAGAAAGTCGCCCAAAAATTAGGCTTTACAAAGGTTAATTCAGGGCCATTGGTAAGAAGCAGCTATCACGCAAAAGACAGTTAGAGTTTAGACATAATTCTTATTGTCTTCCCAATGGTGACAACTATATTTATATACCTCCGTGCAGTCGGCAACCATTAGGCTACCAGCGCCTCCCCAAACCATCCTTAAAGGTAAATCCAAGATAGAGGCACCAACATCTCTAACAGTACTAAAACCTCTTTGCTGGAAATAACGAATAAGTATTTTATGTTGTTGCGCTTCATCATGAATTGCAAGAAGTCTAGCTCTCTGACAAGGAGTTTCATCAAGAGCCCAAGCCATAGTTGAAGCCCAAATTAAATGACCAACTCCACGTGGGGCATTTTTACTTACTTGCATAGTATCAAGCTGCAAACCACTGGAATGTTGATAAGCCCATCCCTTCATTTCACCTAAAAGTTGTATTTTTTGCGGATTTAAATATTTGCCAACCACTAACCTTAATGTCCATAAGTTAAGAGGTCTCCTGATTTGTACTCTTAACAAAAGTCCAGCTAAAGAAGCCTGCTTCTCTAATACAGCTAAAGCTTTGGAAGTCATGAACTAGGCCAAATTGAATTACCAGGTAACCGTTTCTCAAGCTCTTTTATATGTTTTTGCCTTTCCTTAAAACGTTCTCTATCATCATCACTAAAAACATTTACACAATAATTGCATTGGATTCCAGGAACATAATTGGTATTTTCCCTTTCTTTAGGAGATAAAGGCATACCACAAGCAAAGCAAAGTTGATGAACTCCTTGTTTTAGGCAGTGATCCAATGCAACTCTTTGATCAAAAACAAAGCATTCTCCCTCCCAACGACTTGTTTCTGGAGGTACTTCAGCTAAATACCGAAGGATACCACCATGCAAATGATACACATCAGAGAATCCTTCCTGAGCCAAAAATGATGATGCCTTTTCACAACGAATTCCACCAGTACAAAACATGGCAATGCGTTTAATTTTTTTTTCATTTAACAAATCAGGTAATTTGTTCTTTGCCCATTCAGGGAATTCACGAAATGTTTCTGTGTGGGGATTTACAGCCCCTTTAAAACTTCCTACAGAAATTTCATATTTATTACGAGTATCAATTACTAAAGTAGATGGATCGTCAATTAACTCATTCCAATCATCTGGTTCTACATATTCCCCTGCGCTTTTGAGAGGATCAATTCCAGCAACTCCCATAGTGACAATCTCTTTTTTTCTTCGGGTCTTGAAACGTCTAAAAGCTTGCTTAGATGTAAAGCTAAACTTAATCTCAAACGGATTCTCAAGCATTAGAGATTCCAATCTCTTTTGAATAGCTAAAACGCCTTCAATAGGTCCACAAATAGTTCCATTTATACCTTCAAATGCTATTAAAATAGTTCCTCTTACATTCTCTTTCTTAGCAATAGTAGGCATCTCTAAAAGTAAAGATGAAATAGTTTCTTCTTTTAAAGGAGAAAAACTATAAAAAGTTGCCACTTTCAAAGAACTATCTTTTTCTCTATTGCAACTATTATCCCTACTCATCCCAATTAACAATAACTCCAGCCGCAGCGAGCAAGTCCCTATCAGCTTTGACAGATGGATTACTAGTTGTTAACAAAGAATCACCGTAAAAGATCGAATCAGCTCCAGCAAGCAAACAGAGAATCTGTGCTTCTTTACCTAATTCCTCACGACCAGCGCTAAGACGAATGCGGCTTGTTGGCATAAGTATTCTTGCAGTTGCAACCATTCTGACCAGATCCAATGGGTCTACCATCTCAAGATTTTGCAATGGCGTCCCTTCAATAGGAACCAAAGCATTTATAGGTACGCTTTCAGGATGAGGCTCCATTGTGGCAAGAACCTTCAACAAAGAAGCTCTATCTTTAATAGTTTCTCCCATTCCAATTATGCCTCCACAGCAAACAGTTATACCAGCTGCACGTACTCTATATAGTGTTTCTAAGCGATCCTGATAAGTACGAGTAGAGATAATCTTTTCATAATATTCAGGACTTGTATCAAGATTATGGTTATAAGCAGTTAACCCAGCATCAGCTAAACGTTTAGCCTGGAGGTCAGTTAGCATCCCTCCAGTTACACAAGCTTCCATACCAATCTCCCTAACGCCTCTAACCATTTCCAACATAGATTCAAAAGGCTTCCCGTCACGTATCTCTCGCCAAGCCCATCCCATACAAAAACGATCAGCGCCAGCAGCTTTGGCTGCTTTAGCTTGAGCAAGGACTCCTAGTACATCAAAATCAGATTGATCAGTAACATCACTAGCATTGTGCATTGACTGAGAGCAATAAGCACAATCCTCCTCGCAACCACCTGTCTTCACACTTAAAAGTGATGCCAACTGAACCTTATATCTTGGATTAAAAATTCTATGTACTTGTTGAGATTCCCATAAAAGCTCTATTAATGGTTTTTTAAGAATGTTTTGGATCTCATCCAAAGTCCAATCAAAACGTATTTGAACATCTTTTGATATTTGAAACTCTGATTCGACAAATGTCATTAGAGAAAGAAGATGATTTAGGATTGGTCAGAGGAAATTTGATCTACTCCTCCAAAACGTCTTCTTCTTGACTGAAAATCAAGAAGAGCATTTGTTAAACTAACCTCATTAAAATCAGGCCAATATACATCTGTTATATGAATCTCAGCATATGCCAATTGCCAAAGCAAGAAATTACTAATTCGCTTTTCACCACTTGTGCGTATTAACAGGTCTGGATCTGCAAATTTTGATGTAAATAGTTCTTCTTTAAAAATATTCTCATCAATTAAAGCTGGATGCAATTCTCCTATCATGGCTCTATTGGCTAATTTCTGAGCAGCTCGAACCAATTCCCTCCTTCCTCCGTAATTTGCACACACATTAAAACAAATACCAGTATTATTCTTTGTAAGCTTTATTGCTTCTTTGATCAGATCTTGTAATTTAACAGGCAATTCTTTTAATTCCCCAATAAAATCAACCCGAACATCTTCTAAATTCAAAAATTCAATCTCTTTTTGTAAAACACTCTCAAATAGCTTCATTAAAAAATTAACTTCTTCTTTTGGTCTAGACCAATTTTCTGTAGAGAAAGCATAAACAGTTAATACTTTTATTCCCCAATTACTGCATAATCGCAAAGTCTTTTTAAGTGCTTCAACTCCTGCCGTATGGCCTATAGTTCGTGGCAATTTCTTTTGTTTAGCCCACCTGCCATTTCCATCCATAATAATAGCAATATGATTAGGCAATCTATCTTGATCTAATGAAGTTGGCATAGCCGTATTCAAAGACTTATTATCCGTTCCAACAATAAAAGGCACTGTCATTTGAATATATGGTTATTTTTGCTCTGTAGGGGAATCGGGTTTGAGCTTAGTTGTACTCTCTTCTTGACTATAAGGCAAAGAATTGCTTTTTGAATTATTAGTTTGAGGAGTTTTTGAAACCCCCGTCCCAGTTGAAGCACTCATAAATTCCTTAAGCAAATCCAACAACCTACTACTCGTAATTGGCCTCTCAAGACGTCCCTGATTAGCCAAAGAAAGAGTACCAGTCTCTTCCGAAACTACTACACAAATGCATCTGTCAAACCTTTCTGTTATACCAAGTGCAGCAAGATGTCTAGTACCATAACGACTTATGCTTTGTCTTGATAAAGGTAAAATTACGCCCGCAGAAATAATCTTATTACCTTTAATCAAAACCGCACCATCATGAAGAGGAGTTTCTGCTGCAAAAAGATTTAACAATAATTCTGTTGAGAATTGTGCATCTATAGGCACACCAGAATACAAAAAATCCTCAGGCCGCAAATCACTACCCATGTCTAAGACAATAAGTGCACCCCTTCTTTTTTGAGATAGTCTTCCGGCAGCCTCTGACAATTGAATAACAGTGCTTGAATTTGACTGAAACTCCTTTTGAGGATTTCCTAAAAGAACAGCTAATCTTCCAGTTCCAAGCAATTCCATTAAACGTCTCAACTCTCCCTGCCATAAAATCGCAAGAGAAAGAGAGCAGGCCAAAACCAACGCATCTATAAGCTTTGAAGTAATCGGTAAAGTTGCAAAACGCTGTACAACCCAAGCAAGAGAAACAAGGAACAAATATCCCCTAAGAAGCCATAATGTCCTGGGTTCCTTAACTCTTGAAAAAAGCAAGATTCCAAGTGCTGAAGCAAAAAGAATGTCCAGCACAATATCCAGTTTTGTAAACAACCAGAAGTTCAATCAATATGTCCCATCTTCTTAAACTTAACTAACCTTTAGCAATAAAGCGATCTGGAAGAATATCATTTCGCAATAGATCTTCAGGTAATTCCCTTCTTTGAATTAAATGAGACTCCCCATTCGAAACAATAATTCCTGCAGGCTTAGGAATCCTATTGTAATTTGAACTCATTGAAAAATTGTATGCTCCTGTCCCAAAAACACCTAAAATTTCTTCATTCTTAAAAGTAGGTAGCTGAAGATTATTTAACAAGACATCGCCTGATTCGCAGTGTTTACCAGCTATAGAAAAACTCTCTTTTTTTTCCGAAATAGGATTTTCAACAAGACATGCTGAGTATTCAGATTGATAAGTAATAGGTCTGGGGTTGTCACTCATCCCACCATCTACTGACAAATACGTTTTATCTTTAGAGATAATTTTTTTTGCGCCAATAGTATAAAGAGTTATTCCTGCAGTTCCAACAATGGATCTCCCAGGCTCACACATCAATAAAGGCAATTTCAAATCTCTTCTGTTACAAGCCTCAGTAACAGATTTAGCAACAACTTTTACCCAATTAGAAATAGAAGGAGGATCATCAGATGAGATATAGCGAATACCAAGTCCGCCGCCAACATTTAATACATCAATAGGATGACCTATTGATCGTCCCAGTTGCAAAGCTTCTACCATTACATCCGCCAAATCTCTATGAGGTTCTACCTCAAATATTTGAGATCCAATATGAGCATGTAAACCAATCAATTTACCCCATTGAATATTTTTAAGCTGAATAAATATACTCTCAAGCTCTTCATGATTGAATCCAAACTTACTATCAAATTGTCCAGTCTTTATATATTCATGAGTATGACATTCTATACCAGGAGTAAAGCGAAGTATAAGTTTTGCTCTCCTTTCTCCTGGTAAAATCAAATCTTGAAGTTGATCAATATCATGTTGATTATCCAAAACAATCATCACATCATTTCTATAAGCTAAAAGCAATTCTTTACGTGATTTATTATTACCATGAAAAACAATTTTATTAGGGTTCACTCCTCCTCTTAAAGCTGTTATTAATTCTCCTTCAGAAACAACATCTATTCCTAATCCCTCAGTTGAAACTATGTTGCTTAAAATCAAAGAACTATTTGCCTTGGAAGCATATAAAGCAAGAGATTCTCCAGGATAGAATTTCTTAAGAGACTTATTATATTCTCTACATGATGTTCTTAATGTTAATTCGTCTAAAACATAAAGAGGTGTACCATATTCCTTAGCAAGCTTTTTTAAATTACACCCTCCAACACTTAATCTTTGATTGGAATCTAGCTCAGCAGTTATTGGAGCAATATTCCTGTTTGGACTAGATTTGTCCTGATCTTTTTCAAATGAGGTGAAACTAGACATGAGAAGAAAAGTATCTATTGAAAGTAAAAGTTTTTCTTTTTCTTAAAAGTTAATCAAGCCAAATCAATAAATAAGACGTGAAGCCAAAATGCTACCTCTCAAAACAAGTATAGTAAAACTAGATTTAAGAGATCTTGATCGCTGCATCATACTCGACCAACTAACTCTTCATGGTATTTGGAATAGGAAGCAATGGATACAAGAACTAACAAATCCATCCAGAATATCTATAGGATTAATTAGTAAATCAAAATTAATTGGATTCTCTTTTGGTTGGATTGTCTTAAACGAATTACACATTACTCTTGTCGCTATCCATCCATCATATCAAAGGAAAGGATTGGCTAGGTTGATGGTTTCAGAGTTTTTAGAGATTGCAAAAATGAAAAATATAAAAACCACAGTCTTAGAAATAAAAGAAAATAATTATGCCGCCAAAGCCCTTTATACAAGTCTTAACTTTAAAGAAATTAATACTCGGCTTAATCTATATAAAGATGGAAGTAATGCCTTGATATTTAAGTTGGATTTTTAAATATAAGTTAAACAAATTTTTGCTCAATCCTCGAGAAATAATATAACTTATATTGACTGCAAAGTTAAATGATTTTTTTTATGCACAAATTGTACCCAAAAAATTACGGTTTATACGAAAGCTAACCACCAGCACAATCTCATCTCAATCCTGATAAATTAGATATATTTAAAACTCTGGCCAGACCATATGTTCGAAAGGTTTACCGAAAAGGCCATCAAAGTAATTATGCTGGCCCAAGAAGAGGCTAGGCGCCTTGGCCATAATTTTGTTGGGACTGAGCAAATCCTCCTAGGGTTAATTGGTGAGGGAACTGGTGTGGCAGCAAAAGTCTTAAAGTCAATGAGCGTAAACCTTAAAGATTCCAGAGTAGAAGTAGAAAAAATAATTGGAAGAGGGTCAGGCTTTGTAGCGGTAGAGATTCCCTTTACACCAAGAGCTAAAAGAGTCTTGGAGCTTTCCTTAGAAGAAGCAAGACAACTTGGTCACAATTACATAGGAACTGAACACCTTTTACTTGGATTAATCCGTGAAGGAGAAGGTGTGGCCGCAAGAGTTTTAGAAAACCTTGGAGTTGATCTAACAAAAGTAAGAACTCAAGTCATCAGAATGCTTGGTGAAACAGCCGAGGTATCAGCAGGGGGAGGCTCTGGTAAAAGTTCAGTTAAAACGGCAACATTAGACGAATTTGGAACAAATCTAACTAAATTAGCTAGTGAATCTAAACTTGATCCAGTTGTTGGTCGTTTCGATGAAATTGATAGGGTTATACAAATTCTTGGGCGAAGAACAAAAAATAATCCTGTCCTCATAGGAGAGCCTGGTGTAGGAAAAACTGCCATTGCTGAAGGTCTAGCTCAAAGGATCCAGCAAGGTGATATACCAGATATTCTTGAAGAAAAAAGAGTTTTAACTTTAGACATAGGTTTACTTGTAGCAGGAACAAAATATCGAGGTGAATTTGAAGAAAGACTGAAAAAAATAATGGAAGAAATAAAATCAGCAGGAAATGTAATTCTTGTAATAGATGAAGTTCATACTCTTATAGGCGCTGGTGCAGCAGAAGGGGCTATTGATGCAGCTAATATTCTCAAGCCAGCTTTAGCCAGAGGAGAACTTCAATGCATTGGAGCAACAACACTTGATGAATATAGAAAACATATTGAGAGAGATGCAGCACTAGAAAGACGATTCCAACCAGTAATGATTGGCGAACCATCAATAGAAGACACAATAGAAATTCTTAAAGGCCTTAGGGAAAGATATGAACAGCATCATCGGCTAAAAATTACAGATGAAGCACTAAATGCAGCAGCTAATTTAGGAGATAGATACATTTCAGATAGATTTTTACCAGATAAAGCTATTGATCTCATTGACGAAGCTGGAAGTAGAGTTAGATTACTTAACTCAAAACTTCCACCAGAAGCAAAACAAATAGATAAAGAATTAAGGAAAATACAAAAAGAAAAAGAAGAAGCAGTTAGAGAACAAAATTTTACAGAAGCAGGTGATCTACGCGAAAAAGAAGTAGAGTTGAGGGAAAAGATTAGGTCAATTTTAGACAATACAAAACAAGAAAATACAGACGTAAAGAATAAATCCTCTAATGAAGATTTAACAACCCAAGACAACAATATCAAAGATAAAGTTATTCAGAGCTCGCCTATTGTAAATGAAGAAGATATTGCTCATATTGTAGCTTCATGGACAGGAGTTCCTGTTCAAAAGCTTACAGAAAGTGAATCAGTTAAGTTATTAAATATGGAAGACACTCTACATCAAAGACTAATCGGACAAGATGAAGCCGTAAGATCAGTTTCTAAAGCAATAAGAAGAGCAAGAGTGGGTCTAAAAAACCCAAATAGACCAATTGCTAGTTTTATTTTTTCAGGCCCAACAGGAGTTGGTAAAACAGAATTAACAAAAGCATTGGCAGCCTATTTCTTTGGAAGCGAAGAAGCAATGATTCGCCTAGATATGTCAGAATTTATGGAAAGGCATACAGTTAGCAAATTAATAGGATCACCTCCAGGATATGTTGGTTTCAATGAGGGTGGGCAATTAACTGAAGCAGTTAGAAGAAGACCATATACTGTTGTTTTATTTGATGAAATAGAGAAAGCACATCCAGATGTTTTCAATCTACTTCTACAATTATTAGAAGAAGGTAGATTAACTGACTCAAAAGGAAGAACTGTTGATTTTAAAAATACACTTATAATAATGACCTCTAATATTGGATCAAAAGTTATAGAAAAAGGTGGTGGTGGATTAGGCTTTGAATTAGATGGAGAAAATCCAGAAGATAGTCAATATAATAGAATCAAATCTCTAGTAAATGAAGAGCTAAAACAATATTTTAGGCCTGAATTCTTAAATAGATTAGATGAAATAATAGTATTTAGACAACTAACTCGAGAAGAAGTAAAAGATATTGCAGAAATAATGCTAGAAGAAGTGTTCTCTAGAATAAAAGATAAAGGCATTGCATTAACTGTTTCGGAAGCCTTTAAAGAAAGACTAGTTGAAGAAGGCTATAACCCTGCTTATGGAGCACGCCCACTTAGAAGAGCAGTGATGAGATTACTAGAAGATAGTCTGGCAGAAGAAGTTTTATCAGGAAAGATCAAAGATGGTGACAAAGCAGAAGTAGATATAGATGAAAACAAGAATGTTATTGTTAAACATATAGACAAAAATCCAAATGAACCTGAACTTGCAACAGCAGGCATTTAGTCAATACAAAAAACAATTAATCAGGGATGAATATTAACAATATATTGCATAAAATATCACCAGAAAAAGTGATCAGAGGAGAAGGGGCCTGGTCAGAAGGAAAAAATCTTATCCCAAAAATATGCAAAAAACCAATGTTAATAGGAAGAAGTAATTCAACTCATTCAATTAGAAAATCATTAATTTCAGACCTTGAGCATATCGGCATTAATCCTATTAAGGGAGAATTAAAATACGATTGCTGTGAAGTTGATATAAATAGAATAAGTTCATTAGCAAAACAATCTAAATGTGATGGAATAATTGCAGCCGGAGGAGGGAAAGTACTTGATGCAGGAAAGTTAATTGCCGAGAATTTACAAATACCTTGTATAACAGTTCCTCTTAGTGCTTCTACTTGCGCTGGGTGGACGGCACTTGCAAATATTTACTCGCAAAAAGGCGCTTTTATAAGAGATAAAGATTTAAGTACATGCCCAAGATTACTAATTTTTGATTATGAATTTATTCGAATAGCCCCTAAAAGAACCCTTGCAAGTGGAATTGCTGATGCATTAGCAAAATGGTATGAAGCTTCAATTAGCAGCGGAGACTCAAATGATGGAATGGTTCAACAAGCTGTACAAATGGCAAGAGTACTTAGAGATCAACTATTAATTGATGGAAATGAAGCATTAAAAAATCCATATAGTGACGCATGGATCAGAGTAGTCGAAGGATGTTCTCTTACCGCTGGCTTAATAGGAGGTATAGGCGGATCAAAATGCAGAACAGCTGCAGCTCATGCTGTTCACAATGGACTCACTCAATTAGATTTCAAGAAACATGCATTACATGGAGAATTAGTTGGATTTGGAATACTTGTTCAACTAACAATTGAAGAACTATTTTCAGATAATCACCTGGCCACACAAACCAAAAATCAATTGTTCAAACTTTTAAAAAGCTTAGGCCTACCTACAGATTTAAAATCTCTTGGTCTAGCAGGACTTACAAAGGAAGAACTTGAAAAGGCATGCTTATTCTCTTGCAATAGGAATTCTGATATACACAATCTACCTTTTAAAATTGATAAGAATATTTTAATTAAAGCTATAATAGAAACAGAAGGGTCAAACTACGAATCATTATTAATTAATAAAAGAGAAATTATCATTGAGTAAATAATATATAATTAATGAATAAAGTAATCAATGATTCAAAACAAGAGCTAGATACAGTCTTAGAGACCTTATTAGATCCTTTAGCTATAAAATTAACAAACTCAATAAATTGGATAAACTTAAAAGGCATTTCAACCGACTCTGCAAATCTTTATCCAGTAGCAATATTAGGCAAAGGAAAACCAATTCTATTGCTTCATGGCTTTGATAGTTGTTTTATGGAATTTCGAAGATTGGCTCCTTATTTAGAAAGAAATTATAAATTAATAATACCTGACTTATATGGATTTGGATTTTGCCCAAGGCCAATAAAAACTCAATATGGCATCGAATCAATACTCAGCCATTTAGACAACGTCTTAACATCATTAAAAATTCAATCAAATATTGGAATAATTGGAGCATCTATGGGAGGTGGTATCGCCATGAAATTTGCAAGGTTAAATAAGAATAAAATTAATAAAATTCTACTTTTATCTCCTGCAGGATTAACTGGGAAGTCAGTACAAATACCTTCCCCATTAGATTATTTAGGAGTATTTTTTTTAAAACAAAAATGTGTCAGAGAAGGACTTTGTAGAAATGCATTTTCTAATCCAAAAGATGTAGGTCCATCCGAAAAACAAATTGCATCAATACATTTGAATGTACCAGGCTGGGCAAGATCACTTGCTGCTTTTGCAAGAGGAGGAGGTGTAGCAGATTGTGGGCTTCCTATTCCTACTCAAACTACTAAAATTATTTGGGGCAAAGACGATAGGATACTTAATCAGAAATTAAGGAATACATGCCAAAAATTACTAAACTGTTCTCATGAAGAGATTGACCACTGTGGTCACCTACCACACATTGATAGGCCAGAGTTAGTAGCAAAGCTTTGGAAAGAATTAGATAAGAGTGACTAAAAATAAATCAATGAATGGAGCAATTGCTAATTTCATAAAGCTTGGCCTTGAATATTGGGTAAAGAAAAAATGTGAATCCATAGATCAAATAGATATAAAGATAAATGATTTAAATATAGGCTTTGCAAACTCAGAAATTTCTAGTTTAAGTTTAGAAGCAAAGAGAATAGTTTTTAATAGCATTCCTATGCACAAATTATCATTAAAGACTGGAAGTCTTCTTTTTGGTATAGACTTAAGTAAACCAGCACGAAATATAATATCAATTAAAAATAATTTTAAAATATATGGATTTCTTTTTTTCAATCAAGATGATTTAAATTCAATCATATCATCAATCAAATGGTCATGGATATCTCAATGGCTAGTTGATAATTTTTTCCCAGGTCAAAAAATAATAAAAATACTTATTAGGAAGGATTTCTTGCTAATAAGAACATTGAGTATGTTTAGCAATCAAAGAAAACTTAGCGAGAACTATATTAACTTATCAACTATTGATGGCATGTTGTTATTTAAAGGAATAGGAAACTCCAACAAAAGATACTTACCTATGGATGAATCAATATATATAAGTAAGGTTGAAATTATAAACAAAACAATTTCTTTAAAAGTTAAATCCATAGTCAAGGACTAAGGTCTAACAAATGGTAGCAAGAACTTTATTAAATAAAATACAATAGAGGGAGTAAACAAATAGCTATCTATTCTATCTAGAATCCCACCATGACCTGGTAATGCATTTCCTGAATCCTTTAAGCCTGCATCTCTTTTCATCATAGATTCAATAAGATCACCAACTATTGAAAACAAACCAACAAGTGATCCTACAAAGCATAAAAATATTAACTCTAGAAAATTACATTTAACAAGTATACCTGAAATAAAACCTACTATTGTAGGGCAAATTATTCCAGAAACTGCTCCTTCAATTGTTTTAGCAGGGGAAATAGGCGATAAGGAATGCTTGCCATACTTCTTCCCAAAATAATAAGAACCAATATCAGAAGCAACAATCATCAAACAAGTTATTAGAGTTATAATCATACCTGTAGAAAAAACCCCATTAGAATTATTATTTAAAATCTCAAATGAAGGTGCTAAATCAATATTTGTCAGATTCCTTAATCTAATCCAATAACTTGGAAGATATCCCAAATAAAATAATCCTAGTATTGAAGCAGCTATATCAGAGATAGAACCAGTTACAGGCTGCAATAATAACCATCCACATATAGCAACTCCTGCTATTGCTAAAACAGCACTTGAAAGATCAACAGATGAAAAACCTTGAATATCAAAATAAGTTGAAATTAATAGTATTTGACATGCTAAAAGAGTTGTTTTTGTAGCCGCTCTAATTCCTGCAAATTCTGTCATCCTAAAATACTCAATCAAAGCTAAATGTACTATTACTCCAATAGCAAATGTAAATAAAAATCCTCCTACTCCAACTATTAAAAGTCCATAAAGACCAGCAATTAGTCCACTAATTATTCTTTTACTGGAGAAATATGAAGGCATCAAGAAACAACCTTTATTTTAGATGGAATTTGATTAGGCCATAATATACTTTGTTGACGAATCCACTCTACTCTCCTTTGGTCTATTATCTCTCCTGGTAAAAGAAAAGGGATTCCAGGAGGGTAAGGAGAAATTAATTCTGAAGAAATTCTTCCAACACATTCTTTTAAAGGAAGAATTTCTGATTCAGCTCTATAAGCTGACATGCATGATCTTTCTAAATAAGTTACTAATGGGAATGGTGGTCTAGTAAAAGGTGGAAAAGAGTTTTTTTCAAGTTTAGAAGAAAGTAATTCTTTCCAGCTCTTTTTCATACTACTTATTAAGCCTTTTTGCTTGGAAAAGCCTAAGCAAAAAGTTATTGTCCCTTGCTCTGGTAATTCCGGAATAATCCCTTTATCAATAAACCAAGAATCTGCTTTTAATCCACAAATGCCGATCGAAGCAGTATGTAAAACAAGTCTCAAAGGATCTTGATTAAAGAGAATAGGCACTCCAGCTTTACGTAAATTAAAAGCAATATTGTTTGCATTATTTATTATTTTATCCAATTTTTTCTGCTCTCCTGGAACAAACCATTGATTTATAGCTGTTTCACATGAAGCTAACAATAAAGCACTAGGACTAGTAGTTTGAAAAAGTTGAATACTTCTTTCAACAAGCAAAGGGTCAACTAAATCTCCTTGCATCCAAAGTACAGCTGTTTGAACAAGACCTGATGAAGACTTATGTAAAGAATGTACAACAAGATCAGCTCCTACTTTTAAAGCAGATTGAGGTAATGATTCGTGCTGAGATGCAGAAAAATATGCACCATGTGCTTCATCAACTAAAACAGGCCAATCTTTTTTATGGAAGAGATTTATTAAAGGTTTTAGATTAGATGAATAACCTTGATAAGTAGGATTAGTTAAAACAGCTGCAGAAATCTTAATATTATCTTTTTCAATCTTTTCTATAACATTTTTGAGCAAAGATTCATCAGGTACAGAATAATGTCCGCGATCTTCTAAAAAAGGGAGGTCAAAAAGTACAGGTCTTATATCACCAAGAATACAAGCTTGAATAATACTTCTATGAACATTACGAGGCATTAAAACTGATTCATTTGGCTTAGCAATAGAAAAAAGAGAAGCCTGAAGAAGGCCAGTTGCCCCATTTACCCCATACCATCCCTTCTTTGCTCCTATAGACAAGGCTGCCTTATCTTGACTTTCTGCTATAGCTCCAATTGGCAAAGTAGGAGCTCCAATATCAGGCAATTCTGGCAAATCCCAAACACCTGGTTTCTTTCCAAGTAATTCTTTAATTTCCATTGGCAATGCTTTTCCTCTACCATGTGCTGGCAAATAAAGGCTCTTACCTCTTCGGAGAGTAAGTAATTTCGTTAACCTCATAAGAACACCTTTATGATTACAAAGGTAATTAATTTATTTTAGTTTTGCTCCTGTGAAAACGTCCCATAAGAATATAAAAAATGACTCATCAATGATGTATGACGCACGTCGAGATTTAGTTTGGCTTATTTTTAGACCCTGGATATTAATTCCTCGAGTAATATATCTCATTTTAACATTAACAATATTTATATTAAGGTTCTCACTTCAAGCAAATAGTAAAGATAAAATAATTCAAAGAGAATTAGCCAAATATTTGTTAACTACTATAACTAACCTAGGTCCATGTTTCATTAAATTAGGACAAGCTCTATCAACAAGGCCAGACCTTGTTAAACAAGAATGGCTTGATGAGCTTACTAAGTTGCAAGATAATCTACCAGCTTTCGATCATAAATTAGCTTTAGAAATTTTTAAAAGTGAAATTGGGAAACAAGTAAGCGAGGTTTTCAAATACTTCCCACCAGAATCAATTGCTTCAGCAAGTTTAGGGCAGGTATACAAAGCAAATTTACACTCGGAATATTGGGTTGCTGTTAAGATTCAAAGGCCAGGACTAATTCATATAATCCGCAGAGATTTAGTAATTATTAGGTCTATATGTTTCTTTATAGGGCCTTTCCTTCCACTTAACCTGGGGTTTGGACTTAGCGAGATCATAGATGAATTTGGATCAAATCTATTTAAAGAGATAGATTACGAACTTGAAGCAATTAATGCAGAGAGATTTGCGAGTTTGTTTAAAGATGATAGGTCAGTAACAGTACCTAAAGTTGAAAAACTTATTTCATCTAAAAGAATTATTACCACTAGCTGGATAGAAGGAACAAAGATTAAAGATAGAGAGACATTATTAAGAAATAATCTAGATCCTACATCTATAATAAGAACTGCGGTAATAAGTGGAATTCAGCAATTATTAGAATTTGGATATTTTCATGCAGATCCTCATCCAGGAAATTTGTTTGCTCTTAAAGGAAAGGTTGGGAATAAAGGGAATTTAGGTTATGTAGACTTTGGAATGATGGATTCAATTAGTGATGAAGACAGAATTACTCTTACAGGAGCAATTGTCCATTTAATAAATAAAGATTATTTACTATTAGCTAAAGACTTTCAAAAACTAGGTTTTTTATCAGCCAATGAAAGATTGGAAAGAATAGCTCCTATACTTAGAGAAGTTCTAGGTGGAGTAATAGATAAGGATGTGCATTCTCTCAATCTAAAAACCATAACAGATAAATTCTCTGATCTAATGTATGACTATCCATTTAGAGTTCCAGCTCGCTTCGCACTAATAATAAGAGCAGTTGTAAGTCAAGAAGGTCTTGCTCTAAAACTTGATTCGAAATTTAAAATACTAAGATTTGCATATCCATATGTTGCTAAAAGGCTTTTAACAGAAGAGAACGAAGAATTAATAGAAATACTTATGGATATAATTTTTGATGACAAAAACTGTATCCGAATAGATCGACTTGAAGGTCTATTAGAAGTTATTTCCGAATCTTCAAGCATTCCTGGTGAAGAGCTTCTGCCAGTTGCTAGCAATGGGCTAAAATTGCTTATTAGCGAGAAAGGGTCAGAAATAAGAAGAAAACTTTTGTTATCATTAATAAAGAATGATGAATTCAATGCAAGTGATATAAAAAAACTTTTACTTCTTTTCTCCCGAAAATTTAGTCCTATAGATATAAGCAATAAACTCCTACAAAAAATCAAGCCTATAATAGCTTGAAAATACTAAGACATATATATAACATTCAGGTTTTTATATATACTAAAAACAACTCATAACTATGAAACAGAGGCTCCAAAAAATAATAGGAAGAGCAGGAATATGCTCGCGCAGGAAAGCCGAGAACCTCCTAAAGGGAGGAAGAGTCTTGGTAAATGGTAGGATAGCTTCAATAGGGGAAAAAGCTGATGTTAATTTAGATGTAATAACAATAGATAATTATATTATTCCAAAGTATTCCTCCAATAAAGTCATTCTACTTAACAAGCCTCCAGGTATAGTTTCTACATGCAATGATGAATTTGGAAGAAAAACTGTCATTGATTTACTGCCAACTTTTCTAAAGAAAGGTATGTATCCTATTGGAAGGCTTGATATGTATAGCAGAGGTGCAATAATATTGACAAATAATGGTTATCTTACGCTACAGTTAACACATCCAAGGTATCATCATACTAAGACTTATCATGTATTAGTATCAGGAAATTTAAGCAATCAGGAAGTCAATGAATGGAGAAAAGGAATAATTATTAATAGCACAAAGACAAAGGAAATCATAGTGAAAGTATTGAATAGATATTCAAATAAAACACTTTTAGAAATAATTCTTACTGAAGGTAAAAATAGACAGATTAGAAAGATTGCAGAAAAATTAGGTAATAAAATATTTGACCTTAAAAGAGTAAAAGTAGCAACTATAGGATTAAATGGTTTAGATGAAGGTTCCTGGAGAGAATTAACTTTAAATGAATGGGAACCGCTATTAAAATAACAAGAGATAAATTATGATTAAATCATTAAAACCATACAAAAGAAGGAATAATAGATTGTTAAAGATGAAAACTGTTATCAATTTAAAAGCATGCAAAGAAACAGGACAATTTCTTAAAAATGAAAGAGAAAGAATGAATATATCTAGAGCTTCATTATCAAACAAAACCAAAATTTCAGTAAGCGTAATTGAGGCATTCGAGAATGCCTGGATAAATCAATTTCCAGAGAACGCATATCTAAATACCATGCTAAGAATCCTAGAGAATGAATTAAAACTTGAGCCAAAAATACTTAATAATCTTATTCCAAATAAATCAACTAAAAGAATAAAGAATTCTAATGGATTTTTGATTACATCTACACAGACTCTTTTCTCAAGGTTCGGCATTAGTCTTTTATATATTATTTGCATATTATCTAGTATTTTTTTCTTAAATAAATATTATCTATATCTCTCAAAAAGCAATGTTCAAACAATTAATCCAATAACCATAAAAAATATTAATTCAAGCAATATAAAGCAGAAAGAATAACATCAAAGTTTCATTATAGTCAGCAATTAGAAGTTAAAGTTAATTCTCACTTAATTACCAATATATCTGCCACTATCCATAGTTTAACAATCAAGAAAAGCTTTATGTATTCCATCAAAGGTTCTACCATTTGCAATTGATAATTGACCAAATCTTTTAATGGAGGAAGTTAAAGTAGTATCGAAATAATTTAATTTCCAACTCCAATTTCCTTCGATAGTTCCTGGCTTATTAAGCCTAGACTCTTCGCCTAAAGATAAGATATCTTGTATTGGTGAAACAAACAAAATCGCTTCAGTTTTCATACCTAATTCAATTAATTTCCAAGATGGCTCCTTAGAATTACCATGGTATCTTTCAAGGACCCTTCTCCTAATATCATCATCAATTGCATTCCACCAACCAATAGTAGTTGAGTTATCATGAGTCCCTGTATATACAATCCAATTATAATTATTAATATTTTCTGGTAAATAGGGATTGTTTTCATTCCCATCAAATGCAAATTGAAGGATCTTCATGCCAGGGAATTGAAAATATTTCCGAAGATCATCAACTTTTTTCGTTATCACGCCAAGATCTTCTGCTACTAAAGGAAGATTTTCACCGTAATCAATTTGCAAAAATGATAATAATTCCAATCCTGGTGATGGAAGCCAACATCCATTTTGGGCAGTTTTTTCTTTTCCAGGAACTGACCAATAGGCGACTAAACCTCTGAAATGATCCAATCTCAATAAATCAAAGAGAATCCACTGCCTATTAAATCTTTTCCTCCACCACTCATATCTGGTTCTTTTATGTTTTTGCCATCGATAAACAGGTGTACCCCAAAGCTGACCAGTCTCTGCGAAATAATCAGGCGGAACTCCACTTTGAGAAGAAAGATTACCTTTTAATGAGACCGAAAAAAGAGAACGATTGCCCCAAACATCTGCACTATCTCTTGAGACATAAAAAGGTAGGTCACCAAACAGTAATACTCCACTTTCTCTGGCTAATCGTCTCAATTGATTCCATTGACGGCTAAGGTGCCACTGCATAAGAGAATGTTCTAACAGGCCTTCTTTATTTCTTGTTTTCCAATCTTTTAACTCTTTATTATTAGGCGATGAAAAAGAATCATTCCATTTCCACCAAGGAAGTCCATTATGTTGTCTTCTAAGCTCCATGAAAGAAGAATGATTGTCGAGCCAAGTTTCCTTGGTACTCCATTCCTTAAATTCCAAATGTCTTCCTTCGCTTTGTACATGCCAATTTTTTCTCAAAGCTTTGCCAAGCGCATTACTGCGTAAATTTGCAAAATTAAAATCTATTGATGAAATATTTTTATTGGTCGATTGTTTAGGTAAATCCTCAATAATTCTTGATGGAATAAAACCTTCTTTTACAAGATCATTTGCATCAAGAAACCAAGTATTTATTGCAAAGCTTGATGGAGAACTATAAGGAGATCCAAAAGAATCAGTAGGAGTTAGTGGAAGAAACTGCCAAACACTTATTCCATTTTCTGAAAGTAATTTTATCCATTTGCGAGAAGGCTCCCCAAAAGTTCCACATATTTCCTCAGTAGGCAAAGAAGAAGGATGCATTAAGACACCAACAAAACGTTTTTTAGACAAGGTAATAACTCCTAACAAAAAGAAGTAAAGAAGATCTAATTGGCTTCAAATCATGAAAAATGTATTAATATTGAAATGATAAAAATGTTTTTAAAAGATACCAATGAAATATCCAGGTATGGTAATACATTGCTTTGGAGTTATTTTAAGTGGGATATGGATAAGTAGTATAGTCTTTAAAAGTATTTGGCCAGATATCAAAATAAACCCCGAAAAACAAGACCATGTTCTTAAGAACAATAAATATCAACCTAAATTTAATACTCATCCTTTAATTCAAATAACAGTTTAATCTAAATAAATTAATTTAAAACAAAATTAGGATTAACTATAAATTATAGATCTAAATTACGTTTCCTATGCTTAATATTTAAAACAATTTCTTCAATCATTAAGTTTTGATCAACATTAGCATTCTCCCAAGAAAAAGCTTTGCTTAACAACTCGCTTGGAATACAACCACACCAAGGCAGGCAGTCCAATCTTCTTTTATTTAAATCCAACTCCCCTCCGAGTTGAACAAGGCCTACTAAAGGAACAGATAATGAATTGCATAAACTTACATAAGCAGAAGCTGCCCCAGGAATATCGCCTGAAATAGAAGGGGCGATCATTAATGTCACTGGTTGTCTCCAGGCACCTATTACTTCCAACCAACTTGATCCAGAGGAATGTAATTTCGCTGCATCTCCAAGAAGTTGAACTATTACATCTCTTTCATTCAATTGTTTTAGTACTTCATGAGGTTCTTTCTCAGAAGAGATTTTTATAAGCTTAACTCCTAAAAACCTTGCCAATGTAAGGGATCCAGCATTGGCTAAAGAGTCCGATGTCTCTCCTATTGCAATTAAAAAAGGCATTTGGAAATCATCGATAGGCTACAAGAAACAAAAAAAATTTGGAATGATGAGCGATGAGCATTACCATCAATATAAGGGTTTTTAAATGCGGCGAACGTGACAAGCTTTATCACCGCAGCAACTGCTGAAAATATAAAAAGCAGTCAGAGCAGACATAGACTTAAGTTAATCAGTGGTACGTCAAATCCAATTCTCGCGAAAGAAATAGCAACTTATTTAGGCATAGAAGACGTTCCACTTGTATCAAAAAGATTTGCTGATGGAGAACTTTATGTTCAAATTCAGCAATCAATAAGAGGATGTGATGTTTTTCTAATTCAACCTACTTGTGCACCAGTAAATGACAGCCTTATGGAGCTAATGATAATGGTTGATGCATGCAAACGTGCATCAGCAAGACAAGTGACAGCAGTTATTCCTTACTATGGATATGCAAGAGCAGATAGAAAAACTGCAGGAAGAGAATCAATTACAGCAAAACTATCTGCCAATCTACTTGTCGGCTCGGGTGTTGATAGGGTATTAGCAATGGATTTGCATTCTGCTCAAATTCAAGGTTATTTTGATATCCCTTGCGATCATATTTACGGTTCACCAGTTTTAATTGATTATATTTCTACTAAAAATTTAGATGAAATTGTTGTAGTTTCTCCTGATGTTGGTGGGGTGGCTCGAGCAAGAGCCTTTGCAAAAAAAATGAAAGATTCCCCTCTCGCAATTATTGACAAGCGTCGAGCTGCGCACAATATTGCTGAAAGTCTTACTGTTATTGGTGATGTTGCTGGTAAGACAGCAATACTTATTGATGACATGATTGACACTGGTGGGACTATATGTGCTGGAGCAGAACTTCTTAGGAAAGAAGGAGCCAAACGAGTAATTGCATGTGCATCTCATGCAGTATTTTCACCACCTGCCTATTCACGTTTATCTTCTAAAGGACTTTTCGAAGAAGTAGTTGTTACTAATAGTATTCCTGTTCCTCAAAAACATTATTTTCCTCAATTAAAAATTCTTTCTGTTGCGAACATGCTTGGAGAAGCTATCTGGAGAACTCATGAGGAAAGCTCTATAAGTTCTATGTTCAGATAATGAGATAAAAATTATTTTTTCTTTTTCATTTCCTTCATAAATTTATTGACTTGTTTCTTAGTTTCTTTAGGCACTTTGTCAGGACAATATTCTACCGCTGCTGGTATAAGTTGATTGTTTGCACCAAAAACTAATTCTTCTCTATTAAATACTTTATCTTTAAAGCCTTCTAGCTTTGCACCATGCCTCCCTTCTAATAAATTTACATACGTAATAGCGGCAATAGCTGCTGCTTTAGAGAATTCAATGTCTACTTCTCTAGCAACACATATGTAAGTAGCTCCTATTGCTCTATACAGAAAAAGATCTTCTTCTTTTGCAGGCCTTTTTATACCATTTTCTTCTGCATAAACTGGATTCGTTAAAGTAGTTAAGACTAAAGGAAATAGAAGTAAGCTAAAACTAACTCTACGGAATGACAGCAGGATTTTTCTCAAAGGACTAAAAAAGCGTGGTTATTAAGAATAGGCTCAAAAATAAGCCCAATGAATTCATACTACTAGATTTACAGGCAATATTAGAAGGTTTCTTTATGAAAAAATCACTTTATTTTCGAGTCATCCAAATAAATCAATAATCAGGGTTTTTATCATTATTTGAATTCTGCACCTCGTATTTTGTAAATATTTCATGATTTTATATGCCTTCTTCCTTGAGAAATATTGTCTTTAAAACCTTGAAAGTCAATATTTATTTAAATCCATCTACACAAGTTACAATCAAAATTTATCCTAAAATCATTGGAAATATTTATTTTTTGCTGATTGATCATTTTTGCCAATGAATTTAGAAATCATTGCTTCCATAACAAAAAAGATAAAAGTATATTCATTTAATTAATGTTATTGGTAGAAAATGACTCACAGTCCTTTAAAGTATATAAGTTTTAAATAGTTCAAAGCTGTGAAAAAAGAAGCAGCTAATGAACGTAAGAAACTTATTCTTCTTCTTGTGGCAAGTCGTAATCACCTTTCAAGGGGTGATTTAAGATCTCTTGTAAGATTTTTAGAATCAGAAGATTGTAGATTTGATATATCACTTCAATTCTCTGATCCAAAAGAACAACCTGAAATTCTTGAATTACACAAATTAGTAGCTATTCCAGCATTAATAAAATTAGAACCAAATCCAAAACAAATATTCGCTGGAACCAGCATCTTTAAGCAAATTCAGAACTGGATACCAAGGTGGGAACAAGAAGAAGCTTTAATAAGTGGAATAGGAATAGACGTTAGGCAATCAGAACAATTAACTAATAACACTCGGAAAGCATTGCTTCTAGAAGATGAGAATCTTCGATTACGTCAGGAGAATGAAAATCTAACAGATCGCGTTGAATCTCAAGAAAGACTATTGAGGATGGTTGCACATGAATTAAGGACTCCACTCTCAGCGGCAAAGTTAGCAATCCAAAGTCAAGCACTTGGTCAAATTAATTTGAGCAAACTACAAGAAGTGATTAAAAGAAGACTAGAAGAGATTGAATCACTTTCAAAAGATCTTCTTGAAGTAGGTACAACGCGATGGGAAGCTCTTTTCACTCCTCAGGAAATTAGCTTAGAAAATATTTCAGCTGAAGTAATTCTTGAGCTTGAAAAATCATGGCTAAAAAGAGGAATTGGAATTAATACAGATATACCGTCTGACCTCCCTAATGTTTTCGCTGATCAAGGAAGGATGAGACAAGTTTTATTAAATTTGATTGAAAATGCTTTAAAGTTTTCTGAAGAAGGAGACACAGTTGAAATAAGAATGCTGCATAGAACAAATCAATGGGTTGAAGTAAGTATTTGTGACAAAGGACCAGGTATTCCAATCGAAGAACAACAACGAATATTTATGGATCGTGTTCGATTGCCTCAAACATCAAATAAAACATCAGGATTTGGAATTGGTTTATCTGTCTGCAGAAGGATAGTAGAAGTTCATGGTGGCAAAATATGGGTAATTTCAGAACCAGGGAAAGGAGCATGTTTTTATTTCAAAGTTCCTGTTTGTGATAAACAAAACAAGTCTTCGTAGAACTTGACGCTGAGTTAGAATTGGCCGTAGCGTTTAAATGTGATCTACATAACATTTGTGTATGATCACGGCCATGGCCCCATCGTCTAGAGGCCTAGGACACCTCCCTTTCACGGAGGCGACAGGGGTTCGAATCCCCTTGGGGCTATTAACTATCAATTTCTTTGTGAAGACTAATTTCTTCAGCAGCTTTTTCAACTGCTAAAAGATTTCTTGTCAAATTTTTTTGCAGGTGTTTTTCAATAAGAGCTACAGGCATCCCAAAACAACCTTGAACAGTTAATTCATAAGTCAATGAGCTACCCAATCCATTTGGAAAGCAATTAATGTTCCAAGAACCATCAAATCTTCTGAAATCTCCTTTTATTAAAGAAAAACATAGTTTTCCATTCTTTTTATCTTCTATTAATTTTATATAAACTTCTGCAGAAAAATCGAAGCCTAAAAATTCCTGAGTGCCAACTTGCTTCAATTGAATTTCATTCCCATCTCTTAAAAGGACTTCACTAGAAAGAAGATTTGGAATGAATTCACTAAGCTTTTCGTAATTAGTTAATACTTCCCAAAGGGACCAATCTTCTAAAGAAGTTGTTAATTGCGCAGCCAGTCTTCTGGTTCCTCCTGGCAGAACCTCCATCGTCTGTTCAATAGTTCTAGCTTTTTTATCAAAACCTTTATAGATCATATGTTCTGCTAAATGTGAGGCATGAAAAGACCTTATTAGAGGCTTAGCAAAAATTAAATTTTAACTCAGTCTTCAGAAGAGATTGAACCATAATTTAAAAAAAAAACAAATTCATCATTTCAATTCGAATGTTCAGACTTGTGCCAATCTCAAAACGTGAACTTTGAAAAAGGCTAAAAAGAATAATAAAGTCTAGATATTGCTATTCTTCTAGCGGTTTCGTATTTTTAATGGCTTATTCGGAAGCAACAGTCCTGGCCGGTGGCCTTGTTCATATCCCAATTTTGATTGGATTAGTTGGATTTTTTCAAAAATTTCATCTAGGTATTACTAAAAAAACTAGTAAAACCTCTGAGGCATTGAATAAATCTGCTCAACCACCCAAGCCTCCTGAAAAGCCTTCTTCCCCTCCAAAGGTAGTTAAAAAAACTGCTCACCAGAATGTTCCTGTAAACACTTATAAACCTAAATCCCCATTTGAAAGCACAGTTACAGAGAACTACAGCCTTTTGAAAGAAGGAGCGATTGGAAGAGTTAATCACATAACTTTCGACCTTTCCGGAGGCAATCCAAAACTTGAATATATCGAAGGTCAAAGTATTGGGATAATTCCAGCTGGAGAAGATGCAAAAGGGAAGCCCCACAAAATTCGTCTCTACTCAATTGCAAGTACCAAATATGGTGACAACTTCAAAAAAAATTCAGTTTCTCTATGCGTAAGACAACTTCAATACGAAAAAGATGGTCAAACAATTAACGGTGTTTGCTCAACATATCTCTGTGACATTAAGCCTGGAGAGAAGGTCAAGATAACAGGTCCAGTGGGCAAAGAGATGCTTCTTCCAGATGACGAAGATGCCAACATTATTATGCTTGCAACTGGAACAGGTATTGCTCCAATGCGAGCTTATCTTCGAAAAATGTTTGAACCTACGGAAAGACAAAAAAACAATTGGGACTTCAAAGGTAAAGCATGGCTATTTATGGGAGCTCCGAAAACTCAGAATCTTTTATATGATGAAGATTTTGAAAATTATAAGTCTAAATTTCCTGAGAACTTTCGATACACAAAGGCTATTAGTCGCGAAGAAAAGAATTCAAAAGGAGGAAGAATGTATATACAAGATAGAGTTCTTGAGAATGCAGGTGAGCTTTTCGCTCTAATAGAAAATCCAAAAACACATATATACCTTTGCGGTCTAAAAGGAATGGAACCTGGAATAGACGAAGCAATGATTACTGCTGCCAAAGCTAAAGGGTTGAATTGGTCAGAACTAAGGCCTCAACTAAAAAAAGCTGGAAGATGGCATGTAGAAACTTACTAAAAACTTTAAATAGTCATAGTTCATTCACAATTTAAATCTCAAACCAACCTAAATATTATTAAAAATATATTCCTAAAAAAGGATTTAAATTTGGTGATCTGAGAACAAAAGATAGCAAGATCTCAATAATTAATTTGAATTGAATTACTAGATAAACATGCCATCTTTTGATGGAATCTAAATGGAAATAGCTTCTACAAACCCTTTAAGAGTGGGGCTAAGACAAGAGAGAGTGATTTCACCTCAATGTTTAGTAATTTTTGGGGCAAGTGGTGATTTAACTCATAGGAAACTTATCCCTGCTCTATTTGAACTATTCAAGCAAAGAAGACTGCCTAGTGAATTTGCTGTCCTAGGCTGCGCCAGAAGACCTTGGGATGACAATAAATTTAGGCAGGAAATGTCTAAACCTCTAAAAGATAAAATCAAAAAAAACCCTCAAGAATGGAAAGAATTTATCACTCGTCTTTTCTATGAGCCAGTTAATCTCGAGCATCCAAAAGATGTTGTCAAACTTGGCAAAAGACTAGAAGAAATTGACAGAATCAAAGCGACTCATGCCAATAGAACCTTCTATTTATCAGTTTCTCCAAAGTTTTATGCAAATGGTTGCAAAGCACTTACTGATGCAGGCCTATTAAAAGATCCCAAGAGAAGCAGAGTAGTTATAGAAAAACCTTTTGGGAGAGACTATATAAGTGCACAAAGCTTGAATCGAATAGTTCAAAATTGTGCCCTAGAAAGTCAAATATTCCGAATTGACCACTATCTAGGTAAGGAAACAGTACAAAATATTTTAGTTCTAAGATTTGCTAACACCATTTTTGAACCAATCTGGAATAGAAATTACATTTCAAATATTCAAATAACTTCAGCAGAGACAGTTGGAGTTGAAGATCGTGCAGGATATTACGAAAGCTCTGGGGCATTAAGAGATATGGTTCAAAACCATTTAACTCAAATGCTTGCAATTACAGCAATGGAGCCTCCAGGTCACTTTGATCCAGAAGCAATTAGGAATGAAAAAGCCAAAGTGATCCAAGCTGCTCATTTAGCAAACGAATTAGAGCCTTGGAAATGTTGCGTAAGAGGTCAATATTCCAAAGGCGGCTCTTCATCAAATCCACTACTTGGATATAGAGATGAAATTGGAGTCAATCCAAATAGCACAACAGAAACTTACGTGGCAATGAAACTATTCATTAATAATTGGCGCTGGCAAGGTGTCCCTTTCTATATTCGAACTGGAAAAAGATTAGCTAAAAGAACTAGCGAAGTAGTACTTACATTTAGAGAGGCTCCTGTACATCTTTTTGATGCAGCAGGTGGAGCTCCTACCTCAAATCAACTAATTCTAAGAATCCAACCTAATGAAGGTGCTGAATTTAAATTTGATGTTAAATCGCCAGGATCTGGAATGAGAAGTAGACCGGTAGAGATGGAATTCTCGTACGACGAATCTTTTGGCGAGCCTTCAGATGAAGGTTATGTGAGGCTATTAGCCGATGCAATGCTTGGAGATCCTACACTTTTCACTAGAAGCGATGAAGTTGAAGCAGCATGGCGTTTATACACTCCTTTATTAGAAATGATTGAAGATAGTCCATGGCAACTTCCAACTTATCCATATGAGTCTCGTACTTGGGGACCATCAGAAGCAGATGAATTACTAGCCAAAGATCAATTACTTTGGCGAAGACCATAGTCATGCCAAAAAGATTCTTTACAAAAAAGAGAAAATGTCACCTCAATTAACGCTTCAAACTCCTCTTCAAATTCCACCTAAAGAAATACCGAGTTACTTAAAAAAATTATGGTCGCAAGATGAATCTGAAAACAAAGGTGCAAATACATTTTCTCTAGTTGTATGGCAACCTGCTTGGATAGAACAAAAACTTGTTCAAACAGGAAGAATTAATGGGCCAATTCTTGGAAATCAACGAAATGAATTAATAAATGAGGCTAGAAAAATAGTTTTAGAAAAAGATCTCCCTCATTCAACTTCACCTTTAGCAAAAGAAGTATCTAGATCTATTCAAGAAAACTTTCAATCAAATAAAGAAGATGATCTTAGAGGACAACATATTGACTCAGCAATAAGTCAATTGCAGCCCAGGCGCCTCATTACACTTGCTCCAAGTATTGATAAAAATCATGAGCTGGAAACACTTGTAGGAGCATATTGCCCTTTACCAGAAGAAGGAGGAGGGAATAATGCTTGTGGAGATGTAATAGTTTTAAAAGGTGACATGAAGTCTTTAAAAAATGGTCTTTACATAGTTGATGAGTTAATTCCAGAAGATTTACCTTCATGGCTTTGGTGGAATGGAAGTCTTGATGAAGATCCAGATCTTTTAAAATATTTAGCCTCGCCAACTAGAAGGATTGTCATTGATAGTGCTCTTGGAGAACCATCAAGATGTTTGGATGTACTCCAACAAAGAATAAAAAGTGGTCAAACAGTAAATGACCTCAATTGGCTAAGGCTCAGATCCTGGCGAGAAACTCTTGCAATGGTTTTCGACCCCCCTAATCGGAGAGAGTCTCTTTCAAATATTGTTAATTTAGACATTGACATTGAAGGCGAGCATATTGTTCAAGGATTACTTTTAGCCTCATGGATAGCCGATAGATTGGGATGGATATTAAAGAAAGACTTCTCTAAAGAAGGCCATAGTCTTAAAACCAAGTTCGAGCGGCCAGATAATGTTTTAGTAAATTTTCGGCTGACACAATTGCCAGTAGGTAATCCAAGTATTCACCCAGGTCAAATTATTGGGCTGAGATTGATCTGCAAGTCGAATCAAATGCAAAAAGGAAGCTTATGTGTGATCCTCGCATCAGAATCTGGTGAATGCATGCGACTTGAAGCAGGAGGGATGGCAAGTATGGAATTACTAGAAGAAGTTGTACCTATTCAAAACAATCCAGTAGAGACTGATGTAGCTCTTTTGCTAGAAAGCAGTAGAGGTTCCACAAGTCCTTTACTTAGCAATGCAGCACCTTTGGCAGCTCAAATGCTTAATCTTCTTAAATCTCAAAAATAACTCTTCTAAATTTTTTAAATCGCCAAAATGGCATTTGTAATAGGTGCTCCAGCTAGCAACAATGGAAAAACCCTCTTAACCATTCTTCTTGCATCTTGGGCGCATGAAAACGGAAAGAACTTACAGTCATTCAAAATAGGGCCTGATTATCTTGACCCTCAAATCCTTACAGCAGTTTCTGGGAGATCATGCCGAAATTTAG
>CACIYC010000004.1 GCA_902590775.1 uncultured Prochlorococcus sp.
TTTCTGGGTTGTAACGAGCCAACTCCCAAAGAGTGCTACCACCAGCCGCAAAGCAGATCAAGCCTGTATGTCCTACATGAGAGGCAATAAATCGGCCAGAACGGTTGGTAACCACAGAATTACCAGCCCACCATCCATAGGTAACTTCTGGATTTCCATAGGTCTGCATAATTTTTAAGCAATACAGGCAAATATCCAATGCAGATTACACTGTGCTCATTAGATATGCGCAGAATAGTTAAAGGTCTTTATTTAGTTGGTAAGATTTTTTTTAATTCCTTAAAAAAAATCTGATACCCAAAGTCTATTCCATTAAAATTTTCATGATAAGCATGAACAAGCAAGAGGACAGAAAAGACTGCACTGCAAGGCTTTACAAAGACAAGATAGAAAGATTTCAAAAAAAAATGAACTAAAGGTGGCGTTTAAACATCAATTCAAAATAAAAAACTAAAAATAATAAGAAAATTATTAAGAAGTCAAATAAAGCTGAATTGCTAAGAAAAAGAGAAGTGGAAAGCATCCATAAAAGCAGCTTCCTAAGAAAGAAAAATTATTTTTACTCATATAGACTAAAAAAACTCATGTATTCAATTAATAGCCTTGAAAGAAAAACTTTTTAGTTGGATAAAAATTAAGAAGAACGAAATTATGAGCTTCTTCTATTGATTTAATTAATAGTAATGTCAAAAAAACAATCTGCTACAAAGAAATCCTCATCTCTAGGCTATAACTGAGCTACTTTTCATTGGCTTGATGATTGATTTCTCGCATTTGCTGGATTTCGCAACACAACTACCACACCCATCAGATATAGGTTTAGTAAAGCCATCAGGTGGATTTCAACTGCTTCCACTCGTTTTTGGCATACTTGCAATAATTCAAGTATCTCAATTCCATTGGTACGCTAGAGACTGTAACGATCCAGAAAAGTTTGAAGGAACTGAAAGACAAAAATTATCACGTTAACCTCTCGGTAAAGAAAAATTCTTTCAACTCTAAGTTTGATTACTTAGAGAGTTCTAAAAAAAACAGAGCTAAGAACTCTGTTTTTTTTTATGCCTAAAAAAAGCCCCTATTTTAATAGGGGCTTTTTTTAGATAATTTTTAACTATTAATTTAATTATTAATAGAAAAAATAAGGGTCTTTAATTAGAAAGAGTCCTTGGAATACCAAATGGTCCAGTTCTATCTAGCAATCTCTTGAAGTCAAAACCCATAGCTCGCAATGCATGCCAAAGATGACCTTGAATAAAGAAAAATCCAAGATAATAATGAACATTAACCAAAGCAGCTCTTGATGTATGACCCAAGAAAGCAGTGCCTCCTGGAACTGTGTCTATCCAATAAGGAGCAATCCCAAACTTAAATTGAAGAACTTCGCCATACCAGGCCTCTGGATAAACAGTGGTATTAGTAGCAGCCCAAAAAGCAGCTACGCATGCCATCCAGCCAATACCTGCTAAAGACCAAGAAAGAATTGCTTCTGCTGAAAGTAATTCCTTACCCTTGAATTTTGTGTAAGTACCAATTTGCTTGGTTGCAATATGGAAAGCACCTCCTCCAAGCTGGAAGAAAGCTAAAAATGCATGGCCTCCCATGACATCTTCAAGGCTATCAATAGCTAGGAAATCAAACTGATGATTCCAAATCTGAGTAAGGTCAAGATTGTAATTAACTTGACGTATTGCATCAACAGCAGGATCGTAAATTCCATGAATCCTGGCCCATTCAACGAACCAGATATTGGCAACACCAAAGAAAAGCAAATGATGTCCAAGAATAAAAGTCTGATTGTCTGGGTTATCCCATTCCAATTTGAACTTTCTTGCTTGTGGCACTTCAGAATCCTGCATATCTCCAGTGAAATATACGGAATGCAAAAGTCCTCCTCCCCCATAAACCATGGAGAGAATTAAATGAAGTATCGCGATATTGGCAACACCAACACCTGTCCAGACTCCAGCTTCATCAAAGCCAATACCGACAGATGCTAAATGTGCAAGAAAAAGAGAACTCTGATGCCCCATTGGCAATGAAGGGTCAAATCCTGCTAGTTCAACAAGCGTGGCTGCACCGCACCCAAAGGCAATTAGTCCTGTATGAGCTGCATGAGCTGCAATGAATTTGCCTGAGCGGTTGGTGACTCCAGAATTACCAGCCCACCACCCGTAGGTGACGTTTGGGTTTCCGTAGGTCTGCATAATTTTTTTTGAGCGAAAAAGGCGCTATTCCCCATGAACACTACATGGTGCTCCCTTAATATGTACGAAATAGTTAAAGGTCTTTATGTAAGAGAAATAAAAAAACATTTTTCAACATGCAAAGAGATGAGATTTTCTGTGCTCTTTATGTTTATCTATAAGGAAATTTTCCAACAAAATCTTAATTCAATAATTTCACTGCTCACTCATCAGATTTATTAGCAACCATTACTGTTGGTGGTTTCAACCCACTTGCAGCAACTTTTGGAATAATCGCTTTCATTCAAGTAACTCAATTCATTTACTATGGTTTTGATGCGAATGATCCTTCAAACGGTTAATCGTTTGATAAATCGCTAATTGCTTTTTCAATCAAAAAAAGCCCTGCTAAAATATGGCAGGGCTTTTTTTTTTGAAAAACAGAAATTTACTAGACAAGCAAGCGCTTAAATCAAATAAACAAATATCTTTGACCATGGCATCAATTAAGTTAAAAAAAAAGTCCCAAGCCTTATTAATACCCCTTCAAACAAACCCACTCGATTTGAATGCACTAAACAAGGTTTTTAATGATGATTAAAAAAGTTCGTCAATTTTTTAGCCCTAGCTAAAAGTCTTATTTATTTGTCAAACTTAGTAGAGTTTTCATCTCTCCCGTAAAGCTGTTGTAAAGTCATAGAACACGGGTTTGGCAAAGTGGCCACCTGGGTTATTTAGAGACAAACTTGCAATTCTACTCAATGATTGATCCAACTCACTTAATTGATTTCGCTACACAATTGCCCCACCCATCTGATATTGGAATCATTAAACCCTCAGGAGGGTTTAATTTTGTGGCAGCTCTATGTGGCTTAGGAGCATTTTTTGGTGCTTCTCAATTCTTCTATTATTCAGACGATTCCAAGAGAATCGATCCTTGGGCAAAAAAAGATTGATCGATTGTCTAAAGACAATTTAGAAAAATTTTTCCCATAAATTGTTCAAATCTAGTTTTGTAAATCCTTGATGAGTTAGAAAGTTCTGAAAGGAATTATAAAAATGGCCACCAACCAAACATCTAGACAACTTACACTTAAATTAAATGATCGATCCATCACACATTATTGATTTTGCAACTCAATTGCCGCATCCATCTGATATTGGACTAATTAAACCCTCAGGAGGATTTAATTTAGGTGCAGCATTAGCAGGATTAGGAGCATTTTTTGGTGCCTCTCAATTCTTCCTTTATGCAAATTCAAAAGATTAGATTCTCTAATTTATTTGTTATTCTTTTAATCAAGAATCACTAAAAAATTCATCTAATAAAAAAGCCTCGCCATTATAGCGAGGCTTTTTTATTAGCTTGAGAAACTAAGTCATGAAGCAGCTGATTCTGTTAAACCACCTATTGCTTTGGCAATGCGTCTGAAATCAAATCCAAGCGCTCTTAAAGCATGCCATAAGTGACCCTGAAGACAGAAAAAAGCAAAATAGTATTGAACATTTACTAATGCTGCTCTTGTCGTATGTCCAAGGAAGTAATTGCAATCTGACACGTCACCCGTATCAGCCCAATAAGGAGAAATACCAAACTTGAATTCTAAAGGTTCTCCATACCATTCAGTTGGATAAACGGTTGTATTAGAAGCAGCCCAAAATGCTGCTACTACACCCATCAAGAAAAGTCCAGCTAAAGACCATGACAAAACAGCTTCTGAAGAAAGAAGACCACTACCCTTAAATTTGGTGTATTCACCCAATTGTCGGGTTGCAATGTGAAATGCACCGCCACTGATTTGTAAGAAAGCCAAAAAGGCATGGCCACTCATTACATCTTCAAGGCTATCTATTTTTATGAAGTCAAATTGATGACCCCATACCATTCCAAAATCTCCGTATCCAGGGAAAACTGTTCGAACTGCTTCCACTGCTGGATCGTAAATTCCATGAACTCTGGCCCATTCAACAAACCAGATGTTTGCCACACCTAAGAAAATTAAATGGTGACCAAGGATAAATGTCAAATTATCTGGGTTGTCCCATTCCAACTTGAATTTATCTACTCGACCGATTGGCCCACCTTGGAGATCTGGGTCAAAAAGTAATGAATGAGCTAATCCTGCTCCTCCATATACTAAAGAAAAAATGAGATGGAAAATTGCAATAGTTGCAACACCAGCTCCTGTCCATACTCCAGCTTCATCAAAGCCAATACCTAATGAGGCCAAATGTGAAAGATATATTGAGCTTTGATGCCCCATTGAAACAGAGGGATCAAATCGAGAAAGTTCCCAAAGACAACTTGCACCAGTTGCGAAGCAAATAATTCCTGTGTGCCCAACATGAGATCCGATAAATCGTCCCGCACGGTTGGTTACTACAGAATTACCAACCCACCACCCGTAGGTGACATCTGGGTTTCCGTAGGTCTGCATAATTTTTTTTGAGCGAAAAAGGCGCTAAACATGAAGAGATTACATGTTGCGGAATGGATATTGTCGGAATAGTTAGAGGTCTTTATTTAAATAAAATATGAAAACCAATCAAAATGAGGTAGAAAATGAATCGTTTTTTGAATCAAAGTGATCTTTGATACCTAAAAAATTAATGAATTCAGCCAAATCATCTTCAGAACAATTTGTTGTTTTAGCAAATTCCTCACAAAATTCTTCTAGATAATCAATTTTAGATTGGTGGTTAGACATAAGTCATAAAGGGTTAAGACAAAGAAAGCATTTGCACGAAATTAAGAAATCCTTGATGGCACAATTCAACAAAAACACTCAATCAAAGATGTATTCCATTATTTCATGCATTTTGCCTTCGTTTTATTCAAATTTTCAACCAAGGCCGAAGAAGGAACAAACCATTGCTTTACAAAACTTCACGAACAGCGTAATGTTGCTTAATACTTATTCCATTCCTTTGCTCTAAGAAGAAAAGAACTTGGCGCTTAGAAGAGAAGGCTTATTTCTTGTCTAAATTAAAGTTTCCTTTCTCTCGGTTTAAAGTCAATTTTTTTTAGATCTTTACTTCAAATGACCTCATCATCCCAAAATCAAATAACAACTGAATCAGGAAATCGCCAGAACATGTTTCCAATTGAATCTCAGCCCGAATTAATTGAAAACTACTCTGGTTATATTGAGGAAGCTGAATTAGCGAATGGTCGTTGGGCAATGATTGGCTTCATAGCATTGCTTGGATCATATATAACTACAGGTCAAATAATTCCAGGTATTTTCTAATTAAAAAAGGTTTAGCTTAATAGCATTAAAAGATAATATAATGATAAAATTATAAGAGTAATTGCTACCATGATTTGCAGTTGATTAATTTGATTTATTTGAAATAGATTTAACATTAAGATATTAATTATTCCCTAAGAAATAAATACCTCTTAAAATATCTTATTTTTTAATCAGAAAATTACATAAGTAATGAAAACCAACTAAAATATCAATATAAATAAAGCTTTTACTAAAGCAAAATGAACTTTTCAAATTGATCTAACCAAGATTACTTGTATGAATATTAGAAGAAATCTAAATATATAAAACAAACAAGATTACTTGGCAAATCAATTACAATCATTTAAATTTTAAAAATAGAATATAGAAAATTGCTAGATCCCATAAAACATCAAATCTTAGCGGCTTCATCAGCATGGGTAGCGGCCTTCTTAAACTTCCTCCCAGGGTTAGGAACAGGGTATATATATCAAAGGAGATGGAAGGCTTACTGGATTACTACAACAATTTCAATTTGCTGGGTATATTTTGATTTCATAAGACAATTATCCTTAGATCCTTCAGATCCTGCGAATTCAGGCTCTGATTTAATTGGATTATTTGGATTGCTAGTTATTTCAACAGTCTCTGCATATGAAGCATTTTTAACTGTTAAGAAAGAAAGAGAAGTATCTACTAAGAAGTCAGGGGAAAGCAGCTAATTCATTGAAAATTTTTTCCTTAATTTGGCTAAGAAAGACAGAGACCATTGTAAAGAGTTTATTCTCAACAAACCATTGGCTTATAAAATCCAAATAGTTTCTAAGCAATAATTTTAAAATTAATTTGAGAAATTTAGCGAATATTCGACTAGGGTCGTTGAAATTTTTTGAACAAATTGAACTATTACCAGGAACTTACAGTACCCATCTCAATTATCGCTTTTTTCATAGCATTGATGATTTTTCAAGATAGTGGTGATGATGATGACCAAGGAGGTGGCTTAATGCAACCTGTATATCAAGGTTCTCAGCACTAGAATCACAACAATTCGACTCTTTTACAAATAAAACGCAAACATACAAACTAGACCAAAGCTCCTGTGAAAATGTAAAATATAAAGAGAATCTTAAGGCCAATGCCATATCTGCCAAGATCGCCAGACAAATGCATACAAGACATTGACAAATATCTTACAAACAGATTGCCTGAGCTTAAAGGTAAGGATAGATCAGCTGTGATTATGGAATTCAAAGAATGGATTCTAGATCAAACTGAAAACGAGGCTGATATCTGGACAATGCCCGATTTAACTGATGAGGCTTTACTAGACTTCTTTAAAAGGGCAATTTCAAGAAAATAAAAAAATAAAAGCTTGAAATTATTTTGGAAAGATATGACTTGAAAGCTTTTGAAAGCTAATATTTATAATTGAAACTAACTATTTTGTTGATTCTTAACAGCATTTGAATTTGATACAGCTTCAACAAAAGCAGTGAAATTACACTTCCTTGAACCATCCTCCGCTTCTATAGAATACCCAGCGGCCATGCAAATTGCATCACCATTTCCATTAAATTCTTCACGATGATCTTCTAAGTATGAAACCAGTTCATCACCAGTTAATTTAAGGGGATCCACTCTCATTACATTCAGGAATATATTTAAAGATGACAAATTTCAAGGCACCTAATACATTAAAGTTATATTTTTTAAAGGAACAATGACTACAAAGTCTACTGGCTTCATATAAATTAATACATCATTTGAATAAAAAACCTTAATTATAATAATCTTAAAGGTCCAAAGTACTAAGCTTAATAAATATTATTTCTGAAAGTTCTTACTCATTGCGACAAGAGTTTTATGTGCATCTGAGCTATCAACAAGGGTATGATCAAAAGGAATTTCTATCTTTTTACCATCAACTCTTAATATCATTTTACCTGAGTTAATCTCTAACATCTCAACATTTAAAGGATCTTTAACACCACCATAATTAATAGCATAATTTAAAACCGCATCATTATGATCTTTATTCATATGAGTACAAATTCTTTTACTTATAGACTCTGATATAGGATCATTACTCATAATTAACTTTTAAGATAATTTAGAATAGAATAAAATCACATTGATTTTAAATTTTCAAAAGAAAACTTTTTATAAAATGAATTAATATCTTTAAACGATTCTCTTTTCATTTCCCTTTCTGATAGAACCCATGGGCCTGTTTCCCCTAAAGAGATGAATTTATCTACGAAGGAACAAACTCCTGACTTAGGGGATATAGATTTGGGCTCAAAATACTGACTTGTATAAGCCTTACTTAAATATCCGTTTCCGGTTTCAAAAACTTCTGTTGTAAAGATATTCACCAAGCTTCCATGGATATGCCTATAAACCATTGTAATTATTTTATCTTTTACTCGATATTTATCTCCTACATTATTTCCTCCAACTAATATCTCTAAACCAAAATCATTGAAATCTCCCGCTGTAAAAGTATTTCCTCCATGAACTTTTTCAAAACTTCTCCGAACTCTATGAATTGCAACCTCCCATAATTGGGAAGAAATCTCATTTTGAATTTCTTCATTATCTATACCTTCTACTTTAGCCTTGCAATCATGATCTACCAAAAAAGAGCATTCATATATTTTTTCTTGATCTTTTAATATGCACTCGCCTTTATATCCTTTAAAATTTGTATCCCAGGTATAGCGATTATGATAAGCATCTCTAAAAAGACTTGAGCAATCACTTCCTTTCTTAAATTCAAAATTATTCATTGCTAGTAAAAATAAAAGTCAGCTTTTTTATTCTAATCAAAAAAATATATAAAAATCAAAGCTTCCTAAAAAGCTTCTAGATATCTCTACTTTTAAAAATATAAATCAATTTATATATGCGCACAAAATCGCAAGTTGAAAGTCATATGATAATCGATTAGTATAAAATTAGATTTTATCTCAAATTCTTGGCTATCGAACCAGAGGTGATTCCAAATAATAGCAATGAAGGGGAGACGGCTAAAGTCATTTACCCAAGTATCATTCCTTTAGTTATTTTAGTAATAGTTTCTTCAATCGTTATTTATTTTGTTAAGACCATTTTTACATTTTTGCTAATGCTAATTGGTCTTGTTTTTGCTTGGAATCAAATAAAAAATTTGATTACATCTAATTAATTTATGAAATTTCATATTCAATTGTATTCACCTGGAACATCATTCTTCTTAACTGTAACTTTGCCAACTTTCTTACCTGAAAATCTTAGTAATTCATCTCCTGAAAATTCATAACCCATTTGCATTGCTATTTTAGCTACATCATCTGCTGTTGATGAAGCTAATACATTCCTTTTAATTTCAGGATCCTTCTGCATTTTTGCAAGAAAAGCTTTGATTTGATCAATTGACATTCAATAAGCTTTGATTGTATTTTATAGCTTTTTCAAGCAAAGGAAATTTTAGCAAAAGATATCATCCTGTTTTATCTACTCCAAGAAATTATATTAACATTATTAATATAATTTTATTTTTTCCTTAAGGACTCAAAGCCACTAACAAATAATTTTTATTTGATTATAAGAAAAATAAATTGATTTTATATTTCTATGTAAAAATCATGCGAACATTCTTAGATAATAAAGTTTTAAGCAATGAACATTTTCCCAAAACTTCTGATGCTACTAGGAAGTGGCGAACTAGGTAAGGAAGTTGCAATTGCAGCAAAAAGACTAGGTTGCAAAGTAATTGCGTGTGATAAATACAAAAATGCTCCGGCAATGCAAGTCTCAGACGAAGCAATTGTAATAGATATGAATGACAAAAAAAGTCTCCAAAAAGCAATCAGAACTTATAAGCCAGATGTTGTTATACCTGAAATAGAAGCATTAGAAGTAGAGGCTTTAATAGAAATAGAACAAGAAGGAATCAATGTTATTCCAACTGCAAGAGCTACTTCTATAACTATGAATAGAGATAAAATAAGAACCTTGGCATCTAAAGAATTAGAGATAAAAACAGCAAAATATGCATATGCAAAAAATATAGATGAATTGAAAAAAGAAGCTGAGAATCTTCAGTATCCAGTTTTTATAAAACCTGTTATGAGTTCATCCGGGAAAGGTCAAAGTCTTGTTTATAAAGCTAAAGACATCGAAACCGCATGGAATTGTGCGAAGGAAGAGGCAAGAGGAAATTCCAAACAAGTAATAATAGAAGAATTTATAAATTTTGATTTTGAAGTCACTCTTCTAACTATTAGACAAAGAAATGCAGAAACTTTGTTTTGTCCTCCAATTGGACATATGCAAGTAGATGGAGACTATCAATCAAGCTGGCAACCTCAAGAATTAAAGAGAGAGCAAGTATCTGAAATGCAAAGGATTGCTAAAAAAGTTACTGACAACTTAGGAGGCAGTGGTCTATTTGGAGTTGAATTCTTTATTAAAAACAATGAGGTTATTTTTTCTGAATTATCACCCAGACCTCATGATACAGGTCTGGTCACACTAATTAGTCAGAATTTGAGCGAATTTGATTTACATTTAAGAGCAGTTCTAGGTTTGCCAATTCCTTACATAGAATGCACTCATCCTTCAGCAAGTAGAGTTATTAAATCGAAAAAAAACATATCCAAAGTTTCTTATAGAGGACTAGAAAAAGCTTTAAAGCAAAAAGATACAGAATTGTTCTTATTTGGGAAGCAAACCGCACACTCAGGTAGAAGAATGGGAGTAGTACTAGCCAAAGGGGGAAATATCCAAGAAGCAATAACTAAAGCAGAGGTTTCCGCTGCTTTAGTTGAAGTAATTGAAAATGAGGAGTAAAAAGACTGATTTCTATTAGGAGAAGACAAATGGCTTATAAAAAACAATCGAAGGAATCTCTTAATTATCACTAAAGAAATGAAAATGAAATTAAGCTAAGACTTAATGTTATTTTCTAATTCATTCTTATCAAATATTATGCTTTGCAGCTTTAATTTATGCACACTTTTAGAGAAATACTGCTATTCAAAAAAAATATCTGAAGCTGAACTAGATTATCTTGAAAGATGCTGGCTTGATTCCTTAAATAGTATTCATTATAATAGATATCCTGGAATAGCCCCTGCAATCGTTTGCGATGAAGCTGGAGTAGCAAGAGGAAGCTATTGGATAAGCTGCAATGCAGCTATTCTTGACAAGATTAGACCCATTGATGCCTCAAAGAGTAGAAGCGCAAGAGTTTTTGATGTATTGTTCCAAACTGGCTTGGTCGCTGCATAATAATAAGACTATCTCTAAGTATTAAAAGACAAATATATTAATAATTTTTTTATAGTTGAAGATAAGGGTTTATTAAAATAGGCTTTATGATTAATATTAATAATAAACAAAAAGGATCTCTAAAAAGATTTAGTAATAATAAAGATTTTAATTGGATATTTTAATCAAAAGGAAGTTACTAACAAGTTTAAATATCAAATAATCCTTTAAAGAAGCTTTGAAAATATTTAAATACGTAATAAAAAAGCCCAAATTTAATTTCTAAAGACTTAACATTATATAAAAAACATTTTGGAGGTTTTCTCTATGGCATCTGAAGAAGGCGGTGGGATGGTTCCTGGACTTCTTGCTATTGCAATATCAGTTGTATTTGCAGTATGCGTAGGTTTAATAGTGCTTCATTTCCTTCCAAACACCCCTTTCTAAGAAAGGGTTAGCCATCTTGACTAATGATTTAAAAAATTTGCTTTTTATCATATTTTCAATTTATAAGGTACACCAACTTCAGGATTTACAAAATTCGATTTTCCATTAAGGAATTCAGCAGCTTCTCCTTGAGTACCATCAACAGAAATTAGCGAATTTAAGAGTCCTGTAAAAGTAGCATCTCCACCAGTAGTACTTGAAAAGATAGTTTTAGGCTTTAGAAGTTCTATCAGTTTTGGAAGTATTGTCTTCCCTCGTATAAAAGCACCAGCAAAAGGCAGTTTAAGATCTATCACTGGTGAAATAGCTAAATCTATTTGACGAGGGGAAATTCTTGGATCTAAGTATCCATGAGGCTCAACATAAAAAGAATATTTCTCATGAGAAACTATATATCCATTTTCTACTTGTGGAACAGGGGCACCACTTGTAGCTTCTATTGATATAGGGCCTATCTCAATAGTTTGGTTGGGTTTTATTGCATTAACATTTTGAAAGCCAAGCCCATCAAGAACCTTGAAAGCAGATGGTGATCCTATGCCAGGGATAGAACGATCCAAGAGCTTCAAAGAAGCAGGGTGTGCATGATCAGCAAGCCCCTGAGTTAAAAGTAAAAGATTGATTTTTTCAGGTACATCAAAAACATTTCTCAATCGTCCATTGATCAGCCAAGGTCCTGGGGGACTAAAGAAAAGATCCCCTGTCAACCAAGGGTCTATTAATATCCTAAATCCATCAAGATCAATTAACCATCCACTAGAGCCATAATAAAAAGCATAAAAATTCATCACCTTAAAAATTTAAATTATTTTTCAAAGAAGGTTTAAAGGGAATAAAGGGTTTTTCTCTTTCTAAGTAATGCTAGAAGTATTGTCACAGGATTCTAGTAAAGATAAAGGTTTACTGTTTCAGTGTCATATGAAACAGTTCATTGGTAAATTCTAGTTTATGATAACTATTAACAAAAGGTCCTAATCGGTTTCTAGCATTTAGCCTTAAAGCACTAATTTCTTAATTCATTCTTCTAGGAACCTCTAATCAATTCCAATTTATTTTTTCTACCATGTCTTATGAATCTGGGAGCCTCGAATGTAGGAAACTAGTTGAGGCAAAAGAGAATTTGATAAAAACAATGCAATCTTTGGATTGTTTAAATAATGCAGAACATTTAAATGAAAAGCTAAAAGAGATCTATAAAGAGATTGAAGATATGCATGAGGAGAGAAGAAAGATTGAAATAAAATTTTAAATTCAAAGTACTTTTTAAGTAAAATAATTCTTGATTATTTTTAAAATTAAATTTATTTCTTTTTAAAAGTTTTTCTTCTTAATTCGTCATTCTTCAAGGTGGTTCTCACAAGATCTTGATATCCACCTCCTGAGGAACTAATCCCAAACATTATAATAAATCCAATTGCTGTAAATGCAACAACACCAATTTCTAAAGGATTCAAAGCTAAAGCATTTAAAAATATATAACTCATGCTTTATTTTCTTCATAACTACTTTGAGCCAAATAAAACTCGGCAACATTATTCAGCATTTCAATAACTACTTCATTTGAGCATTTTGTTTTCTCTTGAAGCCTCAAACATGCCTCCTTAACATTAACAAAGGCATCTTCACAGATTTGATTCAACTCATCCTCAGCAAACTTAGGATTAGACATTAATACTAATTTTTATATTAAACAATTTAATTATATATTATTTTTAAAAGAGTGGTTATATAAAATACAACTTAATGCTAGAAGGACTATTATTTCTTATCCATATAATCTCATGGTTCTCTTTAGAGTCTTTTTGGGCAAGAGCAATTAAAGGGATTGTTTTCACAGAACTCTGAATATAGTGTTTATATTCAGAAATTAATTTCTTATATTTTTTATAGGTCCATCCATAATTTTGCAGATCATCCATACGCCAACAATTTCTTAAGGCTCTATAGAAATCATCCATGCCAAACTCATCCCAACATTTTTGAGCCGCAATAAGCAAACTATTACCTTCATTAATCAGTTGATGATATCTGATAATCTCAGGAGCTTCACTAGAGAAATCAGGAGGTAGCTTATAAGCCAAATCAGCTAATGGGATTTTTTCAAGTTTCAACCAAGATCTATCAAGCATTAATATTGGAAAATTTAATGACCAAGTCTTATTTGAAATCTCTTGAAAAACTAATTTGGTTTGATTTTGATGACTAATAGATAATTGAAAAGATACTGCCATTCTTTTATGTCTATAAATTTAACTTAGGACAGATAAAGTCATGTTTTCAAGAAGAAATCCTAAATTTAAAGCCTTCCTAGTATTTTCTTAATCATGATAAGACAAATATCGAACAAAAAGTTGTGTCTTCGATTGGTTTTGGAACATGGTCTTGGGGCAACAAATTAATTTGGGGATACATCCCGGAGAAAGATGATCAATTACTAGAGCAAGCTTTTAAGGTTGCTATTAATAACGGACTCACTTTCATTGATACTGCTGATTCTTATGGAATAGGACAACTAAATGGTAGGAGTGAAAAGCTACTCGGGAAATATCTTGAGAGATTAAATATTTCCAAAAAAAAATCCATTATTGTTGCAACAAAATTAGCTCCATATCCCTGGCGACTGGGAAGGAAAGGATTTAATCAAGCGTTCAAAGCGAGTAAAGAAAGACTAAATAATAAAATCGATCGAGTTCAACTCCATTGGAGTACCTCAAGGTACGCTCCATGGCAAGAGGCCCAACTTATAGATGGTCTTGGAGATCTATATGAAAATGGAGAGATTGCCGAAGTAGGAGTTTCAAATATGGGACCAATAAGATTGCAATGGATTTATAATCGTCTAAAGGAAAGAGGTATCGCTCTAAAAAGCATTCAAGTGCAATTTTCACTCTTGTCTCCTCAACAAAAGACAACTCACAAACTAATTAATATTTGCAAGAAGTTAAATATTGAACTCTTAGCTTATAGCCCTCTAGCATTAGGGGTCCTAGGTATATCACCCAAAGCAGAAAAAGTTCCTAAGACTTTTTTAAGACGTACTATTTTCAATCGTCTACTGCCAGCAACAATTGAATTAAGGGAAGGGCTTGAAAAGATAGCCAAAGAACGACATGTCTCTCAAGCTCAAGTAGCCTTAAACTGGTGTAGATCACATGGAACTATTCCTATTGCTGGAATTAGAAACCCGATACACGCAAAAGATATCGGTTCAGCTTGTAAATGGACACTCTTTGAGAAAGAAAAAGTTTTTTTAGATCGTCTTAGCAATGAAGTCAAAATAAGGATGCCTAACAACCCTCTGCTCAGTGATTAAAGCTTAAACAGTTAAATCTCGTTTTGAATCGTTTAAGGAATAAGCCAATTTCATTGCAAGAATTGAACTATTAAGAATTAATGTAATAGTATTTGCAATGACAACTGGTAGAGAATGCAATTTCGAGCCATAAATAATCCAGAAACATAACCCAGAAATAAACATCAACAGCATTAAGATAGAGACATCATCAGCAGATTTTGTTTTATAAGTTCTGAGGACCTGGGGTAAAAAAGCTATTGTTGTTAAAAACGCAGCTACAAATCCATATAAATCCGTTGACACAAATCGATCCTCAAATCCTTATTAATTGTTTATAACTGTTATGAATCTAAATTGCATAAAGAAATAAAAACTTTTGAAATTACTGAGAGAGAAAAACTTAGTTGCAAAGGTGAAAACTCTCTCAAAATCTAGATATCAAGAAATCGAAAGAAATTTAATACTAATTGTAAAAAGTCCACACTTAGATCAATAAGGCATTATAGTTCTTTTGAGAATATTAAAATTAAGAAATTGTTTAAAAAAGACGAAAAAAAAGCTCTAACTCGACTTGCAGTACTTTCAATTGGCTGGGGTTTAGGACTTGATAGATTCTATGAAGGCAGAACCAAAGATGGAATTCTTTCTATTTGTGGTTGGACTTTAATTTTTGCAAGCCTTTTGTATCTTTCTCCATGTCATGGGTCTGACTATGCAAATGGAGTTAAAAATTATTCTGAAATGAGCTTTAACCCACTATCTATATTTCCTTTAGGTTTTGGTGCTTATGGAATAATTTTAGTTATTCGAAAGGGATTCAAACTTCTTCGTTCTTTTGAAAATGCTGAATAGTTCTACCTCCTTAAAAAGAAAATTCAGCATAAGTTGAATTTAAGAGCTAATCAACGTAATTATTTAAGATATGGTTAATGAAAATAATTTGTATCTAATTAGAAATATTTATGTCACTAATTAGTATTACTGATGCATCAAAAGATTTTGGAGTTAGAACCCTTTTTAAAAATCTAGAATTACATATAAAAAAAAATGAAAGGCTAGGTCTAATTGGTCCAAATGGTAGCGGAAAATCAACATTACTCAAAGTAATAGCTGGCTTAGAACCACTTCTAAATGGTGAAAGGACCTGCTCACCAGCATTAAAGATTTCATTAGTCGGACAAGAAAACACTTTAGACAAAAATATAACTGTTATGGAAGAAGTTCTAAAAGGCTGTAAAAAGAAGAGTGACCTATTAATTCGTTTTAGAAAGCTAACTGAAAAAATATCAAGCAACTCAAAAGACAAAAGCCTTTTAAAAGAACTTGGATATTTAAGTGAACTTATGGATAATACAAACGCATGGAACCTTGAACAGCAATGTAAAGAGATACTTAGAAGGCTTGGAATAAAAGATACAGGTCGAACAATTAAAGAACTTTCTGGTGGATTCCAAAAAAGAGTTGAACTTGCTTCAGCACTAATTAGCAATCCAGATGTTTTACTTCTTGATGAACCAACAAATCATTTAGACGTTTCTAGCATTCAGTGGTTACAAGGATGGCTAGAAAAATACAAAGGGGCTCTTGTTCTTATTACACATGATAGATATTTTTTAGAGAAAGTTACTACAAGAATGATAGAGATTGATAATGGAAAGATTTATAAATACTCAGCAAATTATAGTAATTATCTTCAACTTAAACTTGTTCAGAATACTTCCGAAAAATCAACCAATAAAAAATTTAGAGCAATTCTTAAGAAAGAGCTTAACTGGTTAAAGAAAGGTCCGAAAGCTAGAAGTACTAAGCAAAAAGCACGAGTGCAGAGAATAACTAATTTGCAATCACAACAACCTTTAGAATCAGAAAAAAACTTAGAACTTAATTCTATATCTAATAGAATTGGGAAAAAAGCAATTGATGTAGAAAATCTTTCTATAACAATAAATCATAAGAAAATATTAAAAGATTTCTCGTATAATTTTACTCCTAATGATCGAGTAGGAATTATTGGACATAATGGCAGTGGAAAGACAAGTTTATTAGACGTACTTGCAGGAAAAAGAAAACCAACAAGCGGTAAGATTGAATTTGGCCAAACTATTGCGATTGGTTACTTAGATCAACACACAAATGAATTATCAATCGGGAAAGGGATAAATAGAAGAGTTATAGATTTCATAAAAGAAGCTGGTCCAATAATTAATATTAATGAAAAAAAAATAACTGCTAGTCAATTACTTGAAAAATTTCTTTTCCACCCATCCGAGCAATACAGCAAGATTGAAAAACTTTCAGGTGGTGAAAAGAGAAGATTAACTCTTTGCAAGATGTTAATTAATGCTCCTAACATTTTACTTTTAGATGAACCTACTAACGATCTAGACATACAGACTCTTAGTGTTCTAGAAGATTTTCTTGAAGATTTTAAAGGTTGTGTAATTATTGCTTCGCATGATCGTTATTTTCTAGATAGAACTATAAATAAAATTTTTAACTTTGAACAAGGAGAATTGAAAAGGTATGATGGAAATTACAGTTCGTTTCAAGAAAATAAAAGAAGTAATACTTTAAGAAAAACCTTACCTTACGAAAGTAAAGACTATTCCTTAAATAAAAAATCATCCAGAAAAAATATTTCTCTATCATCAGAAGCAACTAAAAAATCTAAAAATATTAAAGAATTAAGAAAAATAAGCTTTAAAGAAAAAAGGGAACTTGATCAGTTGGATAAGGAAATACCCATGTTAGAAAATCGAAAGCTAGAGGTTGAAAAAAGTATATCTGAGAATTTTTCAGATCAGAATGTAGTTAGATTAAGCCATGAACTAGCTAATATAACTGAAAAGATTAAAGTTTTAGAAGAAAGATGGTTAATTCTTAGTGATCTTGCAAAATGAATCTATTAATTCTTATTAGTATTTTAAGCAATTTACAAAAAATATAGATTATAAGAAAACTTGTTTTTTAATAATTATCTTTTCCTATCACTAGCACCATGATCTGATCGACGACCTCCCGATGAATTATTGCGAGGTTGGGCTTTGTTCACTCGAATATTTCTACCCATCCATTCAACATCTTGAAGATCATCTATTGCCGACTGTTCATCTGCTTGATTTGCCATTTCAACAAAAGCAAACCCACGCTTTCTTCCTGTTTCACGATCTAAAGGCATTTTACAGTTTTTAACTTCTCCATAACTGCTAAAAACATTAGTGACATCCTCCGGTTCAGCATCAAAAGAAAGGTTCCCTATAAAAATTGTCATGCGAAAAGGATTAAAAAGAAAAGCGAATGGTCATCAAGGAAATTCTTTATTACCAAAGCTTTTAAAGCTTAAGTCAATGAAAGCGCTATTTTGATGAGGCAATTTAACTTTATTCTAACTTCGCGCTCTTTCAAGAACCTTAATAAATAGTTTAATCAAAATAATTCAAAGATATATTTACTAACTTCTTAAGATAAGATCAATATCGTTAGTTAACTGGAATTTATTAAATGTCAAACTCAGTTGAATTTGGATCTTTTTATAAACTTCTCCAAGCAGTTAGAGATGGTAACGAGAAGAAGAATCAAGAATTAGAATGGATGCTTGCTGAATATGAGCATGCAAAGGATGCTAAAAGTGCATATGACGAACTAGGACAAATTTTTTGTCATCATGGAGTAATGGAACTCTATGAATACACTGGTGTAGACAACATCTCATACATAAATGGTCTAGGCAATTCCGTTTGGAGTTATTTAAAAGTAAGAATGAATATCGGTCTAAATGAATATATGACTAAATCTATGTTAAATCATGCAAAAGATCATCAATTAGCAAAGAAAATCTCAAGCAAATGGGATAATGACTTGAGTGAATTCGAAAGTAATATGGAAGGTTTAGCTAAGTATGTTGCAGAAGGAATCGTAGAATTGATAACCTAACTAGAACTTAGCCAATAACTTAGCAGAATAGACAGTCATAGGGGCCAAATCAAAATAGTTGTAATTAATTTCTTTGCACTAAATTCAATAAAAGCAAAAATACAACTTATAATTTAATTCTCATTAATAATTTTTTTTTCATAGCTTTTTTACTTTATTTCATTAGCCAAGTTTCCAAGATAAACCTACATGCATTCATGTATTCACATAATTCACCTACTGAGTAGTAGCTTTTGATACAAACATTAGGTAGTCTGACTTAGCTTAATAAAACAATGCAAGAAATCAATTCAGCCCTTGAATCATTATCACTTGCAGTAATTCATGTTTTGGACAGATCAAAACATTTAAAAGGAAAAGACCAATATGCGTTAATCAATGAGTTTGCAGAATGGATTGTTGATCTTCCAAGTTATGAGGATGTAATTTCTTTTCCTGATATGACTTTCCGAGATAATGAAGGAGAGAACTCAACAAAATCATAGAGATATCAAAAGCCTCACATTCAGCATTATAAGAAATTTAAATTAATAAATATGTATCTTATTGAGCGTTACCAAAACAATGGGTTTGAGTCTGTAGCAGATGGCATAATGGCATTTTTTGACAAGCGCACAGATTTACAAACACGAGGTATCTCTTTTAAAAAGGATTCAACTCTCTCTGGAACAGAAGCCAAGATTTCTACTGATATAAGCCTTGTAGCGATTGACCATTCTGATCCTGAAGCATTTGCTCTATCTCAAATAATTATTCGAGGTATTAACGCTGGGCTGAATCAATATTTAAAAGATCGGCCACTTCTTAGAGACTGCTGCCCTGAGAATGATTTATTCGTAAACCCTATTTTTAACTTACAAAGATATGCTCCTAATGAGGGGTTTAAAGAATGGCATTGCGATTGGACAATTAGCAATGAACTTACCGAACCTGTAAATCGAGTGCTGGCTTGGATCCTTTATTGCAACGACATTGAGTCTGCTGGCACTGAATTTTATTGGCAAAAACACCATGAAACAGCAAAGCGTGGAAAGCTTTTAATTTTCCCCGCAGGCTTATCCCATATTCATAGAGGGAGAGTAAGTAAAACTGAGTCGAAAACCATTGCGACAGGTTGGATTAACGCAGGGACTGAAAAATCATATATTTCACGTTTGGCCAATAGTTAAAAAAACGCTTTTTAAAAATCATTGATAAGGATAAAACTTTTATTTCTAAAACATATTTTTAATTTCTCTAAAAATATGTTCTAGACAAGAGTTCTTAGAAAAACACATAAATTAAGGCCTTATCCAAAACTTCCCTTAAGTGCTTAAAGCAAATTATTTATCCCATTTCTTACTTGTTCTTGTCATTGTATGTGTAATTCAATTTTTCTGATGCAATAAAATATGTCTACACAAGAACTGCTTGAGGATTCTTTAAAAGAACCAGCGATTGGACAAACTTCAACCTTCCATTGGCATGCAACACCAATTGGAATAGCGGCTTTATGTAAAAAAGAAATGTCAGAGCCTTTGAAGACATCATATGAAGATGCTCTTAAGGAAGGACTTGAAGTTGGGCTTGATCTAAGTAGAGAAGAAAGAGAGTCTCATTATTCAAAAAAAGGCTTCGTTATTTTATTTTATTCTTAGTTAGATTTATAAGTAAAAGCATTGAGGATAAATAAATCTAGTTCAAAAAAATCTTAAGAAATCGAGACGATTTAAATAAAGATTTGGCTATAAACAAATTTTTTACTAATCACTTAAATAGAAGCAGAAATATAATCATCTACTTTTGTTGTGGAGTTTGGCGAAAAATTTATTTTCCTATCAACATAGAATCAATGCTTTTTAAATAATGACTCTTACAAGGAAAGGAATCCAAAAATCATTAGGTCCTGGAATCATATTAGCTGGAGCTTGCATTGGAGGATCCCATTTGATGTCATCAACACAGGCTGGAGCAAAGTTTGGATTTACACTAGTTGGCTTAATTTTGCTTACGAATTTATTGAAATATCCCTTCCTTCTTGTCGGGACTCGCTTTACCGCAGTTACTGGCCTTTCATTATTAGAGGGATTTAAGGCTAGGAATCCTATTTACTTGCCAATTTATTTAACAGTAAGTTTAGTGACAGGAACATTTACTATTGCTGCAGTTAGCTTTGTTACGGCTCTTCTACTAACAAATATTCCCATTTTTGCCGCATTTCCACCAATGGATTTGTCTATTGGTGTTTTAGTCAGTAGTGGATTAATTTTATTGCTAGGTCAATACAAAGCACTTGATCGTATATCAAAAATACTTGTCGTATTGCTTACTTTACTGACAAGTTTTGCATTTTTATCGCTATTAAGAAGCAATTCACTGGATTTTATCGACATTAATTTAATTAAAAGCACTCCTAGTCCTTGGACTTTGACCAATTTATCTTTTTTAATTGCATTAATGGGTTGGATGCCTGGTCCTATTGAATTATGTGTTTGGCCTTCACTTTGGATGTTTTCTAGATCTAAAGATAGCAAATATATTGCAAATACGAATGAAGCCGAGTTCGACTTTAATCTTGGATATTTAATCACTGTCGCAACAGCATTACTGTTTGTTTCTCTTGGTGCTTTCACTATGTATGGAAGTGGCAATGTAATGATGTCTGGGAGCGGTGTATATTTTGCAAAGAACCTCATCCGTTTATATACAGAAGCTATAGGAGATTGGGCTAAATGGATAATTGTTCCTGCCTCCTTTGCAGCAATGTTTAGTACTACATTGACATGCTTAGATGCCTACCCCCGAAGTATTTCTGCTATACAAGGACTTCTTCAAAATAAAGATAGGGGCATCACTTCTTCTGGCTCTGAAAATAAACGTTTAAGAGTTTGGATCGTTCTTCATGTGTTTGCTGCATTAATCGCTCTTCTAATTGCAAGGTCTGGTGGAGTTACTGTGGCACAGTTTGTCTTTGGTGCAATGACAGGAAGTTTTTTAACAGCTCCTATCTTTGCTTGGATGGCAATGGATACCCTGAATAGTTCTTTAGTAGAAAAAAAACACCAATATGGTCCATTGATGCAATCCTTATGTTGGACAGGATTAATTTTCCTAGTAGGCTTCAGCGTGCTATTTATTGCTAATTCGTTTTTTGGCTTAGGGAATAGTAGTTAATAATCATAAATATAGGTTCATTTAGCATATAGACTAGCTATAAATAGCATTGACTTGAAGCTTCTTTTTATTTTTTTGTTCTTCTTTTTTTGTAATTCAATAGTGGAAAGTTATGAATGATCCAAAGAAAAAATACAAAATATAAATTGCCAAGGGATAGGCTAAGCCATTTGAGAACTCTTTTTCCAATCGTAACAAGTATTTTAGCTAGCCAAAAGTTCTCCCACTCCACCCCCATAATCTTGCGGGAACATCCTCGAAAGCTAAATATATTCGCTCTTCAGCTATATTAGTTTTGCTTGAAATCAATTTGCAGAAAACTGAAGACATCTTACTTGGATTTATTGCACCAATAGACTTGATTTCCACATAGCAACAAGGATCATTAGTACCTGCAAATGTCATTGGAACGTTAGTTTGAAGCAAAGTCATAACGTAACTTTCTGGCTTTCCAGTAATTAAAGACAACTCACTCGAAAGATCTTTAAGGAGTAGCTCAGGTTTTTCAATATTTGAAATAGATGTTTTGACATTAATTAGAGGCATAACAAAAGTAAGAAGGAAGAGATCAAAATCAATTTTACTTTGACAATGTCTCAAATAGAAGAATGTATCAACTAAGAATCTTATTTGCTTTTGGTGTACGCAAACTGTTTAAGGATACTTGCATCAATTACTTCTAATGTGCTGATTTCAGTAGCTTCCAACCTAACCAAAGGGGCCATCCCATCCAAATAAGCTTCTCTCCATCTCAAAGCACATAAACACCAATGGTCTCCTTCTCTTAAACCTTTAAACCCATACTGAGGTATGGGTGTAGACAAATCATTTCCCTGTGCCTTGCTATATCGAAGAAAAGCCTCAGTAATTACGCAACATATACTATGTTTTCCTAGATCAGAGACATCTGTTCTACAACTACCATCTCTATACCAACCTGTAAGTGGTGAACAACTACAATCCTGTAGTGGTTCACCAAGCACATTCTTTGATTGACTTTTGGTGGTGTTCCTCTCCATCTTTATATAAAGTTTAAATTAACTCGCCTTAACTGCAAAAGCATAATGCATCGTGAAACAGACAAACAGCCTGAAAGAATTGCTAATAAAACGCAAAAAGAGCAATGAGGGAAGCCCATATACCTCTGTATATCTTTAGCCATTTACCATTTTATTAAAATAATGACCAAAAAATCAACAAGCTTCATTGCCTGCAATTAAAAAAATTAATATTTATTCGAATAAACTATGCTCCGATCAATTAGATCACAATCAAGTTAATTGGGTAATTAATTCAATGTGTCTTTCGCACATTTATTGGCTGAAATTATTTCATCGCTACCTTCGTCTACTATTGCAATCAAAGCACAGTCACAGAACTCTTTTATAGATTCTAAAGGGATTTCAACTAAGGATGAGTTGCTTTGAGCTGCGACAATACATTCTTCTAATTGTTCATTTGGATAAGCATCTACTTCTGCAACAACACAAAAGACACAAAGAAAACAAGTGAATAAAAGGCTAAGGCTAACAAAAAAAGGTTTCACAGTTTAAAAAGAACTAAATTGCGTCACTATTAAAAGTGAAAGATCAAAACAATCATCTATACATAATAGTCCTTGATTGGAAATCTCGTAGTCTAAGGGAAGACTAAAACCATGTGAAATTTAATCCTATTTTAAAAATTTTAAATAGAAATCAACTTAGAAATATTAAAGATTGCTCATTTACTAAAGTCAATCGCCTAATCGTCTTAAAAAATTATTATAAGCCTGAAACACAAGGTCTAGTTGAGGGGATTGTCCGTATTCAGCAAGCAATCCTCTGGCTCCTGCGTTAAGTCCAAATAATATATTTCTATCCTCATTGCTAGAGATGTAGCTTTGAATCCATCCAACACAAACCAATCTTTCTCCTTTTGTTACTTTCTTTACCGCATGCAAGCTTGTGCTTGGATAAAAAACAACTTCTCCTGCTGATAGTTTTATTTCTTCAATTTCTTGAGTACTCTGAATACAAAGTTCTCCTCCTTCATAGTCGTTTTTTTTACTTAAAAAGAGTGTAAAAGATATATCACTTCTTCCCGATTTCATATAAGCATTATCTACATGCATTCCATACCCCTGAGAAGATTTAGCTTTTGAAAACATAACACCATGAATCTTCCTAGGCAGGCAAAAACTCTTAATGAGAGGATCTATAGTGATTTGGCTAGTAATGTATTTACAGCTTTCTATAAATGTGCTGGAATTTCTATTTAACTGTTGATTATTTTTGACCTTTGCTGCGTGAGAACCCGCTGTTTTTCTTCCATCCTCCCAATCAGCTTCATTAACAAGAAGCTTTTCCCTTAAGATGGTTGAATCTTCTTCATTTAGAAGTCGATGAATCAAATGATCCATTAATCTATAAGTAATATCTAGCTCATTATTAAGTTAACCCCAATGCATGTTTAAAACAAAGGAATATCTATTTTTTAAAAATCCTCACACACAATATGTCTGACAAAAAACAATTATTTTTTAGTTGTTAGCTATTTGCGTTCAATCCAAAAGCTAATAGGCAAAAGCTTGCGAAAAATCCTTTTTAATAAAAAGACAACAAACAAAATGGTTATTCAAAGTGTAGACAATTTCTCCAAATCCTTATCCCACAGAATATATTTAAAACAACCGGGTATGTCTCTGATTTTTAGGTACTTTGCACCTAAAAGAAGGTTTTCATTATGATTATGGCAAGCACACAAATTGTAATTAGGTATACGATCACATAAATGGTGAATACTATGATAGGAGATATCAGCAAGGAACCAATTCAAGACAGGTGGTAGAACTAAGTTACTACTACCTTTTATAGCGCCAAGTAATGAGCTCCATTGTTGTTCACCATTAGCATATGAATCTTGAAAATTATGCTGTACAAAAAATACACATATAAAAATAGCTGCCGAAAATGTCATAACAACCGAGTAACAACTCCAAAAAAGACCAGCACCTAGCCATTTGCTCATAAAGATCCAAGCAAATATAACAACAATATTATTAGCAAATAAATCTATTAGTTCTCCAGAAGTTTCTCCATAACCTGAATAATGAGCCTTAAGTCTAGTGGAAAACGAAAAGATTTTCACAAAATCTCTATTGATTAATTTGGTAGTTAATTCCCTACCTATAGAATAAATAAAATTTGTTATAGTAACTAATAATGTCAATCTAGGTTTGATAACCAAATAAAAGAAGCCTCCTGGAAATAGCATTATCCAATGACGACTTAATGAATAAAGCAACTGATTTCTTTTAGATAATAATTGATATTCCTGTAGGGTTAAAACATCTATAGGACCACGATACATTTCCCAGTTTCCATTATGTCGATGATGAAAAGCATGATCACGTGACCAAGGAAATTGTGGAATAGCATTAATAGTTCCAAGGAAAAATCCAGTCAATCGATTGAGCCGAGATGTTCGAAATAGAGAATTATGGCCACAGTCATGCATCAAAGAAAATGTACGCAATGAGAATAAAGTTAATAGGCTAAGGATAGGGATTAATATAATGATCTTAACAGAAATAGAGGGATAACTTGTATCAATGAATGGTATTAAAAGCCATAATCCAACTATTGGGAAAACTGTAGTTAAAATTTGCCAAGCAGCTCTTAAATTACTTCGCTTCAGATAAGGAGTAAGTGTAAAATCACTAAGCTTAATTGTTTGATCTTTTTCCAAGTAAAGCTAAGATATCTTTAATATAAAGATTCTACCAAGAAGTTAAGCTTATATCTCAGAGTTTTAATCTATTTTATATATTATTTACAGAAATACCAAAAGTAAATTCATAAAAAAGTGACTTGCTTTTTATTTCCTTAACCCTTCTTAAACTACTTGAATGGGAAAAATTTATCATTAATCAGATGTTCCTATTTTCAAAGCAATTTGTCTTAGACTTCAATATAAAACATAAAAAAATTAAGAGAAAACTTCTTTTGGAAGATAGCTTGAAAGGAGCAGTCCAATCATCTAAACAACATATATTTTCTGAGAGGGCAAAGCCTTTGATTAAATCTTTTTTGTTTCTCTAATTACAAAACTACTCTTTGTTATCAAATCAGAGCCCTGCACTTCTAACCCTTTTACACTAGATATCTCACCTTTTAGTCCTTCCAATTTTAATTGCTCAATCATAGTCTGTATAACTTGTGCTTCAACCAACTTCTCATCAATCGTATCTGGCGTGATTTTCTCAAAAAGCTTACCTGCCTTAGCTTTTACAACCTCAGAAGAGTTTGTTATTCTAAGTAAAATCATTTTTTTTAAAGTCTTAAGCATAAAATACACTAATATTAAAAATTTGATTTGTATCTTCCGTGTAGACAACATTTTCACAATTTAGAAATACATCATCATGAATTTAACCAAGGGATCAAAGCCTTTTGGGGATTAGATATATCCTCAATAGATGTAAAAAAAGAATCTGTCCAATTAGAGGCTGGTAAACCAGCAAAAAGCATTAAGTTAAGTGGATACTCATCTGAATCACTACATTTTCTAAAGTCATCCCGAAATAAAAAGACTATTTTGCCCCAAGCAGTTGCTGCACCAAGTTCAATCATTACACCTTCATCAGGTGGAGTTCCATTTACCACAGCAAATATTGCATCTGCACTCTTAACATCTTGAAGATCAGCTAATGCTATCTTATGAGCCCATCCACTACGTGCTTTTTCAACTTGTGAGTTACGGCTAAAAGGTTCCCATACCTCTGCACCTAACCCCTCCAGAATCTCTACAAATTCTGGTAAAATGTTTTTCTTACATTGCTTTGAAAAACCATAAGGTGATGCTAAGTAGATAATTTTTCTTGTCATCAAATTTTACTCCTCATTTTTTGAAAATCTTCTTTATCCTTCATAGCAAATTCTTGCGCCTCCCATGGGAATACAAACCATTCTTCTGAGTTGCTAATTTCCAAAGCATTCCACCATTTTGGTTCCACCTTACTTAACCAAACAAATGCTTTAATATCAGGAATTTTCCTGACTTGATTTAAAGTTAATCCTGTATCATAAACATCATCAACTACCAGTGCATTTGGTTTTGGTTCATTCAATAATGGAATTCGCAATGAATGGCTAACAGCAACAGCTAAGCAAAGTCCACCTCTTGGAAAGCCATATACACCTGAAAATTCTTGTGAATCATACAAAACCGATATGCTTTGAATGCAATAATCAAACTCATCCCAACTAAGAATTCTCATATTTTTCATCGGGATAGTCACTAGATTAATTAAATCAAAGGATGATTAGAGGGAAAGCTATCAATTCCCTAATTAATTAAAAATAATTCTATAACTCTTAATCTCATTGTTATGAAAAATCTTAATGGTCAAACACCTCATACTAGTAGAGATTCAAGTGAGTTATATAGCAATTGTACTAGATATTAAAATAGGGAGCTCATCTTAAACTTTAAGACATACGTGCAAATGACTTTAGCTCAAAATAATTTTTCACTCATCATTACCAAGAATTCACTCAGCATATGCAATTGAATTTCCTATTCAATCTACTGCAAAGTCCCATTCATTAAACAGTTAGGTATCCTCTTCTAAGAAACTTGTAAAGGATATTGAAAGTAGGTAATAGGCCCCAAATTACACAAAGAACAACCCATTACACATTAAGGTCGCAGAATGGGAAAATTATCATTAGATAAACGAAAAAATCAGTGGTTCAGAAAAGGAAGGGAACCAAAGCAAACTAGGAGAACCCCTAAAACTTCTTAGACACACAAAGAAAACTACTAAAACTTCTAAAGAAGCTAACGTGTCCTAAAAAAAAGATTTCTGAAAGAACAAAGTCTTTAGGAATGCTAAAGAGCATGCAAGATTGTCTGCTTGAAGAAGCAATGGCTAAGGAATAGAACCGTTTTGCATAAATACTTGTTTTTTCTGATCAATCGATAGAATTATTTAAAAAAATTCACTGGCATGGTTGCGCATAATTAGGTATTTTTTAAAAAATATCACTTAATCTCATGACTCAAGAGGTGTACAAAGCAATTCTTGAAGCTTCAAAAAAAGGTGAACTTTGGGGAATTAAACGAAGTCCTACTTAAAAACAAATTCTTAGAGTTTATAGTTCTTTCTCAATAAAGCAAAAAGGAATGATATTCGGTAATTTTCTTGAATTCCATATGCATTCAAGTCTTGTCTCAGCACATCCTTTTTTATCTCTAGCGACACATTGATCTGCAAATTCTTTAATTACATCACTAACTAGACTTCCAAGAATAACCGCGATTAATATCTGTAGAAAGCTTAGTACTCCTTTCATTTTTAAAAAGCAAAAAAGAAACTCGCTAAAAGTATTTAAAGTCAAATCAGAGATAATACAAGCTGAGATCAAGCTCTTTTTTCAAAGTTAATAGGTTTTGAGATGCATAACCCATGATTTTACAATTTCGAGTTTAAGAGCAGATCCTAAGTATTAATAACCATAAAAGAAGGATAAGGTTCCGAAGGCATTATATGACTATAAATTAAGTCTCTTAAAGAACTTTATACTTAAGTTTTTTTTCTGTATTATTTAGTCTATTTATATATAACTAGAAAAGGTCCTAGGAATGAACAAAAATCTGAAAGTTTTTTTATATGTATTAGCCTGGATTATTTCCTGGTTTGTCTTTAGCTCTATTATCAATGCTGGGCTTATAACAACTAATGTTTATTCAGAAGAAGAAAAAGGTAAAGTAATTACATTCTTTATTGGAGCTATACTTTTTCTTTTTGGTGGAACTTCCTTATATAAAGAAGTTTTTACAAATGAAAAATAATTCTTTTGAAGTAACTAATATCAATCTCTATAATTAAAATTATAAAAAAATGACAGTTTTTGTTTAAAAAATATTGATTTGCATCTAGAGGATTTGGAAGGAGTACTAAAAAATTCAGGCGATCTAGTTGACGTTAAGTTTCGACAACCAAGTGCTTGGCATCAGGTACACAACCATGCATAGAACAGTTGGCATAGGCATATTCTCTCAATTCAACTCAGTAACATCTTTCAGCATTTACTTGCTTGTTGTATGGTTTTCAACTAAACCTTCAACATAACGATAACCAACTACTGCAAAAAGATTAGTCAATAGCATATGAGTAGTCTATCTACTTCCCAAATGTATTTCCAAATAATTGACTAAGAGAAGCATTAAAGGCTTTTTTAGCTTACTCCCCCATATTGCCGTAGATCTTTAGTATCAAAAAAGACTAGTTAAACCCAGAAGAATTGCAACACCGTCGAATGAGAGTGATAGGAATAAAAAGCAACGAAATAGAATCATTAAAAAATTCAAAGTACTATAGCGAAATCTAGCTAAATCAATCTACCTCTCAAAAAAAATTCTTAGCGGAGCTAAAGAAGATAAATAGACTCTTATAAGTCAATAGATAAATATAAAGAAGAAAAGATTCATTTTTTTTTTAAAATAACTTGAAGATTAAAAAATAGGCATTAGAATATAAATAATATAAAACAATTATAGATGGAACAAAAAATTAGACGTCGAAGGAATTCAAGCAACCTCTTCAACCCAAGTAGCCAAGGCTTAACTACCTATGACGTTGCATATGTAACCGCAAAAAATAATCAGATAAGAAATGAAGAGATTCGCTTAAATCTTAATGCCAACCAAAAGAAGGAAGCAGCCTAATGGTTTTCCCTTTATTTAAATCGATGACAGAACTACTCATACCTGTAAAACAGGCCGAGAAAAGAAAGAGAGAAAGAGGTTTTGCAAGTCAAGAGGCAATGCATAGATATATAAAACTTACTGAGCAAATGAACAAAACCCTCAAAAGGAGAGTCGCGAGAAAGGTTTTAGATCAGTCACTAAAGAAATCAGCTTAATTATCAAAAAATATTTAACCGCATCTATTTTGCCTCTCAAAACCACACTCTTTCTTTTTTGACTAGTGTTTGGGGTTTATATTTAATTGACATTCAAAAGGAAATCTTATATACCTTTACTTTTACACTCCTAAAAGACTAGAAGGCCTCTCATAGTGGAAATCACAAAAAGAAAAGTAACGCGCCAGAGATAAAGCCAGTGAAATGCGCTGAAAAACTTATGCTTGGCAGAAGGGACCATGCAAATCCTACTCCTGTTAGAAATAACATTGCATTTCTAACTGAAATACTTTTTACCAACCCAATATCCAGGCTAAGAAAAGTGTTCTTCCCATACATCGAACTCAGCAAAATAAAAGCATCTATACCATAAATAATTCCACTAAAGCCTAATAATAAGTAATAGCCCCCTTTAAGAATATAAATATCTAATATCCATTGCATTAAGGCTTGCAGCGGAATCAATAAAGAAATAAGAAGAAGTAAAAAATAATATCCTTGAAGCTTTAACTCCTTTAAAAAGTACCTTGCCACAACTAATCCAAAAATATTAGCACTCAAATGACTAAGGTCAGCGTGAAAAAAATGTGATGTCACCCCCCTGTAAGGTTGAAAGGGAAGGACAGTCGAAATATATGCAAAATCTTCTTTTTTTAGAGCTCCTATCAGATCAGTAGCCATAAAGATAAAGGCTATAACCAAAAAAGGAATTAAAAACTGCCAATCATTTTTTGAGATCTTATCAATCAAGTTACAAACTCTATATAGTCAAGGCAACCTCGATAGCGGCAATTATTTCTTCGTTAAAAGGGTCAATATTAGGTTGGAATCTTGCAATTACATTACCATCTTTGCCTACTAAGAACTTCTCAAAATTCCAACTAACATCTCCAATAGGTTCTACCTTATTTAGAGTTGTATAAGGTTCTGTTGTTTGTCCTTTTGCATGCACCTTGTTGAAAATTTCAAAATTAGCTCCAAATTTCGAGGAACAGAATTTTTTTATTTCATCAACAGTGCCTGGCTCTTGTCCGCCAAAGTCATTGCAAGGAAAGCCAAGAACAACTAAACCCTTTTCCTTATATTTGTCTTGAAGGGCTTGCAAGCCTTCATATTGAGGAGTATTTCCACATTGACTAGCAACATTAACAATTAAAAGGACTTGTCCAATGTAATCACCTAGTTCCTTTTTTTCTCCACTTGAAGTTTCAACTACAGTTTCTTTAACGTTGACTAACATAAAATTGGATTGTTCTTTTGAAAAGCTAGCAGCTATAGAATATTTTAGAAGTAGGGTTTTTTCTACAAGAAAACTTTAAGGCATTTCCCTTAAAAAACTACACCTATAAAACAACTTGCTCATAAAAGATTATCTCAAGATTTTATTCTTAAAAATCTCTGATAATACATTTTTTCAATACAGATACGTCATAATCACCATAGCCTTGCTCTATAAGTTGTTTCTCCATTTCTTTGACTTTAGATGTAATAGGTAGACATAACCCTGATTCCTTGGCAGTTTTAAGCGCAATAGACAAATCCTTATAATGTAACCCCAACTTAAATCCCAAAGGATATCTATTACTTAGCATCCCTTCAGAACGATGTGATAAAGCCCAGGAGCCTGCAGCGCCTGTTTTTAATGAATTTACAACAAGGTTCATTGGTAAATTCAATGTTTCTCCAAGAGCAATTGCTTCTGCTAATGCTGCATAACTACCAGCTACAAGTATTTGATTAAGTGCTTTTACTTCTTGGCCTTTTCCTACTTCTCCAAAACAAAAAACATTAGACGAAATTATTTCCAACAGCGATTGAATCTCTTTTAGCTGTTTATTGTCACAGCCTAAAAAAATCGTCAACTTAGCTTCCTTGGCTCCCTCAGTCCCCCCAGAAACAGGGGCATCTAAATAAAAAATCTCTTTTTTAAGCAACCTTTTCGAAACAGCCCGCGCCTTGCTGGGGGAAATAGTTGAAAAATCAATTATTTTACATCCTCTTTTTAGACTTTCACAAGCTCCATTTAAACCGAAAAGAACCTCCTCAACTGCCTGATCATCAGTTAAACAAAGGAAAAAGACATCACACCCTTTAGCAGCATCTTTAGGACTCGAAAAAAATTTCGAGTCCGTCAACCTTGGATCTTTTTCTATTTTGGAATTTCTCGTATGCAATCGAAGGCTATATCCTGCCGAAACAAAGTTGAGTACAACCGGCAATCCTATCGAACCTAAACCAACAAAGCCTAGAGATTTCGAATGCATAAAAATCTTGCATCAATTACAATAAACTTACTAAAAAAATAATCCAATACTGCAAAACATATTAATTGTTTCTATAATTCAGAAAAAGTCAAACCAGGGGAAATCTCTTTACATATAAATATTTTTAATGTTAAGAACTAAAGTATATTTAAAGATCAAGATCTTTAAATATACTTTAGGATGAACTTTTATAATTAGATTTCTTAATTACAATAAGTTAAAACTGATAAAGTTATTTTTTAAGTTAAGAAGAAGAAGTTAATCATTAAGATGTAGATCTAATTCTAATTAAGTGTAACTTTTGATATACCTTTACGAAAAACTCGTTTGAAGGGAAGAGTTCTATAAGATTTTTTGGAGCTCGCTTCTTCACTATATGGGTATTACCTTTAGCAGTAACTGGTGCAGTTATGGAGTTCCTATTTGTAAGTCCATTAACAGGTGCAAAGCCTTTTGGATAGTTCCCATTGGTGGAAACAACACATTAAAAATATGGAAAAATCTTTGCAAATAAGCTAGAGAAGATACTACAAAGTTTCTTCTTATAATTTATCTTGATAATTTCTGTAAACAGCACTAAAAAAGGCTGCAACAAAAAAAATACCAAGTGCTAAATAAGCACATCTTTCAATTGTTAAGGTTATTGGGTTTCCTACGATTTGGGATTCAATGTCCATTATTCCTTATTACGATATTCAACTGATCCATCAGACTTTCTTAATGGCTTGGCATAGAGAACTCGTAAAAGACCTTTTGTATCCATGTTTTTACTTGTCAACGCGAAGGAAAATAAAAATAACACTCCAAAAACAAATATCAAAATAATAGTTGGTGGAGTTAGCCCCATTTCTTGAATAGAAATCGCAAACATTTTACTTTTTAATACATTTTTCTGAATATATTAATAGCAATCTATCGTAATCATAAAAAAATGTTTAACTTTAAAGATTTTACATAGATACATCAAAAAGACAACCTAGCAATAATGATCGCCTATTTAATTTGTATTGTAGGAAAATCGATTTCCTCCTACCCTCTCTTAAAGTTATCTTAATTAATTTAATCTCAGTAAAATGTACATTATCAATAGACCAAAAATCTCAGTAGAAGACTTTGAAAAAGCGTTAGAAAAAGCAAACTTAAGTCAAAGTGATCAAGAGTTAATCGATTACATAAGATATACAGGTGTTTTTTCTCAGCCCAGCCTGGTTAAAGATCTAAGGATTAATCATAAACCACCTGTTTTATCTATTCTTTGTGAGGCATGTAAAAAAGTTGGTCTACAAATTCCAAATCATCTTGAAGCTGTTCGAAAATGGTCAGAGAGAGTTAGTGAACACGGAGTTCGCTGGGATGGGGATTTGATTTGTTCTACTGCTAGGAATATAGAAGGCCTTCCACTAACACCAGAATCAGGGACCTGCTCCTATGAAATCCTGGTCGTTCATAAAGAATTCTTTACCGGACTTGGTTGAAAAATCGAGTTCAAAACAACTAGGTCTATAGACATGAGCTATACGTAATCCAATTAAACCGCAACAAAATAATGTTAAGAGATTCATTTTATTAAAGTATCAATATCTAGTAAAAAGATTACGGAGCCATGAAGGGAATACAAAGACTAATTTGAATTATGTAAAACCTGAAAAGTTTTTTTTCTATAACTTAAAAGAAGGACTTTATTATTTTTTTCAATGAAAGATAACCCTGTTTGATCTCTCAACAAATCAAATGTTGTAAGAGCGACACCACATGTTTCCATAAATAACACTGGCAAAGTCTCGCCGTTGCCTCTCATTTGCTGTAAATCAAAAGCTTGTCTAATCGCTTGAAAAGCTTTATCTCTACCAAGCAATTGAATCAATTCAGTCCATAAATAGTTGACTGATTCACATTCTGTTAGAGCTAAGGACTTAATCATAAGAAATAATAGCCCATAAACTTGAATGATAAACTAACTAAAAACTAATGAAATAGACTATTTTTTTTATAGAAAAATAAGTTGTTTGAAAATAATTAAGAATCAAGGCTCTTTAACAACACAATTATTGTTTTTTTTTTAAATTATCTTTTTCCAACAAGTTGCTATCATAGTTACATCTAAGATCAGTAAACATTGCTTCTAAAATAATTTCTTGTGCATCATCAACTTCTTTAAGATGAGCCTTTGCAGCTTTCATCTCATCGTGAGTAGGCAATTCCCCAAGCTCCATCACTATAATTGCTTTCTAATCGGTATAGAAATTCTGTCAATAGATTAATTAAAATAATTTTTCAGATATATCTTTTGAAAACGTCTTAATACACCTAGATCAAAATACTTTTTATATATTATTCAAATTAACACCTAATTTCTAGATTTCTACGTTCGTTATCCTGCATTCAAGTTTTGCCAAGGCTTCATTTGGTAAAGAAAGGAAAAGATCCAAAAGCTTGTGACCAGTCTTAGGAATAACTGCTATCCCAACTAAAGTTGCCTTTCCATCCTTTCCCCAACATTTACCTTCAGCATCAAAGAGTTTGCTAACTACTCGACTACTTTTTAGAAATGTTTTTACAGTCAATTTAGGAAAAACAAAAATAGGCCAAATTGTAAATAAAAATTCTGATTCGAAGTCTAAACATATTTCACCAGTATCCAAAGCAATGGTTCCTTCAAGCTTCTCCAACAACATTTTTATTTCTAAGCCAAGAGGCATTGGAATAGATAAGAATCTAGTTGTTCGCCAATTCAGCGAAGGAATCGAAAAAGTATCTGGATTAAATATCAGAAATAAATGATTTTTGTTCTTTACTTTTACGAGAGAAGTTTTTCCACCTCCTCCTCTTGCATCGTAAACGAAGTGAGGATATGAGCCAATTGCAAGCTTACATCCTTCTAAACTATCTAGTATAATCAATTTTTTTTTCATCTTTATTCTTCAAAAAAGAAATGCTTCTAAAAGAAATATCACTTCAAAACACTATACAAACATCAAATTAAAGATAATTTATATACGAAATCAATAAAAGTCGCCTTCCAAAGACCAGGATACTTAAACAAAGTAATGGATAGCAACATCTCCATCATCTGAAAAATCAATCAATCAAAACTCCATATTTTACATTTCTTAGAAGTAATCAATAAATTTAATAGAACTATTATTGTTTTTCATCTAATATTCTATTATAACTATGCAAAATTAGTGAAATGAGTAAAAAATCCAAAAAATGTTTAAACAACAAAAGTAAAAGGTTGCTTTGGTATGCATATACAACAATAGGATTAGGAGTACGGGCAGCTGCAGCACTTGCTCTTATAGCAATTTCAATCAAAGCATATCCACTAAAAAATCAAGCAAAGTCCTTTAATGCTTGTGTTTTAGAAATCCAAGAAACTGGGATGAGTATTTCCACTGCTGTAAATTTTTGCAATGGTGGTGGGGACTAGTGTTGTTTTAAAAGAAGAAGCGTCTATCAATTTATAGGCATAGAAAGTTAAATACCTAAATTTCTTTTCGAAATAGATTTCTCAACATCAACGTAAACTCATTGATGATGAATTCAGTTTTTTGATTAATTTTGTATTTTTTGTTCTGTTAAAATCCTAAATTCCTTTATTAATTCTCTAACAAAGCCACTTCCCTTCTTAACCTTTTAGTGCAAGTCCTTATCAAATCGTTGTAGATTTTTTTGTTTTCTAATTTATACTGAAAGTGATTAATACATCTACAACCCATAATGAAACGAGAAAAGCCAATGTATACCCAAGGTAAGTTTGACTTCCATTAAAAGTCCTATAGTCCAACTAAAACAAAATATCTGATAGTTACTTAATCCAAAATTATTCTAAATTGCGAAGAAAACTTTCTTGTCTAAAGAAATAAAATCCATCTTTTTATACGGATAATTTTTAATAAATATAATTGAATTACATCCGAATAGTTAACTAGTTTCGAAGATAGAAAGCTTAAACAAATACAGTCAAAACAGATTCAAAATGCTAAATCTTTCATGAAGTTCACTATTTAGTACGTTTTACATTTAAACTGATATACTCTATCCTAAAAGAAAATCAAACTAGAGATGTCAGTTCATTTTAAACTCAATGAGGAGTTCATACAAAGATTAAAAAGCTTTATCAATTCAGAAGCATATAATTCACGTAGTGAGATTTCTTATTCTGAATATTGGCTTGAGAATGCATCTTCTATGTCAATAGAGTTTGGTAAGGACAATGCAAATATCGAAGGTAAATCGGGCTTTTATATTCCACAATCAATTCTTATTTCAAGAATATTGAAGGTTATTAAAAATCCATTTTTAATAAGAAAGAAGTTAATAAATAAATTTCAAGAATATTTTGAAAAGCCCTTATTTGTTGATACTAATAAAGCTTTTGACCGTGCAATGAGTCATCATTATTCAACTGATCCAGACTTGTCAAAATATCGTGTAAACCATTTAAAATTAGTAAATCAATTTGCAAATGTACTTAAGAATTCTAAAGAAGTCAAAAATTATCATTATAAATGGGCAAAAGAATATCCTAATTCGCAAATAATCATTGAGTATTACCTGAGAAATCTATTGATTCCTTATTTAGAAAGAAAGAAAGATAATATCTTTTTGGATATAGGTTCAGGTAATGGAAATCTTGTGAATTTATTAACACATGAATACTCTCCTAAAGTTTATTGCCTTGTCGATCTCCCTGAATCCTTAATTAATGCAATAATTTTTCTAAGAAAATACTATCCTAAATCTCTATTTTTCTTTCCTAATGAAATTAACAGCCAAGAAGAAATTACTAGTATAATTTCTTCTTCTTCAATTAATGAGACTACAAAGTTTGTTTTTCTTACCCCTTGGCAGGCAAATTATATACCTTCTAATACTTTTAGCTTTTGTTCCAATATTACTTCATTTCAAGAAATGACTAAAGAGCAAGTTAATATTTATTTTGACTTAATTGAACGAATTACTATTAAAGATGGTTTGTTTTTATGTGTAAATAGAGTTGAAAAAATCCCTGTCAATTCAAACGCTTTTCATGTAGAACAAACTGCAGAGCCTATAAGGTTTTATGAATATCCATGGAGAAAAAGAAATTTAAGACTTATTGATGAAATTTCTCGCTTACATCGAATTGTACAGGCTGATGATATTGCTATTAGGTTAGAATCTATAAAGGATTAAGGCTAGTAATGATAATATTTTATCAATAGTTTATTTAAGATAAAACTCATTTTAAACATTCAAAAAAAAACTAAATAAGATCAAGTAATAGTATTAGGTTTAGTCCAAATCTCCTGCTATAATTTGACTGCTATACGTTGAATAAAAACTCCATTACATCTCCTTCATTAACTATATAGTCTTTACCTTCACTACGAATCCAGCCTTTGTTTTTTGCTTCCAATAAAGAACCCGCTTCAAGCAATTTTTTACAACCAATTGTTTGAGCACGAATAAAACCTCTTTCAAAATCTGTATGTATTACTCCAGCAGCTTGTGGCGCAGTCATTCCTTCTTTTATAGTCCAAGCTTTAGTCTCTTTCTCTCCAGTAGTAAAATATGTTCTCAAGCCAAGAATTTGATAAGAAGCTTTGATAAGGCTTTGAAGGCCTCCCTCTTTTACACCTAAACCATTGAGATAATCAACTCTTTCAGTAGGAGCTAGATCAATCAATTCAGCCTCGACTTGCGCGGAAATTCTTATGCTCTGTGCACTTTCTCTTGAAGCAAGTCTGTTAACTTTCTCTGAAAAGAGATTCCCCGATAAAAGTTCATCTTCACTTAAATTTGATGCATAGATTATTGGTTTAGCTGTAAGTAATCCTAATGGTTTTATTAATTTATTTTCTTCTTTAAGCAAAGAAATATTTCTTGCGGAACCTCCTTTCTCAATCTCTAAAGATATTTTTTCCAAACAGTTATCTTCAATTTGACTTTCCTTGTTAATTCGAATCTGCTTTTTCAGGCGTTCTCTACGTTTTTCTATTTGGTTAAGATCTGAAAGACCAAGCTCTAAATTAATGATTTCTATATCTCTTGCAGGGTCTACTGAACCTGCTACATGAATAACATTTTCATCTTCGAAACAACGAACTACATGAACAATTGCGTCTACTTCACGAATATTGGACAAAAACTTGTTCCCCAGACCTTCGCCTTGACTGGCTCCTTCGACAAGTCCGGCAATATCCACAAACTCAATCCTTGTAGGAATTAATTCTTTGCTATCACTTAGAGCACCCAGTAAATGCAAGCGATCATCAGGTACTGCAACAGTTCCTACATTTGGCTCAATAGTGCAAAATGGGAAATTTGCAGCTTGAGCTTGCGCATTTGCTACAAGTGCATTAAATAAAGTTGATTTCCCTACGTTTGGGAGACCTACTATTCCTACTTTGAGCATCAGAAAAAATCTAAAATCAACATTCGAGGGGTTAGTCTTACGAAACTAATCGCTCTCGGAACCCTAAGCAAGCTAACGAGAAAATCCTAAATTTTTCAACCAAGAAATTTTCCTTTTAAAACGATGTTAGGTCTAAGTCGAAACAAAACCATCACCCTCTTTACTTTTTTATTGGTCATAACAGGGAGCAATGTTATTAACAATGCAATTAAGAGTGGGAAAGAGATGCGAGATTTTTCTGCTTACACAATCGAAGCACAAGAAGGGAGGTTGCCATCATTGGTTACTGCTAGTGGTGAATTACAGGCAAAGAAAAGTATAGATGTAAATCCTCATCGCCAAGGAATAGTAGAAATAATGTATGTCCAAGAAGGAGACAAAGTAAGCAAAAATCAATTAATAGCCAAATTAGAAAGTCGAGACTTTAAATTTCGACTTGAAGAACAAAAGGCAAATTATGAAAATACAAAAGCCGCCTTTGAGAGAAGAAAGGAATTATTTTTAAAGGGTGGAATAAGCAAAGAAACATATGATGAATTTTCAAAAAGCTTTCTAATTAGCAAATCTAAACTTGATCAAATCAAAGTAGAAGGCAAAGAGTTATTCATTACAGCTCCTTTGCAAGGACGTGTTACGGCAAGACATGCAGACCCTGGAACATTTGTTTCTCCAAATACAACAAGATCCAACAACGAAAGTACTTTTAATCAAGCTATAGTTGAAATTTCTCAAGGGATCGAAGTTATTGCGAAAGTACCTGAAAGTGATATTGGGCGAATACAAATAGGTCAAGAAAGCAATATTCGTATAGAAGCTTTCCCAGATGAACTTTATAAAGCATTAGTTAGCGAGATAGCTCCTCGAGCAATTAAAAGCAATAATGTAACTTCGTTCGAAGTAAAGCTATCTCTTGTTAATCCACCCCCAAAACTACGAATTGGAATGACTTCAGATATAGAGTTCGAAACCGGCAAGTCAGGATTAAGAACCTTAGTGCCTACAGTTGCAATAGTTACTGAAGAAGGAGAAGCAGGCGTACTTGTGGTTGGAAAAAACAAGGAAGTGTTATTTCAAAAAGTTGAACTTGGTTCAAGTAATGGGAATCAAACATCAATTATAAAAGGAATCAAACCGGGTGAAAAAATATTTATAGATATTCCTCCATGGTCAAAAAGAAAACGCAAGTAACGTCATTCACACACAGTACAATTATGAAGACATGAATCAAGAAAAAGAAAAACCTATTTTACTACTTGTTGACGGACATTCTCTAGCTTTTAGAAGCTTTTATGCATTTAGCAAAAGTGGAGAAGGAGGTCTTAAGACAAAAGAAGGTTTACCTACAAGTGTGACATATGGCTTCCTAAAAGGTCTTCTAGAAAACTGTAAGACACTGAGTCCTCAAGGTATAACAATTGCATTTGATACTGCTGAACCAACTTTTCGCCATAAAGCAGATCCTAACTACAAAGCTAATAGAGATGTTGCTCCAGAAATATTTTTCCAAGACCTAACACAACTTCAACAAATACTTAAAGATTTTCTAAAAATACCGATCATTGCGGCACCTGGATATGAAGCAGATGACGTTTTGGGTACATTAGCTAATAATGCTGCAAATACAGGCTGGAAAGTTCGGATACTTACAGGAGACAGAGACCTTTTTCAACTAGTAGATGATTCTCGTAATATAGCTGTTTTGTATATGGGAGGTGGACCTTATGCAAAAAGTAGCAATCCTTCTCTAATCAATGAAGCGGGCGTAAAAGAAAAACTTGGTGTGACGCCTCAAAAGGTTGTTGAATTAAAAGCTTTAACTGGTGATAGTTCCGACAATATCCCTGGAGTAAAGGGTGTCGGTCCAAAAACAGCAATAAACTTACTAAAAGAGAATGGAGATTTAGATAGCATCTTTAAATTATTAGATCAATTAGAGCTCAAAGGTGAGAAAGCTTTTCAAGGTGCAATTAAAGGAGCATTAAAGCTAAAGCTAAAGGAAGGAAAAAAAAATGCATATTTATCAAGAGAACTGGCAGAGATCATGATCGAGGTCCCTTTAAATGAAAACCCAATTTTAAGTTTAAAAGAAATAAATAAAGAAGGTTTAAAGGAAGCACTTGAAAATTTAGAGCTTTATAGTCTTATCAATCAGATCCCAAACTTTGTTGCCAGCTTCTCAAAAGGAGGTTTTAAAGCTAATAAAAAAAGCACTTCACAAGAACAGCCTCAACCATCAAAAATCGTTAATCAAAAATCGAAAAGCTCTTCTTCACATGACGAAAATCAACCGCCAAATATAAAACCTCTAATAATCACTACACACAATCAACTCAAAGATTTAGTAAACACTTTAAATAATTGCAGCAAACCACTACTACCTGTAGCTATAGATACAGAGACTACCAGCTTAAATCCCTTCATAGCAGAGTTAGTTGGCATTGGATTCTGCTGGGGGCAAGGGCTAGATGATCTAGCTTATATTCCAATTGGACATAACTCTCAAGGTGAATTAGAACAAAATAAAAAAGAAGATCAGCTACCTTTAAAAGATGTTATAACAGCCCTAACTCCCTGGTTAAGCAGCTCTAATCACCCAAAAGTTCTTCAAAATGCTAAATATGATCGTCTGATTTTTCTTCACAATGGTATTCCATTAGAAGGAGTCATACTCGATACTCTCCTTGCAGATTATCTTTGTAATTCAACCGCGAAGCATAGCCTTGAGGATATTACTTATAGAGAATTTGGTTTTAAAGTAACTAGCTTTAAGGAACTAGTCAATAAAGGGCAGAGCTTCAAAGATGTCGACATTAATACTGCAAGTTTATACTGTGGAATGGATGTATATCTCACAAGAAAAGTTTCTTTTCGCATCAAGGACAAGCTAAAGGGAATGGGAATAGAACTAATTGAACTATTAGAAAAAGTAGAACAACCACTGGAACCAATTCTCGCTGAGATGGAAGCTAGAGGAATTTGCATAGATATTGCCTACTTGAAAGAATTATCTATTGAATTAAATAAAAATCTACTAAAATTAGAAAAGCAAGCCTATAAATTTGCGGGCATCGAATTCAACCTCAACTCACCAAAACAGCTTGGTGAAATACTTTTTGAAAGGCTAGCTCTTGATAAGAGAAAATCCCGTAGGACAAAAACAGGTTGGAGTACAGATGGCAATGTTTTAGAGAAATTAGAGAAAGACCATTCAATCATTCCTATGTTGATCGAACATCGAACACTAAGTAAACTTTTAAGTACATATGTTGATGCTCTTCCTCAATTGGTTGAGAAAGAAACAGGTAGAGTCCATACAGATTTCAATCAAGCCGTAACTGCCACTGGTAGGTTAAGTAGTAGCAATCCAAATTTACAAAATATTCCAATACGAACTGAATTTAGTCGTCGTATAAGAAAAGCATTTCTCCCTCAAGAACACTGGAAATTAATAAGTGCAGACTACTCGCAAATAGAACTGAGAATTCTAGCCCACCTCTCAAAAGAACAAACACTACAAAAAGCTTTTAAGGATAATATTGATGTTCATACTTTAACAGCAAAAGTTCTTTTAGAAAAAGAATCAATTAACTCTGATGAAAGGAGATTAGGGAAGACAATTAATTTTGGAGTGATCTATGGAATGGGAGCTCAACGCTTTGCAAGATCAACTGGGGTTTCCCTATCAGAAGCGAAAGAGTTCTTAACTCGTTATAAAAATCAATACCCTAAAGTTTTCTCCTTCCTAGAGCTTCAAGAAAGACTTGCTTTAAGTAAAGGCTACGTAACAACACTACTAGGTAGACGTAGGTACTTTAACTTTGATAATAATGGATTAGGGAGACTTTTAGGTGCTGACCCTATGGATATAGATCTAAAGCTTGCCCGACGTGCTGGAATGGAAGCGCAACAACTTAGAGCCGCAGCAAATGCACCAATACAGGGGTCAAGTGCAGATATCATTAAAATAGCAATGGTACAACTATCAAAGAAGATCAAAGAAGAAGCTTTACCCGCGAACCTTCTCTTGCAAGTTCATGATGAATTGGTTCTAGAAGTAGAACCATTAGTAATAGAAGAAGTTAAATCTTTGATCATTAGTACAATGGAAAATGCTGTAAAGCTTAGTGTTCCATTAGTTGTAGAAGCTGCTATTGGAGAGAATTGGATGGAAACAAAATAAAAAAAACATCTCTACATTGATTCCTTTTTTTAATTAATCAAACATTTTATAAAAAGTGTCCTTAAAACTTACAAACACACTCACTCAAAAAACAGAACTATTTAGTTCTATAAAACCCATGCAGGTGAGTATTTATTGTTGTGGTGTAACTGTCTACGACCTATGTCATTTAGGACATGCACGAAGCTACATAATATGGGATGTATTACGAAGACACTTCATATGGCAAGGATATAAAGTCAATTTTATTCAGAATTTTACTGATATTGACGACAAAATTCTTGACAGAGCAGCTAAGGAAAATTCTACTATGACTGAAATTAGCGAAAAAAACATTAAAGAGTTTTTTCAAGATATGGACGCATTGGGAATCATGCGTGCTGATCGAATGCCTAGAGCAACTAAATGCTTAGATGGCATTATAGCTATGATTAAACAGTTAGAAAAGAAAGGAGCTGCTTATTCAGTAGATGGAGATGTCTACTTTTCCGTAATGAAATATGCTGATTATGGCAAGCTAAGTAGACGTGACCTTTCTAAACAGCTGCTCAATGCAGATGGACGCATTACTAATCAAGAGGAAGCTAGAAAACAAAACTCATTTGACTTTGCACTTTGGAAAAAAGCAAAAGGGACCGAAACCAGCTTCAATTCTCCTTGGGGACAAGGAAGACCTGGTTGGCATATTGAATGTTCAGCAATGGTTCTTAAGGAGTTAGGACAAACTATTGATATTCATTTAGGTGGAGCAGATCTAATTTTTCCCCATCATGAAAATGAAATTGCTCAATCAGAATCAGCGACAGGGAAAAAGCTGGCAAGATTTTGGCTTCATAACGGAATGGTAAATGTTGGAGGGCAGAAAATGAGTAAATCGCTTGGCAATTTCACAACAATTAGATCTCTACTAAACGAAGGCATCTCTCCAATGACTTTAAGGCTATTTGTACTACAAGCCCATTACAGAAAGCCTCTAGATTTCACTAAAGCATCCCTTGAAGCTGCATCCAAAGGATGGGAGAGCCTAAACAAGGCCTTATGTGTTGGCTTCATGAATGACAAAAGACTTGATTGGCCTCAAAGCCAACCTCAAGAAACTAAATCAGAGACGACTCAGCGGAAAAACTCTTTACCAAAAATATTGTTAAAATTGCATCAACAATTTTTAGATGCATTAAATGACGACCTTAATACGTCAGTAGCTCTTTCAGTACTCTTTAAACTTTCTCGCCCACTAAAAGCAATATCCAACCAAATTGAACATGGAAGCTTTAATTTAATTGAAAATTCTGAAAACCAAAATTTATATTCACGATGGTTGCTTCTTGTTGAACTTGCAAGTGTTTTAGGTCTTAAGCCCGAGCAACCTAAAGAAACTCCTTCCAGTGAAACTACAAAGATCAATGAAGATGAAATCAAAAAAGCAATAAAAGAACGAAATAATGCAAAATTAATCAGAGATTATGCAAAAGCGGACGAAATAAGGGCAGCTCTAATAAATCAAGGTGTTGAGCTGATTGACAAGTCAGATGGTCAAACAGATTGGATCCAAAATTAATTTATTTTTCTTTACTTGATAGATCTTGTATTTTTTCTACTGAAAGAAACCATAAGGTGAGAAACTAAAGATTACCTGCTGGAACAATGTGAAAGCCATCAGCGTACTGGGCTCCACTGGTTCGATTGGTACCCAAACACTTCAAATAGTAAAAGAATTCCCCAAGCAATTCAAAGTAGTTGCTTTAACAGCAGGCAAAAACTTGGGTTTGCTTTTAGAGCAAATCAAGTACTACAAACCTGAAGTAGTTGCTCTTGCTGACAAATCTCAATTATCTGCGCTTCAACAGGCAGTAGACGACTTATTTAAGAATGAAAAGTATTTCTCTCCTCCTAAGCTTTTAGGTGGAGATGAAAGTTTGAATATTGCTGCTTCATGGGATAGCGCAGATCTTGTGGTCACAGGAATTGTTGGATGTGCCGGTCTTTTACCTACTCTTTCAGCAATTAAAGCAGGCAAAGACATAGCACTAGCAAACAAAGAAACGCTAATAGCTGCTGGCCCAGTTGTTCTTCCTGAATTAAAGAAAAGTGGAAGTCGATTATTCCCTGCAGACTCTGAACATTCCGCAATCTTTCAATGTCTTCAAGGTACCCCTTGGCCAGATAATGCTCGCCTTTCCACTGGCCAAGCAACTCCAGGAATAAGAAATATTCAATTAACTGCATCTGGAGGGGCTTTTCGTGACTGGGCAGCAAAAGACTTAATTCATGCAACTGTAAAAGATGCGACTAGTCATCCGAATTGGAGCATGGGAAAAAAAATCACAGTAGATTCTGCAACTCTTATGAATAAGGGGCTTGAGGTAATAGAAGCACATTATTTGTTTGGACTTGCTTATGAGCACATTGAGATAGTGATTCATCCTCAAAGCATTATTCATTCAATGATTGAATTGGCAGATTCTTCCGTTTTAGCCCAAATGGGATGGCCTGATATGAAACTTCCACTTTTGTATGCAATGAGTTGGCCAGAAAGGATTGAGACACCCTGGAAACGACTAAATCTTTCAGAAATAGGGCGCCTGACTTTTAGTGAACCAAATACATCTAAATATCCTTGTATGGAACTTGCATATTCAGCTGGGAAAGCAGGAGGAACAATGCCTGCTGTTCTTAATGCAGCAAACGAAGAAGCTGTAGCTCTATTTTTGCAAGAAAAAATTCATTTTCTAAACATCCCAAAAGTAATTGAATCAGCTTGTGAAAGCCACAAAAATGATCTTAAAGCCAACCCCCAATTAAATGATGTGATTGAAGTCGATAATTGGGCTCGTAAAGCAGTTAGGGCACATGTGCAAAAAAATGCTCATCAAATGACAATGTCAACATTGAGAAAGTGAGTCCAAAAATAAGTCACCATTTATTGCTATGTGCGACACCTAAGAAGCCATCATGTTGCAATCCCAACGAAGGACTCAAAAGCTGGGAAAGACTAAAAAATATTTTGAAAGAACTAAAACTTGAAAGTCCTCACAGACCTGAAGGTATTGTTTTACGTAGCAAAGTGGACTGCTTAAGAATATGTCAAGAAGGTCCAATCCTTTTGATTTGGCCTGATGGTATTTGGTATCACAATATTTCGCCTGAACGAATAGATGTAATAGTTAAGAATCACATTATCAAAGGTAACCCAATAAAAAAGTGGGTTCTAAAAGAAACTCCTCTTGCCATAAACAAATTCTAATTTGCTGTTATATTTGCAAATTTCAAAAGCCAACGTTTAACGACTTCATCTCCCCAACATCCTCCCAAAGAATGAAATCCATTATGACCTCCATTTTTTGTTAAAAGAATTTCTACTTTATAATCCAGTTTTCGCTTCTTAATACTCATATACAAATTTTCTATAGCTTGAGAGGGAACCCAGGGATCATCAAGTGACTGAATAAGCAATGTTTTTGGAATCATTTCCAAGGAATCTGAATTTAACGAATAAATAGGCGAAGCCCTTCTGTAATAGTCATCTACATTCTTATAACCCCACCTTGGAGCCGTTATTGCTGAGTCAAAAGCTTTAATTGATGACGTAATCGATGTCTTAAAAACATTCCCTATAAGCAACTGGTCTCTTTCTGAATCTGCAATCCCAAAAGGATCTTCAAGAGTTTGTCTAACCAATCTATTTAACAACCAAGTTTGATAAAACCTATTACGAAGCCTCTCAATAGACAAGCTACATTCTTCTAAATCCAAAGGACTGCTAATACATACCAATCCATCTAATAATGATCTACCTGGAGAGAGAGTTTTGCAATCCAAGCAAGCATTTAACAAGATAGTTCCACCCAATGAGAGTCCAACTCCAAAGAGTGGTATTGGAAGGTCCTTCTTTCTAGCTAAAAGGTTAGCAATTTCTCTGGCTTTCTCTATCGCTGGGAAAATATCACTACTACAATTAGCAGCATATGTTCCCGCTGCATATTCTCTACCAGGGTTGGCTCCACGAAGATTCAATCGCAAAACAGCAAAGTCTGCTGCCAAGAGAGAAGCAGCCATACGTCTCAGTCCTCTTCGTTGACTTGATCCTCCTAAGCCATGAAGCATCAAAATCAATCCTTTAACTTGAGAAGTGTGTAAAGGGCAATTAAGAAAAGCTATTAAATGCTCATCACTAGAACTCCTAGAGTATTTGGGAGGTATAGCTATTTGAACGACTTCAGAGTTGTAAAGGTACAAATTCTCATCAACAAAAGTATCTCTAAGAGTCTGTAGATCTGCTCCAATCCAAGGAAAACGTTGTCGAAATTTTGGTATAACAATTTCTTCAATAACTTTTTTCTTTAATTCAAGCTTTGCCACTAATTCCCAATTCCTTTAATTCCAATAAGAGATCCCCTAACACTTTCTTTGCATCTCCAAAAACCATAGATGTATTAGATAACTCAAACAAATCATTCTTAATTCCTGAATAGCCTGCACTCATACCCCTTTTAATAACAAATACTGTTCGTGCTTCTTGAACATCAAGAACGGGCATTCCATATAGAGGTGAAGTTGGATCATTTTTAGCCTGAGGATTAACAACATCATTAGCTCCTAGAACAAGAACAACATCTGTAGCTGGAAAGTCAGGATTAATTACATCCATTTCCTTAAGTTGTTCATAAGGAACATCTGCTTCTGCTAAAAGGACATTCATATGCCCAGGCATTCGACCTGCAACAGGATGAATTGCATAATTCACTTCAATTCCACTGGCTTCCAATATCCTTGTAACCTCTCTAAGGGTATGTTGAGCCTGAGCTACAGCCAATCCATATCCAGGAACAATTACAACTCGTTCTGCTGCTTCAAGAGTGAGTGCACATTCTTCTACACTGCAACTAGTAATATTTAAGTATTCATTAGATCCATTCTGCCCTCCTGAAATTGCACTAGAGGCAATTGCACCGCCAAAAAGGACTGAAACCAAAGATCGATTCATACCTTTACACATAACTTGAGTAAGAATTAAGCCAGCAGCTCCTACCATTGCCCCAGCGACTATTAGCAATTGACTACCTACAACAAATCCTGCTGCTGCTGCTGCTACACCAGAGTAGCTATTTAATAAAGAAATAACTACAGGCATATCAGCACCGCCAATAGGAAGAGTTACTCCTATTCCCAAGACAGCCGAGCTTATCACCAATAGCCAAAGGCCTGTCTCGCCTCCACTGGAAAAGAATGTGCTAATTCCTATTAAGGAAATAAACGCCAATCCAATATTGATTATATGACGTATTTTTCTTTGCATTATTCCAGGAGTTGAAAGCCACCCCTGCAACTTCGCCATGGCTATCATTGAGCCAGTAAAAGTTACAGCCCCAACAAAAATAGAAATAACGATTGATATTTTTCCAACTAATATATTGCTTAGGCTTGTAGTGGAGTCGGTTAAAAGAGAAGGAGTAAAAGCATATGCCAACGCAACCAACAAAGAAGACATCCCTCCACATCCGTTAAACAGTGCAACTGTTTCAGGCATTGCTGTCATTGCTACTTTTTTGGCTGTGATCATCCCAAACAAACAACCGATAACGGAGCCAAGAGTTATCCATATCCATGCATCTACAGATATGCGAGCACTCCCAAGAGCATCAATCAAGACTCCTATCACAGCAAGAGTCATTGCAATTGCAGCAAGTCGATTTGCTTCACGCGCAGAACGAACTTTAGAAAGCCCTTTAATGCCTAAAGCCAAAAGAAGAACAGCTGAAAGGTCAATAAGAAACTTCAATGTTTCGGAAAAATCCATCTTTTAAACTCCTTTATTTACGTGATGTTTTACGACTAAACATTGCGAGCATCCTATCTGTCACAAGGAAGCCGCCAACTACATTGAACAATGCAAATCCAAGAGAAACAGCTCCAAGTACCAACAAGAGAGTATTAGATGTATTACCTGCCTTAATGATTAAGGTAAGAGCAGCAAGCATTGTTATCCCGGAAATTGCATTAGCACCACTCATTAATGGTGTATGCAATGTAGGGGGGACTTTCCCAATTAGTTCCAATCCGAGAAGGCTCCCTAAAAGAAGCACCCAAAAAAAAGACATTACTTAGAACCTCCTAAATTCATTACATGAGTAAGACGTATTACCCCATCCTTGCTTATCAAAGACCCAGCAATTAATTCGTCTTCTTCATTAATTATAAGTTCCCCATGTTTGATCAATGGATTAACCATTGCAAGCAAATTCTTTGAATATAAATAACTTGCATGATTTGGAACTGTACAAGGCAAATCAGATGCACCAATAAGCTTAACTCCTTTTCTAACAACGGTTTCACCAGGCTTGGTTCCTGCACAATTCCCTCCTTGAGAGACTGCTAGATCTACAACAACGGAGCCAGGTCTCATCCGATCAAGCATCTCTTCTTCAATTAGTCGCGGTGCTCTCTTACCTGGCACTTGAGCAGTGCAAATAGCAACGTCAGCATCAGCCAAATGATCAGAAAGCTCCTCTCGCTGAGTTGCAAGAAATTCTGCTGAAACCTGCTTGGCATAACCTCCAGATTCGTCAGTCGCATCTGAATTTTTTGGAGGCTCTATGAACCTTGCTCCTAAAGATTCAACTTGTTCTTTTACTTCTTCACGAATATCGCTCACATAAACAACAGCGCCTAAACGTTTGGCAGTGGCTATAGCTTGTAATCCAGCAACTCCTGCTCCCAAGATAACAACCTTGGCTGGTTGAATAGTTCCAGCAGCAGTCATAAGCATTGGGAAATATCTATCCAATGCACTTGCTCCTAGCAGTACGGCTTTATAACCAGCAACATTAGCTTGAGAAGAGAGAGCATCTGATGATTGGGCTCTGCTTATCCTGGGTAAAAGTTCAAGCGATAATGCGGAAAGCTTTGAATCAATAAGAGCTTTAGCTAAATTTTCATTCCCATAAGGTGCCAATAATCCAACAACTAATGCCCCAGATTTCAACTTCATTAAAAATTCATTGCGAGGAGCGTTAACACATAAAACAACATCAATTTGCTTAAGAGAATCTCCATCTTTTTCAGAAAAAACTTCAGCTCCAGAATTGCAATAATTTTCATCTGTAAATCCTGCTGAAAGACCTGCTCCTTTTTCAAAAGATACGGAAAAGCCAATAGATAAAAGCTTTTTCACAGTCTCTGGGGTTGCTGCAACTCTCGTTTCATCTAAAGCAGCTTCGATAGGAATTAAAATTCTTGGCAAGATAAATACTCTTGAACTTTTAAAGATTAGAACCGATAAGGTTCGAAGACCACGATTTTTGTTGAAAAAACCTTTTCCTTAAGTGCGATTATGGCTAAGAAGAAAGAGAAACTTAAATATTTAGGAAGAATATGAGCCTAAAAGCAATCGAATGTCCAGACGGTGTATGCCACAGCCATCATGGCGGGCATGCTATCCCTAGGACAGCCATGCAAAAGAATCTCCAAAGTCATGGGAAAGAATGGTGTGAACGTCTTGCAGAAAGAATTTATGAAATGTCAGTAGACACATATTCCCAAACCGTCATGCCAAGTTTGCATGCCTCAGGATGGCAAAGACGGCATTTAGATTGGGAATTCAAGCTTGCTGATAATAATTCTGAGCCAGATGAAACACTAGTTGAAGGAATTATCAATGCTACTGAGAGTTTCCTTCGCAGCAGTGAAGTGCATCGATTATTTATTCAGGAACTTGTTCAAGGTACTTTTGAGGAGGCAACTGAAGATCATTTAAGATCAAAAGCTGTCAGATCACTCATAGAAAGTGAAATAATGCAAATGATTGAAGAACGCAAAGAAGAACTTTTAGATCGTTTAGCAGAGAACCTTTTAAACGAATCAAATGGAGATTTTAATATTGCCAAAAAAGCTGCTAAAGAAGGAATTGATGAAGTTAAAAAATTACTTTTAAATCATTCAGAATCAATATAAATTCAGTAAAAAAGACATCAGGATATATTTTTGAATATAAATATATTTTTACTTAAGATTCTCCAAATCCCAGTAGAAAGGTTATTCAATCTAAAGAATTCATTAAGACAATAATTCTATTTGTTCATAAAACACGGTTTTGTACAAATAACGCAGGATTAAGAGTCATTGCCATGCAAAGGTACCCCCGTTGAGGGCAATTAAATGGACAGACCTCTTAAAAGAAGAATAAGTATAGCTAGCTGTTGGGCTTCTAGCAGAATGGCTCTTTTAGATAGCATTGAACGCTATGAAGATAGTTATGCAATAACCCAAGAGTTTCGTGAATGGATAACATGCATTGAAAGCAAAAATTCTATGACTGATTTTTCGATATTAAAGGTTCCCAAATCAATGACTTCGCTTAAAGAAGAAAATAGAGAACTTGATGAACTCTTAGAGCTATAAATAATTTACCCTCAATACTTTTGATTCACAGTAATAAGATAATTCATTTAAAATTTTCGTAATTATAAATAAATAAAAAATTTGACAATTGAAAATCTTGTAATAATTGGCTCTGGCCCTGCTGGTTATACATCAGCAATATATGCAGCAAGAGCAAATCTGCAGCCTTTATTGATTACTGGTTTCGAGCGAGGTGGAATTGCTGGAGGACAATTAATGACAACAACTTTTGTTGAAAATTTCCCTGGTTTCCCAGACGGAATTATGGGCCCAGATCTAATGGATTTGATTAAAGCACAATCTATTAGATGGGGTACCAAACTTATAGAACTAGATGCAGAAGAAATTAACCTAAATCAAAATCCTTTCAGAATTAAAACCTCAGTTGATGAAATTTTTTGTCATTCGATAATAATTGCAACTGGTGCAAGTGCTAATAAATTAAACCTTCCTAATGAAAAGATTTTTTGGAGTAAAGGAATAAGTGCTTGTGCCATATGCGACGGAGCTACACCTCAATTTAGAAATGAAGAATTGGCTGTAGTGGGTGGGGGAGATTCCGCGTGTGAAGAAGCTGTTTATTTAACAAAGTTTGGAAGTCATGTTCATTTAATAGTTCGTTCCAATAATCTGAAGGCCAGTAAAGCAATGTCTGATCGTGTAATTAACAACCCTCGAATATCTGTCCACTGGGAGAATGAAATAATAGATGTTGATGGCAATGAATGGCTGGAAAGCATTAAAATTAAAAATAAATTTTCTAATACAACAGAACAAATAAATATAAAAGGTCTTTTTTATGCAATTGGCCATACTCCAAATACAGATTTGTTAAAAGGTCAGATTTCAATTAATGCGAAAGGATATATAGAGACTGAGTCAGGGAGGCCAGAGACCTCAAAAGAGGGGGTTTTTGCAGCAGGCGATGTTGCTGACCCAGAATGGAGACAAGGTGTTACTGCTGCAGGCAGTGGATGTAAAGCGGCCTTAGCTGCAGAAAGATGGCTTACTCAAAAAGGTCTTTGTACTTTAATTAATAGGGAATCAGTAGAGCCCGCAAAAACAAAAAAAGAAGAAGACATAAAAGAATCAACTAAAGAAAATTTTCAATCAAATGGAAAATGGCAAAAAGGAAGCTATGCCCTCCGCAGGCTTTACCATGAAAGTTCCAACCCTCTTTTAGTGGTCTATACATCTCCAAACTGTGGGCCCTGTCATGTACTAAAGCCTCAACTTAAAAGAGTCATTGAAGAATTTAAAGGAACTATTCAGGGTATTGAAATTGATATAGATCTTGAACAAGAAATTGCTAAGGATGCAGGTGTAATTGGTACTCCCACTGTGCAACTTTTCCATAATAAAGAGCTAAAGAATCAATGGAAAGGAGTAAAGCAGCGAAATGAATTCACAAAAGCAATTAACAAAATTCTAAATTCGTAAAACGTAGAATTTTATTTTTTACGAGGTCCTCCAAACTTACCTCCAGCATTTCTATTCCCAGGTCTTCCTCCACCTCCACCAGCATTCCTCTCTCTATAAGTAATTCTTCCTCGGGTTAGATCATATGGACTGATTTCGACTAAAACTTTATCTCCTGCAAGTAATTTTATTCTGAATTTAGTTAGCTTCCCTGCAGCTCTACATAGACATTGATGGCCAGCTGGCTGCTCAAGCGTGACTAAATAAAAGCCATTCCCTTGCTCTTTCTCAATAACTCCTGAAGTTTCAATCATACTTTTGTTAATTCTATAAAAATATAATTCTAATTGTATTCGAATTAAAAAAAAATAGATTTAAGAATTGATCGTTACTAGCTCAATATCTCTTGCAGCTCTCTAACTGTTTGAAGTTGTCCATAATAATAATTTGCCATCGCTCTCAAATCAGCATCCTTTAAACCATCAACTGCCTCAAACCCAATATTTCTCCATAATTCATTTCCACAAACCTTATTCAACTCCAGAGTTGCCTCAGAAGCAAGATTATCCAACCTTCTATTCAAATTCCTTACTTGTACAGCTGACATAACTAAAGAGAGTCTTACTAAATAGTACAGATAAACTATTTTTTTTCAAGTGTCTTGCCTAAAAAGGAAGTTTCTTCCTCTGTTCTTTATTTAGATCTGCCTCCATCTCTCTAAGCCGTTTCAGGATTATGTCGTAATACTCTTTGATGTAAGAATCTAATGTTGTAGTTTTAGAAGGATCTAATCCAAAGGTTCTATAAGTGTCCTCCATTGGTGCATCAAGTTTTACACCACTTCCGCTAACATCAGCAAAAGCAAGCCTTTCTAGCACATTTAAACTCGATTGAAAGAAAGAAACCAAGGTTTTAGCAACCTTGATAAGAAATGGGGATACTCGTAAAACTTTTGCTTTCTTATTGCTAAAACCTTCACACAAGCTAATAACGTCTTCGCTCTTCCAACACTTGGGCCCAACAATTGCATAACTTTTTCTGATTGTCTGGGGCTTATTTAAAGCCGCAACAGCAAATAAAGCCATATCCTCTGTATTCATATAAGCAATTTCACTCGGATTTCCACTTATCCATACTGGCTGACTATCTAAGATTGGAATAGCAAACTGTCCAATAACACCCTGCATGAAAGCAACACCTTGGAGGACAGTGAAGTCCAACGAGGAATCTTCCAATAAACGCTCAGTACAGAATTTGATATCCATTAAAGGAACTTTTCTAAATTTCTCTGCTGCTAATAAGGAAAGAAAAATAACTCTTTTAACACCAACTTTTTCACAAGATCTAAAGAGATTCAACTTTCCTTGCCAATCAGTTTCATAAACGCTTCGTGGATCATCAGGCCTACTAGTAGATGCATCTATTACTGCATCTACTCCTGCCAACGAATATTCAAGAGACTTTATATTAAGCAAATCTCCTTGGGTCAACTCGCAACCCCACTCCTGCAAGTAAGAGGCTTTTCTAGGCCTCCGAACTATGCATCTTACTTGAACACCAGTATCTATAGCCTTTTTGGCTATCTGTCTACCAAGTGTTCCAGTGCCACCAATAATTAAAACCTTCATCCCAGAATTCATTTCCAGTCAGAAGCTTAATAGTAAGCAATTTTGACTGCGAGAAAAATCATTTTCCTTGAATCTTAAGCAAAAGAGCACCTCCTATGAGTCCTGCAGGAATCAATACCCAAAAAATCGCAGCCGTACCAAAAATCTCTGAAGCCATTTGTTAAAGATTTTGAATCATGTAACTATTTAAACCCCTAGCATTTAAATACCCAAGCAATTTTGATCCAAAAGCAATAAATCGATTAATCAAAAACATCCATTAGTATCTTCTCAGAATTGACTAAAAAGTAATTTCTGATGTATAAATCTCAGTACTAGCTTAAAAGCTGAAATTGTTGATGTAATAAAAATAATAAATACTCAAAACATTTAATGCTAAACAATCCAAAGTGAATCAGACAATCTCACCTAAAAACAATACTGATTGGGGAGAGTCTGCTTTTTGGGAATGGGAAGGATTTAATTGCCATTGGCGAGAGTTAGGAATGGAAAACAAAAATCCACTCTTATTTCTCCATGGATTTGGAGCCAGTAGTTCGCATTGGAGGTATAACGCAAATTATTTTGCAAATAAAGGCTTTAGAGTTTTTTCCTTAGATCTAATAGGATTTGGTAATTCTGAACAACCAGGTCCTAAAAAGATTAAAAAACTAGACAATAATTTTTGGGCTAAGCAAGTAGCTGCATTTTTAAAAGAAGTTGTTGACACACAAAAGAATGGGAAAGCCGTTCTCGTAGGAAATTCTCTTGGAGGTCTTGTTGCTTTAACTACAGCTACCTTTAATCCAGAACTTGTAAAATCAACAATAGCAGCACCCTTGCCTGATCCTGCCTTAATAAGTAATATAAAAAGAAAAGTACCAAGATCAATTACATTAGTTAGGAATACTTTAATAAAGATTTTCTACAAAATACTCCCATTAGAAATACTTATTCCTTTTATTTTAAGAACAAAACTAATCGATATTGCTATTCAATTTGCATATCATCATTCAACAAAAAAAGATAAAGACCTAAAAAAAATAATTATCGAGCCTGCAAAAAAGAAATTTGCACCAAGAGCACTTAGATTAATGTGCATAGGGATGGCGACACGTAAAGATTCTTTGAAAGCTCCATTTTTACTAGAGAGCCTTATTTCATCTCCAAATCCTATTCCAATACTTGTAGTATGGGGAAGACAAGACCAATTAGTCCCATTGAAAATTGGTACAAAAATAAGCAAGCAATATCCTTGGCTAAAATTGATTGTTTTTGAAAATACTGGCCATTGTCCTCATGATGAATCTCCAAGCGTCTTCAACGAATACGTTTTAGATTGGTTGAAAAACAATTCAGGAGGCAATATAAAATAATCATGAAGCATACTCTTTCTGTACTTGTAGAAGATCAATCAGGGGCTCTTAGCCGAATTTCTGGTCTGTTTGCTCGAAGAGGATTTAATATCGATAGCCTTGCAGTTGGGCCTGCAGAGGAACCAGGCATTTCCAGACTAACAATGGTAGTAGAAGGAGATAATCAAGCCCTACAACAAATGACAAAGCAATTAGACAAGTTAATCAATGTCATTAATGTCATTGATTTAACAACATTGCCAGCAGTAGAAAGAGAGTTAATGCTTTTAAAAGTTGCAGTAAATAACGACCAAAGAACAAATATTCTTGACCTTGTTCAAGTTTTTAGAGCAAAAGTTGTAGATGTTTCATACGATGCACTTACATTAGAAGTTGTAGGTGATCCAGGCAAACTAGTTGCCTTGGAAAAGCTTCTGAGACCATATGGAATACTTGAGATAGCCAGAACTGGCAAGGTTGCTTTAGAAAGAGCTTCTGGTGTTAATACAGAAATGTTAAAATCATCAAGCATGTAAAACAATTTACCAACTTAATTTTTTTTAAGAATCAATCAAATATATATAAAACAGTTACTTAATAAGTTCTTTCATTCTCAGAATGACATCCCCTTCTTTAATCTTATCGACAATATTCATACCCTTTATAACTTTTCCAAAAACAGCATATCTTCCATCTAACTCAGGCAAATCTTTTAAAGCTATGTAAAACTTAATTCTTCCAGAATCTAATCTTTGCATCCTTGCCATTGCCAAAGATCCTCTTTGATGAGTCAAGATAATCCTATTAAAATTTCCATTATTCCTAACAAATTTATTATAAAGAGGCGACTCGTCTCCCCTAAGCTTTATTTCAAGAGGTATTGGTCTTAAATTAACACTTTCTTTATCAAAATAACTTTCACTAAGTTTATCAATTGTATTATCTATATTTACTTCAGAATCCTTGAAACCTCCTTGAATAACGAATGGGAAAGGTTTCTTTATAGCTCTATCAAAAGAAGTTCCATCATAAAATCCTTTTTTAACTAAAAAAATAAAATTAGTTGTAGTAACTGGTGCAGAATTGCCATTTAATTCAAAAACAACTCTGCCTCTAGTTGTAATCATTTCAACTTGAACATTTTTGCGAATACAAGGTGTCCCTAAATAAAAACAATAAGTTTCATCTTTTGATTTTTTTGGTGCAGAACAGCCAAAAATATTAAAAAGAATAAGTATGCTTAAAAAAAAGTATTTAGAAAAGATTAATTTTCGCATTTCCCAATTCAAAGCTCAGAAAATCAATTAGTAGACAAGCCTTCCAAGTTAACTCCCAAAAATCTTGCCAGTTCAGCACCTTCCTGCTCTAACAATAAAAGTGGCTGAGGCCCGCCAACTTCGCTTATCGGAATATCTTTGCGGCCCTTGAGCCTTAAAACAATTCTTCTCCTTGGGTTAAATCCTTCTCTGATCTCCAGCTTGACTGCCTGTATGTCTTCAATAGGGATCTCAATATTAATCTCTTCTAAGAACCCTTGTCTAGTAACAGATAAGATCCCTTTTGCTTTGTCAAAACGATTAAGTCCAGAACCATAATCAACCCTAATTAAAGCCCATAAATAACACGCAAGAAATATTGCTAGAACACCATAAAAGCCCATGAACAATCCCTGAGGGACAAAAATCAAAGTCGATGGACTACCCAAAGGGAGCAAGTCCTTACCAAAATAGCTTGACAATGAAGCCAAAGAAAAACCAATTCCACCAATACTCAGCATTGATGCGACTATGTAATTGGATCTTTTTTTAGAACCATTAACAATTTGTTCAAGGAAGTTTTCCATTGAATCGGAGTTGTTCGATGACTCCATGAGATCAGCCGACATAACAGGTCACAACTGAAAGCTATTGTGTATTAAACCAGTGTAAAAAACATAAAAAACACATGAAAAGACATTGCTTTGTTTAATTAGCAATACAACAAGGGGTTTCATCTGATAAATAATTTCCCCGGTTGGGTTTTGGAATTGTTAAAGTCTCGAGCGTATCCCAAAAGTTCAGCAACGTTGCTCTCATGACGATCGCTGTTGGTGGCGCCCAAGATAGAGGATGGTTTGACGTCCTCGATGACTGGCTTAAACGCGACCGATTCGTATTTGTTGGTTGGTCTGGTCTTCTTCTCTTCCCTACTGCCTATTTGGCTATCGGTGGATGGTTTCTAGGCACAACCTTCGTAACTTCCTGGTACACACACGGTGTTGCCAGCTCTTATCTAGAAGGATGTAATTTCCTTACTGCTGCAGTTAGTACCCCTGGCGATGCCATGGGTCATAGTCTTTTGTTCCTATGGGGACCTGAAGCTCAAGGCAGTCTTGTTCGCTGGCTTCAACTAGGCGGACTATGGAATTTCGTTGTTCTTCACGGCGCTTTTAGCCTTATAGGCTTCATGCTACGTCAGTTTGAAATCGCAAGACTTGTAGGCATAAGGCCTTATAACGCTCTAGCCTTCTCAGCTGTTATAGCTGTTTATTGTGCATGTTTCCTTATATATCCTTTAGGGCAACACAGCTTTTTCTTCGCTCCTTCTTTTGGGGTGGCAGCTATTTTCCGATTTATCTTATTTATTCAAGGTTTCCATAACATCACGCTGAATCCATTTCACATGATGGGTGTTGCTGGAATTCTTGGAGGTGCTCTTCTTTGTGCTATTCACGGTGCAACAGTACAAAACACCCTGTATGAGGACACAAGCGTCTATTCAGGTGGAAAAGCTCAAAGTACAACTTTCAGAGCCTTTGATCCTACTCAAGAAGAAGAGACTTACTCCATGATCACTGCAAATAGGTTCTGGAGTCAGATTTTCGGTATTGCTTTCTCAAACAAACGATTCCTTCATTTCTTAATGCTATTTGTACCTGTTATGGGTATGTGGTGTGCTGCTATTGGAATCGTTGGTCTGGCTTTAAATTTAAGGGCATATGACTTTGTAAGCCAAGAAATTAGAGCTGCTGAAGACCCTGAGTTTGAAACTTTCTATACCAAAAACATACTTTTGAATGAAGGTATGAGAGCTTGGATGTCTTCTGTGGATCAGCCACACGAAAACTTTGTATTCCCTGAGGAGGTACTCCCACGTGGAAACGCCCTTTAATAGCCTTTTAAAAGCTCCTAACCAGAGCATTGAGGAAACTGGTTATGCCTGGTATGTAGGTAACGCTCGTTTAATCAATCTTTCTGGAAGATTATTAGGAGCCCATATTGCTCATACAGGACTAATGGTGTTCTGGGCAGGAGCAATGATGCTTTATGAGGTGAGTCATTTCACCTTTGACAAGCCAATGTGGGAGCAAGGTTTAATACTTCTTCCTCATGTAGCCATGTTTGGTTATGGCATAGGACCTGGCGGAGAAGTAGTTGACATAATGCCTTATTTCCAAGCAGGTGTTGTTCACCTAATAGCATCAGCTGTTCTTGGATTTGGAGGAATTTATCATTCTCTAGCTGGCCCTGAAAAATTAGAAGCAGAGTTCCCATTTTTCTCAACTGATTGGAGAGATAAGGATCAAATGACAACCATCCTTGGTCGTCATTTATGTGTCCTTGGATTAGGCTCATTAGCTTTTGCAATTAACTGGCAGTTCCTTGGTGGTCTATATGACACATGGGCTCCAGGCGGGGGTGAAGTCCGCTTAATAACTCCAACTACAGATCCAGGTATCATCTTTGGTTACCTTTTCCAAACCCCTTGGGGAGGTGGAGGAAATATGGTTGGAGTTAACTCTGTTGAAGATATTGTTGGCGGTCATTATTACCTAGGCATCATTGAGCTTTTAGGTGGTCATTTCCATATGCAAACAAAGCCTTTTGGCTGGGCTAGAAGAGCTTTCATATGGAATGGTGAAGCATTGCTTAGTTATGCATTAGGTGGTTTATGTGTAGCAAGTTTCTATGCATCAACATTTGTTTGGTTTAACAACACAGCTTATCCATCTGAGTTTTACGGCCCTACAAACGCTGAAGCATCTCAAGCACAAAGTTTCACTTTCCTTGTAAGAGATCAAAGAATTGGAGCTAATGTTGGAACAACTATGGGTCCAACAGGACTAGGTAAGTACCTAATGCGCTCTCCTACTGGAGAAATTATCTTTGGTGGAGAAACAATGCGTTTCTGGGACTTCCGAGGGCCTTGGCTAGAGCCACTAAGAGGAGAGAATGGATTAAGCCTAGATAAAATCCAAAATGATATTCAGCCTTGGCAAGTTCGTCGAGCTGCTGAATATATGACTCATGCACCTAACGCTTCTATCAACTCTGTTGGTGGAATCATTACCGAGCCTAATGCAGTTAACTTTGTTAACCTTCGCCAATGGCTTGCATCAGCTCATTTCTTCCTTGGTTGGTTTACTTTTGTTGGTCACCTTTGGCATGCTGGTCGAGCAAGAGCAGCTGCAGGTGGATTTGAGAAAGGTATTGATAGAAAGACTGAACCAGCTCTTTCCATGCCTGACTTAGATTAAAATATCAATAAAATTTGCAATAAAAAAGCCCCCAAGTTTTGGGGGCTTTTTTTGATTCTGTTTTACTTAATCAAATAAAGGAATCAAAGCTTTTGATAAAGCATTCCGCAACCATGGAAGGCTAAGGCCTATGACATTGCTATAACAACCTTCAATACTTTCAATGAAAACAGATCCTTTCCCCTCTAAAGCAAATCCACCCGCACAATTAAGAGGCTCTCCTGTCTGAACATAATTAACAATGTCAGCATCAGTTAATCTAGAAAAGTTAACTTTTGTACTAATTACATTTTTAATAATTCCACTAAAACTTTTCTCTCTATCTCTATTTGTACAAATTTTTCTATACATGAAACAATGGCCAGTATGCAGAATTCCACTTTTAGAAGACATCTTTGACAATCGATCAGAAGCTTCTATTGCATTTCGAGGTTTACCAAATACCTCACCATTAAACTCAAACAATGAATCACAACCCAAAACAGCTATTGCTGTATTTTCATGATTAACAGTCGAAGCATCTAATAAAATTTTTGAAACAACAGATTCAGTCTTCGCAATTGCAAGCAATTCAACTAATTTCTTGACATTGCAATGAGATATTTCGTCCTCATTAATTTCGCTTACGATTACTAAATGATCAATTCCAAACCTTTTTAGCAAAGACTTTCTGGCCTTAGAAGCCGAAGCAAGAATTAACACAAAACAAAAGAAATGGATTTTATTGATAAGCATATTATTAACAGAAGCCTTAGAGCTATAAAATGCCTTCCCTTAAATTCAAATTTTTATCAACATATTCAAACTTCAGGATTATCAGCAGAAGACATTTTCAAAAAAAAGGAAAAATATATTGCCAATGTTTTCTATAAGCCAAGAAGTGAAGAAAAAATAGAAGATAGCCTTTTATGGTTAATCAAAATAGGTCTTCTAAGAAGAGAAGTTGATGGGCAAGGACTCACCTCTAAAGTGAGACTAACGCCACTAGGTCGACTCATTTTAAGAAATGAACCCAACTTAGCGAATCAAAAAGCCTCTGTTTTTGAACTTTTGACTAATTGGATCTTAAGAAATTTCTTTTTCACGTGAAATCGTCAATCTCAACTTCCAGTTCTCTAATGGTTCTAGGGACTTCTAGCGGAGCTGGAAAGTCTTTAATTACAACTGCAATTTGTAGATATTTATATAGAAGAGGGGAGACGCCTTTGCCATTTAAAGGACAAAACATGAGCAATAACGCTTGGGTTGATGAAAATAATTGTGAAATGGCTTATTCCCAAGCTGTACAAGCTTGGGCAGCAGGACTAGAGCCTTTATGTGCAATGAATCCTGTCTTATTGAAACCGCAGGGAGACTGTAAAAGTGAAGTAATTCATCTAGGTAAAAGTGTTGGTATTACAACAGCCTCAAACTATTACGACGATTGGTTCAGTTCTGGATGGGAAGCTATCAAAACAGGCCTAAACAAACTAAAGGAAACATACAAAGATAGCAGGCTAGTACTAGAGGGAGCAGGGAGTCCTGTAGAAATAAACCTTAAGCACAGGGATTTAACAAACATGAAATTGGCAACATATTTATCATCAAATTGCATATTAGTTGCTGATATTGAAAGAGGAGGAGTTTTTGCTCAATTAATTGGAACTCTTTCTCTTCTTAATCCAGATGAAAGAAAATTAATAAAAGGAATTATCATCAATAGATTTAGAGGAGATATTTCATTATTTGATGAAGGTCGAAAGTGGATTGAGGAAGAAACAAAAATACCAGTTCTAGGTATTCTGCCCTGGTTAAACGAAATCTTCCCGCCTGAAGATTCTTTAGATTTACTTGAAAGGAAACCAATTAAGAAAAATATTGAAATTGAAATAGCCGTAATTAAATTACCTTCTATTAGCAATTTCTCGGATTTAGACCCTTTAGAAGCAGAATCTACAATTAATTTAAAATGGATTCAACCAGGAGATTTTCTTGGCAATCCTTCTGCTGTAATTATTCCTGGCAGCAAACAAACTATCAAGGATTTAAACAAAATTCATTTAAGTGGACTAGGGAAACAACTTCAAGATTTTGCTTTCTCCGGCGGCAACATTTTTGGGATTTGTGGAGGCCTACAAATGTTAGGGGAGGAATTGGAAGACCCATTAGGCCTAGAGCATTTCAATCAAGACTCCTCTAATCATTCCTTCAATGGCCTAAACCTTTTGCCTATAAAAACTATTTTCAAATCAGAGAAATCCCTAACTAAAAAACATACAAAGATTAACTGGCCAGAACTTTCAGACATTTATGGTTTTGAATTACATCACGGGAAAAGCATTATCAGTAACCCACTAAATCATAAAGTTAAAAAGATTTGCCAGGAAGATGATCTGGGATGGGTAAATGCACAAGGGAATATAGCGGGAACTTACTTGCATGGAATCTTTGAGAATGGTACTTGGCGAAGAATTTGGATTAATCACATTAGAGCCCAAAAATGCCTTGCACCTTTACCAATTATTAATCAAAATCATAGAAAAAAAAGAGAACAGTTAATTAACCTACTCACAGATACTTTTGAACAGCATATTGAACTAGATCAAATATTAAATATATGAGATCACAACCTATAGAAATAAAATGGCCAAATGGTAAAACGACCTTTGCTTGCTCTGGCGAAGATTGGCTTTTAGAAGCTAAAAAAGCGGACATTTCAATTCCAACTGGTTGTTTAACCGGAAGTTGTGGTGCTTGCGAAATAGAAGTAAATGGAGAAGTACTACGGGCATGTATCCATTCAATACCTAGAACAAATGGAAGCAACCTTAAAGTTGATTTTTCATATGACCCATACTGGGAATAAAAAAGATTGCAAATAGTATTTATTCTCGTAATGTTTCAAGAAGAAAATTTTAGGTATAGCAGAGAGAATAGAATGCTTAAATCTGAACAAGAAATGTATTTAGAATTAAAATCTACTATCTTAAAAATATGGCCTATTAGTGCGATTAATTAATTCTAAACAAGGTATTTCCACTTTACAAAAAATAATTCACCAATAAAAGATCAAAATGAAGATTAAATTAACAACAATTTTAAATCTAATACTTTGCTCCACCGCAGCTCTTCCTATATTTTTTGACCTAAGCAATGGTTCAATTATATTTTTGCAAGAAGTAGCACACCCAACAAATGCACCAAAAATCCCGCTTCCAATCTCATTTGCTGCTATTGCAATTCTTGTCATATGGAAATCATCTCCAATAATTAAGAATATTCTTAAGAGAAAATATCAAATAGTTCTGTCTCTCCTATCAATATTCACGGCAATCGGGTTTATCAATGATCTTCCTATAACAAGGCTTATTCAATTAATTATACCTGCTCTATTCCTTCTTGCTTTACCATCAATAATAAGATCATCTAACTACATTACACCTTATACATTTATACTTAGCCTAGCTTCTTTTGCTTCTCTTCACTTTATTTATTATTTTAACAATAAAGACGACTTGGCCAATTTATATAATAAGTATCACATATTATATGGATATGAAATATATCATGCAAATGTTGGCTATCCGGAAATAGTAATACTTGGCTCATCACTATGTTTTTTTATACTAGGTTCTTCAAATTTCCTTAAGAAAAAATCAATATTTGCTATCTTAGGTATATATATATTAATGTATTCTTTTCAAATAGGAAGGGCTGCTACTGGTCTTTCAATTGCAATTACTTTTACAATCTTTATATTAGTTTATACAATAAGGACTCTACTAACACTTAAACTCAACAAAAACTCACTGATTATTATAACATGGGCATCATTTTTGGTTTATATATCTAGTGGAATAATAAATACATTTTTTCACGTAATTAGAGGGAAGATACAAGATGGGCAGCAGAGTCCTAGGCTTGAGATATGGAATCAGTTTTACAATATTTTCTCAAATGACCTTTCAAAATTACTGCTAGGAGGAGCAGCTAAAGATGTGGTCGGCCATAATTACATTATAAGCATTATTGCCTTAGTAGGGGTTTTAGGCCTAACCTTACTTGTTTACAGCTATTGGAGAATAATTAGAGACCTTTACAAGAATTATAATCTACAGAGATATCAAATGAATAATATTCAAGTATTTTCGATATTGCTAGCATTAAATGCGGTAATTATAGGAAATATAGTAAATGATTCACTCACTCAAGTATTTAATATTGTAGCAATTATTGTATATACAATCTCTATCTATACAGTACTTAATACAAAAGAAATAAGACATGGTCATTCAAATAGAAAATTACTTAATCGAAAGATATAAATAAAGACCTATATACTAGAAAATTTTTCTATGAGTTTCTATATTAGAATAATATTACTTGGCGTTAACTATAGATAAACATGAAATTAAAAAGGTTTAATTCATTGGTTCCAACCTTTTTAACAATATACTTGTGGATAAAAGGAAATAATCCATTATTACCAGGGTTTTCTTGTCCAATTAGGATGATTACAAATATACCTGGGCCATCATGTTATCTTACTAGAGCAACTAGTGCAGCTCTTAATGGTGATTTTATACAATCGATAACTCTACATTTATTTGGACCTTTTTTTGCTTTTACACTTATAGTTTGGTCAATTCTATCCTTCAAAGAAAGGATTTTAATACCAAGAATAGTAACTACAAAAAATATAATGTGTACAATACTTCTATTAATATTTTACTGGATGATTAGATTAACCCTGACATATAAGTTAGGAATTAATGTTTTTCCAGATAATAAATAAAAATATATTTACCTAAGTATTCCTTTATAATAAGCATAATGCTGTAAATAGAAGCAACTCATAGGAGCTGCAATTACAACGCCTAAAAAACAAGTGGATATTGTAAATGCTAATGCCAAAACTGCAACAAACAAACTTATACCAAGAAACGATATTGCATTATCTGATTTAAAGAAAGCCTGCCAAGAGGCTTCACTAGCTTGTAAAATAGATAAATCTGTAGTAAAAATCTTATTAACATAGATTGGAGTTATAATAGAAAGAATTAAACCAGGTATTATGCAAAATAAATACCCAAAGACCAAAGCAATAGACCAAAAAATACCTGCTAATATAAATCTCCAAAACCGAACTCTAATGATGGATAATAATTTACCAATGGTCAAAACTTCTCCCGATGAAAAATAAACTGCAGGCACAGCAACGATAAGAATTCCTACCAAACTATTAACAATAGTAACTGGCAAAGAAAACAAGAACCCAAAAAGATCGGCATTAAGAATTAAAAATTGGCTTCCATTGATTGAGTAATAAAAAAAGTTACTTACAATAAAAGTAATTAAGTAATCAATTATCGTTAAAGCTAATGCAGCAATATAAATACATGCAAATATCGATGTATGAGCTTTAAATGCTTCCCAAGCTCTTGGTATAGAAGGCGGATCGTTTGTGCATTTAATTGATTGCTCCATTATAAAAGGATACTCTAGAATTAATACATATGGAAATAAATTCAATCTCTCTTAATCAAAAGCTATCTAGAAAGGTATACAAAACATCTTATTGTTTATAGATACATCAACAACTCATGATCATAAGAAAGATACGATAAAGAGTCAAAAGAAATAATTTAAGAAAAAACAAAATAACGGCAAAATAAATTAATTTAGATATAATAGTTTTAAATAATAAATATACTTCAGACTAAAGATGAAGACAGTGGCAATTCTTAGCGGTAATTATAACCTTGAAAGTTATAGTTATGAATACCGAATCCTATGGGATAGTTATATTTCAGATGAAAGCAAGCAAATAATATCAATTCCTCGAATAATAGAAGACAATTCGGCTTCTATACGAAGTCAATATTTGAAATGGGTTTACGAATTAGGTAATAAAAGATACTTAAAAAAAAACATCATTGATGAACTTAAATTAACTGAAGACTACAGTCAGTGGTGGGTAAACTTGATAGCTGAGAGTAGAAATACGTTGTCACCTGTATACAATGAAGTAATACGATTGCTTGCATTAGATTTATGGTGTCAAAGTAATGATTTCACAAATATAGTACTTATATCTGAAAATAAATTAATCATCCCTTCTATTAGTTCTATTGCAAGAAAGTATAACTGCAATTTCAAATATATAAAAATCAAATCTAATAGAAAAACAAAAGCAAATATTAAAATAAGATATAGGCTATATTCTATCCTACCGCCATTATTAAAATCTCTATCATGGCTTATAAGATACATATATATCAAGAAAGATCTTATAGGCATTGGTAAAGAAAAATTTATAAACTTTGAATCACAATTTTTATTTGTATCTTATCTATTTAATATAGATCCTAAAAGTTATAGACAAGACCAATTCTTCTCAAACTACTGGACAGATTTACCTCAAAAACTAATTGATCAAGGTATTGCTATAAGCTGGTTGCATTTGTATGTACCTGGGAAAGAAATTCCCAATTCAAAAGAAGCTGCTGTTGCAATAAATAAGTTTAATATTGAAGAACAATCAAGTCATACAACACTTGATTGTTTCCTTAGTTTTAATGTAATCATAGAGACTGTTTTATTATGGAAGAAAATTGCATTAAAATGGTTTTACTTAAAAAATTATTTACGTTTGCATCCAATAAAAGATATAAATATATCTTATTTACTTAATGAGCAATGGAAAGAAAGCTTTTTAGGTCCAAGTTCATTATCAAGCATATTAAACTATGTGTTAATGAGGAATGCAATCCCAAGAGTTAAAAATAATTCAAAATGCTTTTATTTAATGGAATACCAAGCTTGGGAGATGGCTCTTATAGATTCTTGGAAAAAATACCATCAAAACTCAATTATAGGAGTTATTCACGCTACAATACCATTTTGGGATATTAGTTATTTTAAAGACGAAAGAACATATAAAAACAAGTCTTCTAATTTAGCAAAATTGCCAGATGCAATAGCTGTAAATGGACCTAATTCATATAGAAAGCTAATAGAATCTAATATAAAAATAGAAAATATATATAAAGTCGAAGCCTTAAGATATCTTTACCTAGAAAGTAATAAAAAATTTGTAGAAGAGCATAATACTTTTTCAATAAATGAAAAAGAAATAAAAACACTGCTCGTTCTTGGAGATGCAAATAGAGATTTGACACATAAACAATTGATTACATTAGAAGAATCCTTAAAATTAAAACAAATAAATTTAAATGTAATTTTCAAACCACACCCTCTTTGTAATATCGAAACTAAGTACTACTCAGGTTTAGATTTCAAAGTCAGTAATATGCCACTAAAGATATTACTAAAAGAAAGCAGTTTTACTTTTACGAGTATAATAACATCGGCCGCTGTTGAGGCATTATATATGGGTATTCCATTAATTACATTATTAGACTCTTCTCAATTAAACATAAGCCCACTGCATGATTCTCCCAATGTAGATTTTGTTGAGAACGCTAAAGAATTAGCAATATCTCTAGATAAATTAATCAAGTTTGATAAGGATTTATTTGATAATGAAAGCTATTTCTTTCTTGGTGGTAGATTAGAGATGTGGATGAGTTTAATCAAATCTCTAGAAAAACATTAAATTAAATATTAGACGTTATCAATTAACTCTATAATAAATATCTACTTAACAAACAACTTTCAAAATGGAATAGGTATTTTCTCGCTATAATAGTTACAGAAATAATTTCTCTACATTAAACCATCTTGAAGTATTAGAATTCGTACATAGCAATAGCAGAGGTGAAAAATGAGACTGCATCTTCTTCTTGTTAGCTCTATTCTCTTAACGCCTTTGCCATCTAATGCTGATGTATATAGGTTTGGCTACACATCAGAACATTCTTGTTTTAAGACTATATACCGTGAAGAATATGTTCCAGGCAATGAGTTTTCTCCTGGATTCGTCAAATACTTTAAGGAGCAAATTGAGATTCCATGCACTTCTCAAAGGTGGCGTTCTGCTAGCAGATATAAGCATTATCAACACCTCAGAAGGAAAGATGGATTAAGAACTCATAGAAATAGTTATATATCTAACCAAGAACAGCAAAGATGCTCGAATGCATCAAGCAAAACAACCGGTGGTTTGCTAGGAGGTGGTCTGGCAGCTGTCCTTTCTAAGAAAGAATCTTATGGATGGTCTATTCCTCTGGGAGCCGTTCTTGGTATGGGCATTGCTAGCGCAGATTGTTGAAATATAGAAAAATATTTAAACCAATTCAATTTGCCTCAATAAAAAGAAATGCAAAAAAATCATATTTTGCAAAACTGATTTAAAAACAAAATACAAATCACAAGGCTTTTCCAAATAATGATTTTTCTATTAAATTTTTTATTTATGACTAGTTTTAACCTTCTTTTTTGTTAGTCCAGCAATACTAGCAAGTAAAAACATACCAAGTAATGCGGCTCCAAGCATTAATCCAGCACCCTGACTGACTCCAGCACCGACTGCGACTATTATCGAATCACTAATCAAAAGACTTACAATCAAAGCAGGGGTAAATAGTCGCCAACGAGTTCCACCTATTCCTATTGCATAGCTAAGGAAATCGAAAAGTCCAGTCATCAAGAGTCCTGTCATTAAGAAAAAATTTCCCTCAAGTTGATTTTGATTAAACCCTTCAATTCTTTTCATTGCTTTAACTCCAACCAAGCGTCGAACTGGATCACGCCCGTAATTTCTTGCTATAAAAAATGCCGCTTGACAAAAAACAAAATCCGCCCAAACAATTGTTATGTATCCAGTTTTAAACCCCAAAAGAGAGCCTGCTAAAAGTGAATATGCTGAACTAGGCAAAGCAGGCAAAATTATGCTGATACCTCGAAGTAGCATTATTCCCAAAGGAGCCCAGATGCCCATTCCTTCCACTGCATTCCTAAGCGGTTCAATCCCATACATCTGTATGAGGTAAACCAAAAGAACAAATGCTGCTACGCAAAATGTAATGATGAAAAACTTACGAAACTTATTCATGACGACTTTTTTGACAAGAAATACCCTAACATTTACCGTAACATTAAATTAACACTACCCTTAACAGTACTAGCTTTTTGCTAATTGTAAATTTCATTAAATCAAAAAGAAGGAATATACCTTATTTTCTGTTTTAACCTCCACTTCTGGATATCGCTCCCCTGACAAGTTACTAATTTTTCATCTTGGTTTAAGAGAAAGAAAAAACTTGCCAGTTTTATTAGATGGGATCTTCCTTCAATTAGTAAAAATATTGTCATCTCATGCATATTATTGATAAGCCTTCTTTCTTTGTCTCTAGCAATTCTAAAACCACGTTTACTTCTACCCTTATAAAAGATTTATAAGACTAGGCTATTCGTTAGGTTGTATTAAAAGTCCATTTTTTCTTGGCTTGGAGTTCATTATCGTTCTACAAGCAATTGCTTTATCAATGCGAGCTTTAGATCATGTCCCTTTAACAAAACAAAAAACAATCTTATAGAGAGCCTAAACAAGGCATAGCAATAGATTCAACAAGAATTTTCATAAGATCATCGATTCATTCATCGATTTATTTTTTGTTAATAAAAAGGTTTTCTAAAAACATGCTTTCAGCCTATTTAGTATTTTCCCCTCATTTAGAAGTC